>NZ_JBIAZG010000004.1:0-442284 GCF_042898885.1 Micromonospora sp. NPDC000316
TCAACAGCAGTATTCAACGCTTCTCGATCCTGAACTCGCCCTGTCCGGCGGACTTGCTATGAGCCGCTGGCCTCAACTCACCCTGACAGACAGGGTCTCGCCCACCGCCACGGATCAGGATCTGCTCCAGTGGCTTGAACCCACCCTCGACGAGCTTGGCCTGACCTCCTACCCCAGAGGCAGCGAAGATGTTGAGGACGCCGCCGTACGCATCATGGCTAGCAGGCTTCTCGCCGGCGCCCTCTCTCCGCGCGAGTTGGCTCGCTGGACCCACTCGGCCATCGGACATGACGGCACACCCCACGCCGAGGAGTTGGTCATGCTCGATGATGTGTACGACATGCTGGAGTACTGCGAGGAAACCGAAGCGGAGATCGACGCTCGCGTTCTTGCCGAAGCACGACGCTTGACCGCCGCAGGCGTAGCCACCCAAGGTGCCGACTCCCCCGCCTGACTCAGGCAGGGTCACGCCAGAGCCTCGCCGATCTTGTCGTTCATGGTGTCATCGCCGCCGTCGATGCAGTTGGCGTAGACCCGGAGCAGGACGGCGACGCCGTGGCCTAGGCGCCGGGCTACCTCGGTCGGTGGGACGCCGGCATTCAGCCAGAGCGAGGCCGCCGCGTGGCGCAGGTCGTAGGGCCGGCGGACGAGCGGAGAGGCGACCTGCGATTCGGCCAGCGCCTTCTCGCGGGCGAGCTTCCACCACCGGTCGTAGACCGACTCAGAGAGCGGCCCACCGTGCAGGCCCCGGAAGTATCGACCGTCCGGGCCGACCCCGTGATTCGCGACGTGTGCGCACAGCAGCTCGACGAGCCGGGGCGGGATCGGGACCGTACGAGTCTCAGCCCTCCCCCGGTGTTTGAGTCCGCGCCGCTCGTGGGAGCCGCCGTCATCGGTCCAGTGCGAGCCGGCGCGCGGCGACGTGCCGGCGAGCACCAGCCGGCCCCAGCGATATTCGATCTTCTCGTGCTCGCAGGACCGGGAAGGCTTGACCGCCCCCAGGTCGTCGAAGTCGGCCCCGCAGTCAGCGCACCGGCCGGCAAGGTCGCAGTCCTCTCGCCGCAGGTCGGCCGCCTCGGAGGGGCGCATCCCCGCGTAATAGAGGCAGCCGAAGAACGCGGTGACCTTGTCGGCTCGTTTGCCGAGAGATTTCACCGCCTCTAGCAGCGTGGCGACCTGGGCTGGGTTCGCCACCACCCGCCGGTCGATGGATTGTGCGACCTCGGGGGCGGTCCACTGGACCCGATCGACCGGGTTGGAGGCGATCAGCTCCAGCTCGACTGCGTACCCGAGCACGTTGTAGAAGGTGGCTCGCTTCCGCTGGACGGTGGAGGCAGCCGAGGGCTTGCCGTCGAGGCGTACGCAGAGGCTGTCGAGGACGCGGCGGACCATCGCGGGCGAGTCGAGTTCGACGACCGGGAGGGACGCGGTTTCCAGCCAGGCCAGAGCCGCCGCGTGCTCGGTGGGGATCTCGTCGGACCAGCGGCGCGGGTTGAGGCCGTAGAGGTACAGCGCGTCACGGAGCAGGGCGTCGGTCGGTCGGCCCCGCTTCGCCGGGCGGGTCAGTGTCACCGTGATCGAGGTCAGCGCCTCGACGATCGAGCGCCGGGTCTTGGCCGCTGCTCGGGGCCACTTCATCTCGACGTACGCGCGGCTGTGCGCGTACCAGGTGGTGGGGTTCTTGGTTCTGGCCTCGGAGACCGGGCGGCCGGTGGCGGGGTCGAAGGGCTCCCCCGCGTTGGCCGCCTGGACCAACTCGGCGCGGAACGAGTGCGCCAACGCCTTGGTACGGAACATGTCCTCGAAGCGTTGGCCGCTCACCGCCCAACGGACCCGCCATGGCCGAGCCTTCCGGTCAGCGCGCTTAGCGATCTCCCAGATCTGGACCTCGTAGCTCTTCATGCGGCGTCCTGCTCCAGGTCGCCGAGCCACCGACCGAGCGCCGACCGCCGGACCCGAAGCTGCCCGTTCGGAAGCTTGATCACCCGTGGCCCCTTGCCGATCTGCCGCCAGTAGAACCAGGTCGAGCGCGGTACGCGCAGCTCGGCGAGCACTTCCGGCACGGTCAACAACTCCTCGTTCACTGCGTTTCCTCCCCGTCGTGCTGTGCGCTGTGCTGAGTTGCCGAAAGATCTGAGGACCCCTGCGCGGCCCGGTCCTTGGCGGCGAGCAGTTCGGACCGCCAACGGGCGCGTTCGCTGATCGACCGCATAAGCCGGTGGGTCATCGGGCCGACGTCGGGGTCATCGGGTCGGGCCAACTCCCAGGCGTGCCGGACCCGTTCGGCGGTGTCGCCCTGGTCGTCGACGAGCTGCGTACCGTCGGTGGTGACGCCGAGCAGTGCCCGGACCCAGGCCCGCGCGTCGTGCTTGTGGTCGGCGAGGGTCTTGCCGGACCAGTCGCGGGAAATGAGGATGCGCCGGCCGCCGATGCCGAGGGTGTCGCGCTGGTGGACCTTGCCCCTGCAGCGGCCGGGCTTGAGCTTGGCGTGCGCCTTCTTCGGCTGGACGCCGTACAGCAGCCAGTTGGCACAGCGGTCGGTGCACGGCGTCAGCTGGAGTTGCTGCCAGAGCCGGTCGAGGTGCTTGCGTTGCCGGTCGGTGGTTGCCTTGTGGCAGTCGCCGGTGTGCTTGGTGATGTATTTCGTGACGTACCGGATGGTCCGTTCGGCGTCCTCGGTGCCGGGCATGACGCCGCGGGCGTCGACCTGGGCGCCGAAGCGGACGACATGCACCGGTTCGGCGTCTGGGTCCTCGTCGATGGCGTCGAGGGCTTCCGTCCAGGTGTTCAGCGACTCATGGGTGTCCGGGTCGACCCACGTTGCCGCCTGCTCGTCCCAGACAGGGAGCCGGTCGAGGGTGTAGCGCTGGACGTCGACCGAGGGCCACCACACCTGGTGATAGGTCGCCGCCGCCACGGTGCGGAGCACGTCCCGAGGGATGGTGCCCCGGATGGCGCAGTGGGCGTGCGGGGCGAGACGGCGTTGCGGCTCGACGCAGCCCGCGTACTGGACGTTCCAGCCCTCACACCGCCGGAGGTTCTGCCAGAACCGGTCCAGCAGCCGGGGGAAGTGCACGGCGTCCCAGGCTGCGCGACGGTAGTCGTACCTGGCCGGGTTGACCGGGGTGCCGTCGGGGCGGACCGGGCCGTACGAGTCGAGGGTAAGGGTGAGCCACATCGACGGTTGGTAGGTGGAGCCATCCGGGGCGGTGTAGGTCTTGCCGACGGTGCGCCGCTCGACCTTGCGCCGAGGCAGCTCGGGGGCATCTTGGCGCCGCTTGGTCGAGCGCGTGCGCCGTGGACCGGGCTCGTCGTCCTGGTCCTCGTCGTCGTTGGCGTGGGGTGGTCCGACTCGCCCGCGCAGGCCCTCAGCGGCGATGGCTTCCTCTACCTCGCGGATAGCCTCGTCGAGGTCGGCCACCTGGTCCCACTGGGCAGCCCTCACCGCCTCATCCCGAGAAAACTCCAGGTGTGCGCGGAACAGGATCAGGGACTTCTGCGCCTCGGTTGCGGGTTCCGGGCCGGGTAGTGGCTCGTCGTCGCGGTGCCAGCCCTCGCGGATCTGGGCTTGCCGCAGGCGGCGGTTCTTCTTGGCGCACGGCGGGCACTTGTCCTCGCGGGTCGCGCCGCAGGGCAGGTCGATGACCTCGGTCATGCCGGTGTCGAGGTCGGTCCGGCGCATGGCGAGCGGGCGGACGCAGACGCCGTACTCGATGGCGATGTCTTTGAGGACGTCGACCGAACGGGGCAGTGCCATGCGGGCCGCCCGCGACCCCGGCCGAGGTGCAACCGGGGTCGGGGCGGGTTCGAGACCGGGCAGGGTCGGAGCCGTCATCGGATGATCCCGACGACCTGGGGCCGGTTGTGCTGGACGACGCCGACCGGAGGCAGCACCGCAACTGATGCCGGCGGCATCACCGGTGCCTGCGGGGCGGGTTCGACCGGCTGCGGCTCGTCGTACCAGTCGCTTTGCGGCTGATCGGGCTCGGGTGCCGGCGGGGTGGTGGGTGCGCTGGACAGGACGACCTTCACCAGGGCGAGGAAGGCGAGCGACGGCACGGCCGCGACGATCCAGCCCCAGACGGAGGGTTCGGCTTCGGCGACCTGGGCGGCGAGGGAGAGTAGCGCGAACGCGATCAGGAGCACGCCGACCAGGCCGACGGGTCGACCATCACGGCGGCGGGCGCGGATCTCCAGGCCGAGGTAGATGGCCATCAGCTCGACCGCTACGGCGTTGGCCCAGCCGATCCAGTCGGGTTGGCCGTGGGCGACGGTCAGGTCGTGGACGTGGGTGAAGGCGGCGGCGCCGGCCATGGTGCCGATGGCGAGCAGGATCAGCACCCGGACGCCGGACTCGGCGCGTTCGCGGATCATCGGCCGCTGCCGTTGTCGCGGATGGTCAGGGTGATGCTGATCTGTTGGCCGTTGAGGTCGCGGCGGCGGTTGACCATGTGTGCCAGGCCGTGCAGGGCACCGGCGAGCCGGTCCGGGGAGCCGTCGAGGTCGATGTGCAGCGGCTTGAGGCGGTGGGTGCCGAGGAAGAAGCTCTTGAGGGACATCGGTTACCTCCGGGCCGGGGCGACGCGGGTACGGATGTGGTCGGGTGGCTCGCCGAGGGAGGCCACCGCTTCGGAGAGGCAGCGCCACAGCGCCCACGCCTCGTCGGGGGTCAGGTACATGCGGCGCCGGCCGCTACCGACGGCGAGATAGACCGGGTACGGGTCAGGTCGGGCGGGGTCGACGCGGACGGACACGGCCGTGCTGGTGGCACCGTCGGTGCCGGGGGCGCGGAGCCGGTAGAAGGTTCGGCCGTCGGTCGGGGCGGTCACCGCGGCTCACCCCCGTCGGTGTCCCGGTCGAGGATGTTGAGCAGCGAGTCGGGCAGTAGTGGTCCGCGACGCTGCCGGGGCAGCGGCGGTCGGGTCGGTTCGGTGGCGGTTTCCCGGCCGACCTGGGCGAGGATGTCCGCCGCGTCGGCCGGTGCCGGGTACTCGGCGGCCAGCTCCCGGATGTGGTCGTCGGAGATGTAGGAGAAGCGGACCCGCGCCGGCTCGGGGGCGCCGTCGAGGATCACGTACCCGACGCCCTTGGCCCAGCGGGGCATCTGGTCGGCGAGGGCACCCCGGTTGCGGGCACCGTCGCCCAACACGAGGTCGACCTGAGCGGCCTCGGTCAGGCCGAGCGCGATCCGGGTCGGGAACAGATCCCGGAACGGCAGCACCTCCTTACGGGGGTCCTGCAACGCGGCCACCACGAGGACGCCGACGCCGGCACCCTGCGACAGCAGCAGCCCCAGCGACCCGGCGATGCGCTTACGCAGGTCGACGTCCTGGAGGTACGCGGTCAGTGCCGCCATCTCGTCGATGACGACCACGACCAGGGGGTCAGCCAGGGTCGGAGTGTGGACCCGCACGGCGCCGGCAAGTCGGGTCTGCCGTTCCCGCATCACTGTCACGGCTTCGTCGAGCAGGTCGGCCATGGCTTCGAACGACTTGCAGGCGAACCGGGCGAACAACGGTCGGCCCATGGCGAATTCCATGCCGCCCTTGGGGTCGATCACCCAGAGCCGGACCAGCCCGGAGGAGATCCCGCCAGCCAGGACGCGGACCAGCGACCACAGGACTGAGCCCTTCCCGGAGCGGGTGGCGCCGCCGATGAGTACGTGGGTGGCGAGCAGGTGCAGGCACCAGTGCCGCAGGTCTTCCCGCCGGGCCAGGGGTAGAGCGGTGAAGTCGGGCACCGATGGGACGTCGAACGGGTCGACCAGGGTGCGTAGCGCGTCCGTGCGGACCACCACCAGGTAGACCACCGACGGCCGGTCCCGGAATCGCAGCCGGTCCACCGCGCCTAGGACCAGCGCCCAATAGCCCGACCGGATCGGCGGATCATCGGGGCGCTCGGAGTAGACCCGGGCGTGCCGCCGGCCGAAGGCGTACGCCAGGTTCGCCGTCGCCTTCTGGAACTCCTCCGGTGTCTGGCCGCGGACCATGCGGATGGTCAGCACGTCGAGCGCCTGATCCGAGCGAACCCGCAGCAGCTCCGGCAGGACCGTGCGATGGTCGTACACCCTGGCCAGGCCGCAGAGGGTCATCGCCTCACGCCAGGCCCGCCGGTAGACGAAAAGCTGCCGGAACCGGCCGAGGATCGGGCCGGCGCACCAGGTCCACCAGGACGACTCGTGCCGCCACCGCCACAGCGCCGACACGGCAGCGGCCAGGACCACGGGCACGATCACGCCGGACCGGCCGAACTCGCGGAAGAGGCTCACCCCGGCCACGACCAGGCCGACGGCGACCGGGTGACGAAGACACCACCACAGGCCCCGCCACATCCACCTCAGCACCAGGCCGAGCGCGGTCAGCCAGACCGGCAACTCCAGGCGACGCGGCCGGATCACCATCAGGTCCCCGGCGGTGGTCATCACGACCTCGCCCCGCGGCCGGCGCATCATCGCGCACCCGCCACTGTGGGCCGCCGCAGGACAGCAGGCATACGCTTGGACATGTCACTACCTCTCTCGACAGAGCAGGGGAAAGAGACAGAGGGCGGGGCTGCCGTCCGCCAAGACCTGACAGCCCCGCCCCCACCAAATGCGGCTACTGCGCCGCCTTCGTCGCCACGCCCGCCGGAGCACGCATCCCGGTTGCCCGCAGCGAATACGCCATCCGACCGTTGTTGCCCACGTACGGCGTGACCGTCATGCCGTCGAACTCCACCGCCTCGAACAGGCCACCCGTCGGCGGCACCGGCTGGTAGTCCGCCGAGATCTTCACCGTCGTCTCCCGCGAGCGCTTCCCCAGCTCCGGATCCAGGTCCATCACCCGGACCTGCCACACCCGCTGGCCCGTCAGCTTGTCCTTTGCCGGGCTACGCCGGCCGGTCTTCTCGTCGTAGTCCTCGACCTCGCCCAGAGACTCGGGCACCAACGCGCACCCCGCCGGGAACACGTCCTCACACCGCACCGCGAACCTCGTGCCGCCTCGCAGAGCCATCGCTCAACCTCCAACTTGTTAACTTGTCTGCCAAGTTGCGTTCCAAGGTAGACGGCACTTGGCAGACAAGTCAACAACAAGACGCCGAGGTGGGCCGACAACACCAACCGGCACCAAGGGCCCAGCCCAGAGATCGACAGAGGCCGCGCCAGCGAGTCAGGGCATGGACACGGGAGGACAAGCTGTTCGACGGCTGGCGGCACGCTCTTGCTCCCACTACTTGCAGCGAGCGTGGCCCCTAGCAGCTGTGCAGGGAACAGGGTCGGGCGCTGCGGTCGGAGCCAAATAGGAGCAGCGCAGCTCCAGGGCTCCACTGCTCGCGCCCGCCAAGCGACGCCTCATGCGCGAGCATGCATGCAAACAAGCACGCAAACTTGTTTGCAAACTTCTCCAGGTCCGCGCGCACACGCCCACGGCCTTGCTAGCTAGCAAGCCGTAACGGCCACCTGCCGTCTGGCCGAAGAGTCACCAGCCTTGTCAGCCGATCGGGCGCCTGCGATGTCGCCAAGCTTGCTGCCGACGAAGGTCTGCTGAATACTGCAACTGCTGTACGCAACGCTGCAACGACCACTGCAAGGAACACTGTAAATATTGCTGTAGCTGTTACTGCAAGGATTACAGTCGCTGATACTGCAACTGTGGCAGAGTGACGAGCAGCGCCGAGTGCTATACGCTTGGTTTTAGAAGTTGGGAAGCGTTGAACGTTCAACGCACCCACGCTCAGGAGTCTGCGTTCACGTGGTTAAGTGGGCGCAGAGAGAAGGGGCCCCCGCTGCGCCGGTAAGCTAACGCGGGAGCCCCACCTGGGGGCCGGGTCACCTACTAGGTGGCCTGGCCTCCAGGCCCATCCCTGAAGTGAGTGGTCAGCGAAACCACGGCGATGCCCAACCTGACTACCCAGGTCAGAGCCTTAATGCCGTACTGCCGCAGCCAACCACGCCTCCTGCGGTTTCGGCCTCGCACCTGCCGAGGCTTGGACCGCTTCCGGGATCGAGCCATGCTCCACCACCTCACGCGAACTCGGTCTGATCGCCATTCTTGATCTTGGCGATTCAACGGTTTGCGTCGCTCGGGCAGCCGATTATGACTCGCGATAATCATAGACACATCGGCGCCAGAAATTGCAACCGGACCCAGCGGAAGACTCGACTCTAAGACTATTCGGTCCGGACTTTTAGCCCGCACCGTGTCGGTGCTTGACGGCAGCCTGCGCCTGCTGTATCGCGCACTCTCCGTGCTACAGACAATGCATCGCCTCCCGCTTGAACTCCTCTCTGCCGGGTACGGGAGCAGTTGTGGCAGAGCAGATGGAACGGCGTGCGGTCGACGAGGCACACTCGCGGCCGGCCGGGGTGGACGACACGACCGTGGAGGCTCTCGGCGAGTTGAGCAAGGCGCTGGAGACGATCCATCGGGTGCGTGGACACCTCTACTCGGCGCACCAGCTCGTCGGCGGAGCAGACCTCACCCTCGACCGGGTGGTCAAGCTGCTGCGCGAGGCGGGACACGACGAGATGGCCGACCGGGTCGAGCGCGAGCTGTTGGGGCGCAATGTGCTACCCGGCCGCTGGACCTTCCAGATCATGGAGGAGTTCGACGACGGCTACTACGCCACGTTCCAGGAGATCGAGCGGGACGCGCGGGAGAAGCTGGCCGGCGGTCGGCGGCACATCTTCGAGGCGGAGATGAAGGAGCGGCGGCGTACCCACTGGATGCCGGGGCACGAGGCTACGCCGTAGCGCTGCCGCCGAAGCCATTCGGGATCATCGAGGCCAGGGCGTTGGCTCGGGCCTCGATGATTCTCATTCGTGCCTGGTACTCGGCCGGTTCCCGGTGCGCGGCCTGGCTGGTGACCTGGCCGGGCCACTTCCGGTAGAGCAGGCCGTACTCGCGGGTGAAGTAACCCGCGCTGACCACGTTGGCGGCGAGTAGAAGGCCGGTGTCCTCGGAGGCCGGCAGCGCCATCCAGCCACCCAGGGCGAAGACGAGGTCCCGCCGTAGGCACAGGGTGGCTGGGTGCACCGATGCTCTGTAGTCGTTGGCCTGCCAGAACGTCAGGACTGAACCGCGGTCGATGAGACCGCCGGCCGGGTCCTTGTCCCATCCGGCGGTCGACCCGTCGGGCAGCAGGTCGAGTACCCGCGAGGTGGTCCAGCCGATCTGCGGGTGCGCGTCGAACGCGGCGATGTCCCGGGCAAGCGCGCCGGGGGTCAACTGGTCGTCGGCGTCCAGGACCTTGATGAGTTCCCCGGAGACTCGGGAGAGCGCGAGGGTACGGGCGACACCGGGCCCACCGGGACGGCCGGTGCCGAGACTGACCCGGGGATCATTCGGCAGCGCGTCGACCAGGGCGCCGGTCTGCCCGTCCTCCTGGACGAGCCATTCCCAGTCCCAGCCGGCCGGCATCTCCTGCTTGGCCAACGACTCGTAGGCGCCAGCCAGGTACTCGATGCTGGGCGCGTGGACCGGGGTGATGACCGAGACGAGCTGCGTCAAGTTTTCCACCGCTGGAGTTTGTGGGAGTAGACAAGCTCGGTGCGGTCGCCCGGCATCACCACGTCGGCGACCTCAACGATCCGGCCCGTGGTGTCGATCGAGGTCTTCCGCACGGTGAGCACGGAGACGCCCGGGTCGATGTCCAGCAACTCGGCCTCATCCGGCGACGGCGGACGCGCCCGGATCTCGTCGTCAATCCGGTCCAACTCGATGCCCAGCGTGTGGAGCTGATGTTGCGTGCCGCCCGGCCACGGTTCCTTGCCCTCGTCGAGTAGGTCCGGGTTCGCGGCCACCAAGTCGTACGGCAGGTAGGAGTACGACACGGTCAGCGGCGCGTTCTCGTGCCGCGACGACGTCCAGTAGACCCGGCGCAGCAGCGGCGCACCCGGCTCGACCTGCAAGGCCGCCGCCATCTCCGCATCAGCCTCCACCCGGGAGTACTCGGCGTGGAACTTCAGATCGTCGACGGTCAGGCCGGTGTCGTGCTCGGTGGCGCCAGTTTTCAGCCGCTCGTCCTCGTCGAGCAGGACGCGATCCTTCTCCCACTGGTACCGCTCGGTGTTGCGACGGCGTACCCGCTGGCGGGGTGCCCGCACGTAGGTGCCGCGCCCCTGCTCCGCGCGGACCAGGCCCCATTCGCGGAGCTGCCGGATAGCGTTGCGGACGCTTGTGCGCGACAGGCCCGAGGTGTCGGCCAGCTCGGTCTCGCTGGGCATCAGGGTGCCGGGGGCAAGTTCCCCGCTCACGATCTTTGCCCGCAACTCCTCCGCGAGTTGCAGGTAGCGAGGGCGCCAGTCCCGGCCATGCACACCGGTCACCGTACCCCCTAGACGTTCCAACGTCTGCCAGGTGGTCCCGCCAGCGGGCCGCTCAGGAACCGGCGGTACGGCTACCGCTGCTCGCGGTGGCCGCGCAGGGCGCAGGCCGGGAGTACGAGGAACGGCTGAGCCCCGACGGGTGTTGGCGTTCACCGCATCTCTCCGGCCCGCTCGCCACCATCTGCCGGTGTCAGCATCTCCAGCTGGGCGTATACCAGCTCGTCAATGAGCCGGTCTACCTGCGCGGGCGACAGGAGTACGGTCTGCGTCGCGCCGTATCGGGTCGCGTCGAGCTTCACGGCCAGGTCCCGGCGGGCGAACCGGTCAACGACCAGTTGGACGGTGACCCAGCCGGTCCGCTCCCGTCCGATCGTGGAGAGAAGCCCGCGGTGCATCGGGTCGTTCGGTCCACAGCCTCGACACCACACCGGGCACACGACCGGCGCGATCGACGACGGCGACGACCTCTCTGGGATGGCAGCACCCTTACTCATCGCCGGCCCCCTGTGGCCCGGTGGCCTGGGCCAGCGATCCGCGAAGTTGCTCAACCAGTTGGGCTGCCTGCGGCAAGGACAACTCCGCCCAGGCGTTCCCGGCCCGGCACGTCACATGAACACCGACCATGGGACCGCCCAGAGCCTCACTGCTGATGAGGTACGTGACAACGAGCCCACCGGCCCGCCTGTCGCCGGCTCGCTGCATTGGGCCGCGATGACGGCGGGCCATATGTGTCATCACGGGCGGCACCAGGTAGCCGCAGCGATCCGAGGCGCACCAGTCCGGATGGCTCGTGACGGCGGCCGGCTTGTTCGTACGACTCATCGCGGCCACCGCCCGCCGTTGCCTCGGAAGAGCTGGGCTCGCGTCATCAAGGGCGCATACCGGAGCGCAGGCAGTTCGCGGGTTGCGCCCGTCGACCACCTCGGCGACGAGGTCGCAGATCCCGCGCGTGAACTCGACTGAACGTTGCTGCTGGCACGCTGGGCAGATGGGCGCCTCCGAGACCACCAGGACGAGAGCCAATGGTGCCGACGGTGAGAGCCGGACATCGCACCTCCACAGGTAGACGGGGACCGGTGGCCAGCCACGGGGGAATGCGGCCGGCCACCGGCCCGGATGAAGGCACGGCGCACCGTCCGACGCCGGACGGGTCGGGTATCGCCGAGCCAACTTCTACGCGCGGCTACCGCAACCGGTCCGACAGGACACCGCGCATCAAGTGCGACCAGGACCAGCGCGGGACCACCCCTGACACGGGCCGTCACCCCAGCCGCACACCGAGAAACGTATCTACAAGTGGACGAGTTGTCTAGACGTAGAAATCCATCGCTTGGTTGGCACTTGGTAAGACAAGTGCCAGGTACGGTGAGCAGGTGCCCACCCCGCACTACGGACAGCCGCGTTACCGCGCCATCGCCGAAGAGTTGAAAGAGCGCATCGAGAGCGGCGTCATCCCGCCCGGAGCCCTCTTGCCGACCGAGAGCGCGCTCACCGCCGAATTCAGGGCAGCGCGCGGCACGGTTCGTCAGGCGATAGCCGCGTTACGCGAGGCAGGTTTGGTGGCCACCGAACATGGCCGTGGCACCCACGCAACCCCCCGCCAGCACGAGCGCAGGCGAGACGAGGGTTCCGAGACGGAAACTCAACAGCGCCAAGTCGCCGCCGACCCGGAGCTTGCAGCCCTTTTCGCTGTCGAGGTGGGCACGACCCTGATTGAACAACAGAGCCTGGCTCGAACAAACGGAGCCGTCGGCAAAGTCGTCAGAATCTACCGACTACTCCCAACTGAGCGATAGAGCGGTTCGCACCTTCGACACGTCCTCCAGGGCGGCTCTGAACGGGCCCCACGCCCCGCGCGCTCCTGCTCGATCTGCTCGGCGAACACCGATTGGGCGTCGGAGCAGTAGGCAAGCACGCTGCGCAGTACGCCCAGCGCCCATCGGCTGGCGCGAGAAGCGGCATCCCGGGCCGCCGCACCGGTAGCGTCGAGAATGGGGTGAGGTCGCAGCCCGCAGCCGGCCGCGGCGGGCCGGGCCGTGCGGCGTAGGGAAGGGCCCGCCGGTCGCGCGGCGGGTAACGGGGTGGCGGACCGGTCTCGGTCCCTGCGCCTCCGGGGGGCGCAACAACTCCAGGACGGCCGGGGCCCCGCCAGCGGATTGCGGTCCGTTGATGGTTGGGCCGGACCCATCCCACCAGCTGACAACCCGGGCAAGCCGAGTAGACCCACCGCGCGGCCCGTCAGCGCCTGCGTCAAGGCTTCCGCTTGACGTGGCGGACCGAGCGGCGGCCTGCTCCCTACGAGGCGGGTCGGCGACAGACAGACAGGATGGCAGGGCTCACCGTGACGCCGTTGCTAAATGAGCCCACGAAGTCGTGCGGCGCTCTCAAGGTCTGCTCTAAAGGCATCCAACGTTGCGAGTGTGTACATGCCATCGATCTGCCCACTAGCCCAGAGGTCGTAGATGCGCCGCAAGTCCGCCGCTCGACTTTTCCAACCGATGCCATCGATTACGGCCATCACAAACTGTCTTGGTCGCCGAACTTCCGCCATTTCCACGATCTCGCGAACCGCGTCTGTCAACTTCGAACCAGTGCTGTCGAATCCCTTTGCCGCAACAACGATCTGTGCTGAGCTGGCAGAAGGAATTGCTAGATCGCATGGCGCATCCCGCCCTGCACGCCCGATAAAACGTGTTCTGGGCGCGCAGAGAAGACCCAAGTCCTTGGCGATTAGTTCAATTTCATCCTCGACTTTACGGCCAGACTGGCCGGCCCGGGTGGCCGTGGCGCGCGTTCCAGCTCGCGCCGCTAGGATATCTCCGAAGTCGTACGATCGAAGGCGTTGCACATTCAAAAGCCGGATAAGATCGTACTCCAACTCCATCATCATCAACAGGTCCTCTGGCCGAGTCTTGGCCAAGGTGTACCAGCCGGATGTATTAAAGTGGTGCTTGAGTACGTTTTTAAGCTTCTCGTGAGAAAGCCCAACCGCTAATCCAAGGATGTAAACGGCGGCGGGGTGCTCCTCGATCCACCCACGAAGTATGTCAAGAGTGATTGCGGGAAGTGCAGCTAATGAAGCTGCGGCAGTCTTGATCTCAACCGCATTCGGACTTGAGGCGGTTGGGTCCACATGTGCCGTTAAGCGACCAAGCGTGGCGACGTAGTCTTCAAATGAGGGGATAGTCAACTCAGCGCCCTACGATGATGTATTCCAGTACGTCACGTCTAGTGGCAGCCGCATGTGTACCGAATGAGTACTTATGCTGAAGAGTATGCACTTCGACGCTGTCCTTGATCTCCCCTAGAAGCCTCGTGATCGTATTCAGGTCGGGAACAGCATTGGAAGAATACGAGAGCACTATCGTGGATTCGTGGAACTGCTTAAAAGTCCTTTGAAGCGCATCTTCGATACTGTGCTTGTAAGAGAACGGTGTGTAGAGTTTCGCCAGCTTTTTGGTTTTGGTGTGCTCAAGGATCGTTTGCCCTCGCCAGTACACCGAAAGGCCCTCAAGGAAATGGTAACGTTTGATGTAGCAGTTATCATCTCTGGGCGGCGCATACGGTGGGTCGAGGTAGGCGATGTCGTAGCGCTTAGAAGGAAGGTCGAAGACATCGCCAGTTGTCACGAAACACTCTTGCCCGCCGTCAAAGACGACATCGTTGTACGCCTCGACCGTCTCGCGAAAGTGCTCCTTGAGGCTGAGCCGGAGGTCTCGCCGACCGTCGTCGTACCTTAGGTCGGTGAATGTGAAGACCCCGCGAGGTTGCTTTCGTGCCGCAGCGAGGACCAGTCCGGCGATCGCCAAGTCACGCTTGGGCGTCTCGAGCAGGTCGATGTGCGACCACGCAGAGTCCAGGAATTTGCGATCGTCGGGAGTGAAGTAGAGTCCTTCAAACTTCTGCTGAATGAAGTCGCGACCGTCAAGCGACTCTTCGCAGATCCAATCGACTTCCTCGCTTGAAAGTTTAGTTCCCTGGTTGACCACCACCGCGCGGGCGATAGTGCCAGAGAAATTAAGGAAATCGTTAGAGGTGACGGAATATCCCAGGGCCTTTAGTGCGTAAGACACGACGCCACTTCCAGTAAAGGCATCGATAGCAGACGCGCCGCCGAGCCCCGCGAATACTTCCGAGAGTCGCTCGACCAGCTTGTACTTGGAACCCATGTAGCGAATCCGGGGGAACTTCGACGCCATGGCGACGGCCCGGCGTGCGTCGCTGGGCAGCTCGGGGAGTGGCGGCGTTGTCATGCGTGAATCATGCCCCATGGATCACGTGCGCTCCAGACCGCCACGCTCCCTCACACGTGGGGGAAGCAGCTAGCTTGAGCTCGGGACGGGATGCGCGGCCTAGGGCTAGCCGACCAACTAGCTCGACGGGGGCGGCGCCTCTACCCTGTCAGAGTAGGAGGCAAGAGCCCCGGTCTCCTGCGGGCCCTGGTGGAGCGCGGGACGGCGGCGGCTGGATGACCCGCGGGAGGCTATGCCGTGAGCGGAAGCGAGAAGAAGGCGCCACCAGCGGACGGTGAGCCCCCGGCTACTGAAGGAGATGCTAGGCGGGCCGAAGCCTTCCGCGGACACCAATCGAAGACCGCAAACCAATGGGACTGTGACATGCAAGGCAGGCGCACGGTGTAGTTCGGCCGGCGAATGACACGAAGGCCAGGCTGAAGTCAGCCAGGAACTGCACCAGGCTTCCCGCGCGCTCCCTAGGCAGATGGGACGGAACAAGGCAAGACGCTGCCCTTGGTGCACCCAAAGCCATATTTCTAAGGCCATTACTGGGGCGAGCCGCTGAATCCCGTCTGGAGCTCGGTCTTTACTCGTGCCGCCAGCGCGGTGCACTTAGAAACGTTCTTGAACAGGCTCGCCGGGTAGCCAGGGAACTCCGCATCGGAAACCTCTACGGTCTTGGCGAAAGCTAGCTGCGCCCATGCCTGCGCCAGTCCGATGTGTGGCATCCAATCGAACTTGGCGTCGTCAAGCTTGTTGATTGGTAACTGCGAAAATACGATGTGCAGAAGGAACCTGTTGCCGTGGATTGCTACCCCCCGCTCACGGCCGTCACTCTGCGCCGAGATTTCTCGCAGGCGCCCATCCACTTGCCTCATGATCTGTACAGCCCTCCACACCCGGTGAAAGTCCACGGATGGATTGAAGAGCCTCTTGTAAGGGCCGCGGTCGATAGCGTCCCAGAGCCGGCTAATTTCCCTCTTCGCTTGAGTTGAAAGACCGACTTCTGGCTGGGCGCACGCGAGTGCAATTGTCGCTTCAACTACACTGCAGCCCTTTGCTGGCTCAGGGTCCGCCTCCCCGCTGCGGTATACGTACTCAAGCCCTTCGATCCCAAACTCGCTTCGCAGGCGCGCCTGCTCAGGGTCGAGCGAAAGGAAGTCGCGGCCACCGATTCTGTTTTGGGTGTTAGTGGCACGTGTGACACTGTTGGCAAACTCTGGAGGGGCCCCCTCTAGAGAAATGAACCGAACCATCACGCGAGCCTGGTCTAATTCGGAGCGTTGAGCGGCGCGCGCTATAGAACCTACTGTCTGAGCCCCATTAACTACACTTGCGCCACTGAAGGTGAAGTTACCTACCCGGCGGTCGGCCCCGTAGACCGGCGACTTCTCCACACTCTCGCAAAGCACCGTTATTCCGTTGTTAAAGTACCAGAATGAGCCTGCGTCATTAGTCAGCGTTTCGACAAGGGAGTCATTCACCTCTGAGCCCCCGAGCACAACTCGCACATTCTTTGCAAATAGACTTTCCCCGTGCTGATTGAACCACTCACTGATCTGCTTGGCGGTCACTTGTCCGTAAAACGCGCGCGGCGGCCCTTCGAGTTGACCCCAATCGGACAGTTCGCCACTGATGGTGATGCGTGGCGACTGTCCTTCGTTGAGTAACAGTTGGTGAATCTCCGCTTGACTGTAGTAATGGAAGCGGCCTGTTTCGGTCGGGTCGTTCAGATCGTCGAGGAAATCCTGTATAGGGGCCCGGACGTCATCGGTGCAGGGCGACGCTCCGCTATGCACGAAGGCTATATCGATGCGAGCTTTAGGCTGGTCTAGAAGGTCCTCTAGCTCAGCTTTCCGAGATTGGACTTTGTCATTGAAGCGTGACCACCTCATCTGGACGAGGTCCTTAAGCCCGTCGCGGAGCTTGATCATTTCATCGCGCTCGGCGCTACCCTTGCCGGACGTTGACCACTTGGCCTGCACGACAATGAGCCGCGCCTCTTCCGGAACGACTGCCAAGGCGTCGATGCCGTTGTCATGAGCTCCGTCGGTAATCGTCTGCGCTGCAGCTTGAGGGTCGAGGTCGCCGAGCTTCGAGACGATGAAGGCTGCAAGAGACCGGCTCAGGAGGATCCGATCGCGGTCCTCCGGCTGATACTGACCCAAGTCCGATACGTTTAGGTATGGCAGAATTGCCTGTTTCACACGACGCTCGATTTGTGTCAGCTGCAGCTGGCCCATGGTCCGTCATCCCTTTCGCCAAGGAGGAGCACTCTAGACCGGCGACCCCAGTTTTGCTCGCCGTAACGCCTACAAGTGGGCATGAACGAAGCTCCGAAACGCGCAACCGTTCCCGGACGAGACGCACGGATCTTGTCAGCAAGATGTCTCGCTTGCACCCACCTTCCGTACGTGCCCGCTGTTGCCGATTTCTTCTGTTCTGGATCAAGGCGCCGCGCTCTGCGCGGCGCGGGGCGGTAACCCGGCCGGCGGCAAGCCGCCCCGGCTGCCTTCGGCGCCGGGGCGGAGAGCCACCGACTGCCGCCGGACCGCCGCCCCCGAATCTGTTGATTTACCCAGCGGCACGATCACGGCCAGGCGGTACGGAAGCCGAACGGGCCGGCATGATCGCGGTCAGGGCTTCCGACTGCCGCGCCAGTCCAACCCCGGGACTGGCTTGCCCCCGGCCTACCTCCCGCAGCCGGCTACGCCCCAGCGAGGAGCCCTCAGCCGGCCGCTACACGCACGGCCCGCGGCAACCCTGGAAGTACCAACAGCACCAGCAGTGACGGCCTCAGAGGCATGATCGACCCGCCCACGATCTGCCCACGACCAGTCGTCAGCGACTGGACGCAGCCGGACTCCGCCAGACAAACGACAACGGCCCCTGATCAGCATTTCTGCTGGTCAAGGGCCGTTCTCGCACCTGGTGGCGGGTAGAGGATTCGAACCTCTGAAGCTTTCGCGACGGATTTACAGTCCGCTCCCATTGGCCGCTCGGGCAACCCGCCAGGGCACCCCACCGCGTCGCAACGCGGCGGCGGAAGCAAGGATAGCGGCTCACCCCGGGACCGGTGCAACCGGGTACGGTCAGAGGGTCGTGCCGCTGGTCGGCGGCCGACTGCAGGCCCAGACCGCCGGACAGCAGGAGCAGAAGCATGCCAGCGAACCCGTCTTTCGACATCGTGAGCAAGGTTGACCGCCAGGAGGTCGACAACGCCCTCCGTCAGGCGGAGAAGGAGCTCGCGACGCGGTTCGACTTCCGCGGCACGGGCGCTGAGATCTCCTGGTCGGGCGAGGAGGCGATCGGCCTTCAGGCGGAGACTGAGGAGCGGGTCCGCGCTGCGTTGGACGTCTTCAAGGAGAAGCTGGTCAAGCGGAACATCTCGTTGAAGTCGCTGGACGCTGGTGAGGCTCGTCCTTCCGGCAAGGTCTTCAAGATCGACTGCAAGGTGATCCAGGGCATCGAGACCGACAAGGCCAAGGCGATCAGCAAGAAGATCCGCGACGAGGGTCCGAAGGGCGTTCAGGCCCAGATCCAGGGCGATCAGCTGCGGGTCACCGGCAAGAAGCGGGACGATCTCCAGGCGGTCATCTCGCTGCTCAAGGGTGAGGACTTCGGCGTCGCCCTCCAGTTCACCAACTACAGGTAGAGGGCTGCGGCCGGCCTGGGCCTGGTCCTCGTCGAGTCCCTGACGCCCAGGCATCCAACCCGGGACGTTGACCTGGGGCTCCGAAATCCACTGAGCCGCCGGGACGATCCACAGTGTCCGCATGCCTACGCCGAGCGGCGGTGGAGGGTCCTAGAGTGGCCGGCGTGCGGATCAAAGCCGTTGCCGTGACAGCCACGCTGACGTTCCTCCTGACCCATGCAGTTGGCTGTACGTCCTCCGCCCCGCCACCGCAGCCCACGAACGCTGACCTGACGAGAACCTGGTGCGGGTCCTCCGGCGACCGGATCGACCTGCGCCAGGACGGGTCGTCACGGCTGAACCTGATCTCGGACGCCTACCTCTCGCACCTGCTCCAGGACCTACGGGACACGTGGAGCGACAAGTACATCTGGGGCACCTACTTCGACGGCCGCCGACCCGCTTCCGCCCAGGGCTCGTGGCTGCTCAGTGAATACGAAGACGACGACGACAAGGACGAGGACGCCGACCGATGGGTGCGACTCGACTTCGGGGAACGCAAGGCCGCACCGACGCGCGACCCTGAATCCCCGGAGCGCTACAGATTCAGCGACGCGTTGCTGATCAGTCGCGACGGCAACGGGTTCGAACTGTTGGCCCTCGATGGGATGCCTGACGAGGGATGGTCGAGCCGGTTCACCCCCTGCGTTGATTGAGCGGCGGGGGGTCAGACGCCGGCATCCCGGTCACGTCCCGTCGTGGCCGCACGCTATTGGCGGCTGGTTGCCGACGTTTCACGCTGTCGTGTGCGCCCCGGGCCAGTCAGTCAGCCACGGTGTCAGCGGATGACCGTGTACCAGTTCGCGGTCTCGCCCGGGATCGGCGCCAATCGCACCTGGGTGCCGTCACCCGGATTGTCGAACATGCGCACTCCGCCCCCGAGCAGCACCGGAGCGAAGAACACCAGGATCTCGTCGAGCAGCCCGGCGCGAAGGCACTGCATGCCGACGTCCGCGCCGAGGACGTTCACGTAGCCGTCCCCGGCGGCCTCCTTGGCCTGCGCGACGGCGCTGTGCAGGTCGCCGACGAACGTGACACCCTCGGCTGGCTCGGCTGGCGGCCGGTGGGTGAGCACGAACACCGGCCCGTGGTACTGACCGCCGAACGCTCCCCCACGGTCGGTGCCACGGTGCGGGTCGTCGCCGCCGAATGTGCGGACCGGTCGAGGGCGAGCCCAGGCGTGGCTCAGATCGACCCAGGCTCCTGGATGTCGGAGCATCCCCGCTGTGGGACACCCCGACATCACGGCAGTCGGAGCCGGTCAAGGGTCAGACGGTGAGGAGCTCTTCGGCGCGTACCGTCGAGGTTTCCGCGCGGGCGATGGGCCCGGCGGGCAGCGCGGCGACCGCGGCCGCGACGGCGACCGCCGCCCCGGCGAACACGAAGGCCCACGGCACGCCGCCGGCGCTGTCCACGATCAGGCCGGCCACCGCGCCGCCAACGGCGCTCGTCGCCACGGCCACGGTGACCACCCAGGTGTACGCCTCGTTCAGCATGCCCGTGGGGGCGATCCGGCCGACCAGTGTGTTCTCCAGGGTCAGCGCGGGTGCGATGGTGGCCCCACCGATGACAAGCGCGACGCCCAGCGCCAGGGGCGTGGGCATCAGCGCGAACACCACGAACGAGCCGGCCACCGCGGCGAGCAGCAGCGCGAACTGTCGGGTCATGTTCGCCGCCGGCCGGCGGACGCCGAACCAGAACCCGCCGATCGCGCTGCCGACGCCCCAGACCGCCAGCAGGATCCCTGCGAGGCTCTCCGGGTCGTCGGTTGAGGAGTTGCCGGCGTAGGCCGGGACGGTCACGCCGGCGGCGCCGAACGCGATGCCGAGGCCGGCCACGCAGACCAGCAGGGCCGGGAAGCCGGCGACCCGCAGCGGGCCGAGCCCTCGGGCGTGGTGCTCGCGCGAGTGCGGGCGCCAGCCGCGCATGACCCGGCCGAGGGCCACGGCGCTGGTGCCGACCAGGGTCACCACGGCCGCACCGATAAGCGCGGCGGCGGCGTCGGCGAAGATGACGAAGCCGGCGACGAGCAGCGGGCCGAGCACGAAGACGACCTCGAACAGCGAGGTCTCCGCGGCCAGCGCGGTGTTGCGCAGGGCGTACCGGCCGGAGTTGACGCTTGTCAGCTCGTTCCAGGCGCCGCGGATGGCTGCGGTGAGGGGCGGGTACGTCGCACCGGCGATGCCAGCGGCGAGGTAGATGGCCGGGAGCGCGTCGGCGCCCGATCGGCTGGCCAGCAGCAGCCCGACGAGCGCCAGTGGGTGGGCGATGGCGGTGACCAGCAGGACGGGGGTCGGGCCGACCCGGTCGGCGATCCGCCCGGCCACCGGGCTGAGCGCGGCACCGGCGACGGCGTAGGTCCCGCCCGCCACGGCGGCGAGGGCGTACCGCCCGGTCACCTGCTCGACCACCAGCAGCAGCGCCAGTGGGGTCATGCCGATCCCGAGTCGCCCGATGATGCCGGTGAGCAGCAACATCGGCGCTCCGGGGATCCGCCAGACACCTAGGTACTGACGCAGCGCGGCCACCGTGAACCTCCGAGGATGTAATGAGCGTGAGCCGTCACGACCCTAACGCCGCCGGTCGGCGGGCAGGTATCGGATATCGCCCGAGACACAGCACTCCGCCCGCGACCGGTGCGACCGGTCGCAGGCGGAGTACGGGGAAATCAGCGGGTCAGCGCTGGAACTGCACAGGCCCCGCGTTGGCGGCCATCTGCTCCAGCCGGGCGACCCGGTCCTCCATCTTCGGGTGGGTGGCGAAGAGGGCGGACATGCCACCACCCCGGAACGGGTTGGCGATCATCAGGTGCGCGGTGCTGGTGAGCTGCCCCTGGGCCGGCAGCGGCCGACGTCGGGCCACCGCGTCGATCTTGCGCAGGGCGCTGGCCAGGGCCAGCGGGTCACGGGTCAACGTGGCACCCGAGGCGTCCGCCTGGAACTCACGGCTCCGGCTGATCGCCAACTGGATCACGGTGGCCGCGATCGGCCCCAGGATCAGGGTGAGCAGCAGCACCGCCGGGTTCGGTCGGTCCTCGTCGTCTCCGCCGCCCAGCGGGAGGAAGAACGCGAGGTTCGCCAGCAGGGTGATGATGCTCGCCAGGCCGGCCGCCACGCTGGAGATCAGGATGTCCCGGTTGTAGACGTGTGACAGCTCGTGCCCGATCACACCGCGCAGCTCGCGGTAGTCGAGGATCTCGGTGATGCCCTGCGTCACGCAGACCGCAGCGTTCTGCGGGTTACGGCCCGTGGCGAACGCGTTGGGCTGCGCGGTCGGGCTGACGTACAGGCGCGGCATGGGCTGCTGCGCGTCGGCCGCCAACTCCCGCACCATCCGGTACAGCTCGGGGAACTGCGCCTCACTGACCGGTTGCGCCCCCATCGAGCGCAGTGCGAGCTTGTCGGAGTAGAAGTAGGAAACGCCGTTCATGACCAAGGAAATGACGACAGCGATGACCAGGCCGCCACTGCCGCCGAACCAGTAGCCCACCACGAGGATCAGCGAGGTGAGCAGGCCGAGCAGCGCGGCGGTCTTCAGACGGTTGTGGTGCACGATCTCTCCTTCGGTGCACGGATCGCCGGGATCCGCTGACCGGTTCAACAACCCGGTACCCGCCAAGCATCCGTCTCAACGCTGAGAGTTCACTGAGACTGGATCCGCAGGTCAGGTCACCGACCGGCCAGGTCGAGCACCAGTTGCGGCGCGACACCGAGCACCACGGCGGCCACCGTCGTCACCGCCAGCACCACTGCCACCACACCCACCATGGGTACGGCCGCCGCTGCGCTCGGACCCGCCGGGGCGGCGAGGGGCGGCGGCGCCCAGAGCGCGGCGGTCACCCGCAGGTAGTAGGCCAACCCGATCACCGCGTTCAGCGCCACCACAAGCGCCAGCCAGGCAGCCCCGCCGTCCAGCAGCGACCGGACCACCGTCACCTTCGCGAACAGGCCGGCCAGGCCCGGCGGCAGACCGGCCAGGCCCACCAGCGCGAGACCGAGCGCCGCCCCGCGCCACGGGTGCCGGCGGGCCGCCCCGCGCAGGTCCTCCAGCGTGCCGCCGTCCGCGCCCACCGGGCGCAGCGCGGTCACCGCCGCGAACGCCGCAAGCTCCAACACCACGAAGAAGATGGCGTACGCCACTGCGGCGGCGTACGCGGCGGACCGTGCCTCGTCCGTGCGGCCGGCAACCAGCGCCAACGCGCCGAGCGGAGCGAGGATGTAACCGGCCTGGGCCACCGACGACCAGGCGAGCAGCCGAACCGTACGCCTTTGACGCAGCGCCACCAGGTTGCCGACGGTCATCGTGAGCACCGCCAGCAGGGCGAGCACTGGGCCGGTCTGGTCCGCCGGCAGCGCCCGCTGCACCACGGCCAGCAGCGCCACCAGGCCACCCAACTTCGACGCCGTGGACAGGTACGCGGCCACCGGAAGCGGCGCGCCGTCGTAGGTGGCCGGCGCCCAGGCGTGGAACGGCACCGCCGCCACCTTGAACGCCAGCCCGAGCAGCAGCAACGCCACGGCGGCGGTGGTCAGCGGCAGATCCCGCAGCTCCGAGCGCTCGGCCAGCAGCGTGCCGAGCCGGTCCAGGTGCAGGCCGCCGGTCACCGCGTACAGCAGCGCCGCACCGAGCAGAGTCAACGTGGTGGCCACCACACTGACCACGAAGAACGTCACCGCCGCCTCGGCACTGGCAAGGCTGCCCCGGCGCAGGCCGACGAGCACGTACAGCGGCAGGGTCAACGTCTCCAGGGCCACGATCAGGGTGATCAGGTCACCGGCCGCGCCGAGCACCACGCCGCCGGTCATCGAGCAGGCGAGCAGGAAGCAGTACTCCCCCACCGGCGACCGCCCGGCCAGCAGCGCCGGCACCGACAACCCGAGCACCGCCAGGGTGAGCAGCGCCACCGCCGCGCCGACCAGGGCCGCCCGCCCACCGAAGATCCAGGAGCAGTCGGCGCCGACGCAGAACGTCTGCCGCTGCGCCCCCGCGCCGACGAGCGCCGAACCGACGGCGGTGCCCGCCGCGCCGAGCGCGGCCACCATGATCGTCGCCGCCGGTCGGGCCAGCAGCAGGTCGATGACCAGCACGAGTACGGCGGTGCCGGCCGCCAGGTACGCCGGCAGCAACGCAACGCTGTCGACGCTCTGCACGGCGGTCACTGAGCCACCTTCATTCGCGACTGCGGGGCTCGCAAACCCGGCTCACTCCTCGCGCTCACGGGGCCACCTTCATTCGCGACTGCGGGGCTCGCAAACCCGGCTCACTCCTCGCGCTCACGGGGCCACCTTCATTCGCGACTGCGGGGCTCGCAAGCCCCGCTCACTCCTCGCGCTCACGGGGAAACCACCGCGATCAGCGCGTCGACAGGTGCCTCCGCGACGCCCAGGACCAGCGCCGGGACCAGCCCGATGGCCAGCGCGAGCAGCACCAGCGGCGCCCACGCGGTCACCTCCGCGCCGGCCAGGCCGGGACCGACCCGACCCACCGCCGGGCTCGGCCGGCCGTGGGTGACCTGACGCAGCAACCGCAGGAAGTACGCGGCCGTGAGCGCGCCGCCGACCGCCGCCGACACCCCCAGGGTCGTCCACAGCGGGCCGCCCACCTGCACCGCCGCGACCACCGCGAAGGCCTCCCCCCAGAAGCCTGCCAGCCCCGGCAGGCCGAGCGAGGCGACCGCCGCGAACGCGAGCAGGCCAGCCAGCCGAGGTGCGGTCTCGCGCAGCCCGGACAACTCGGCGAGAGTGCCCGTGCCGGTGCGGTCCTTCACCGCCCCCGCCAGGAAGAACAGCAGGCCGGTGATCACGCCGTGCGCGACGTTGCCGATCAGCGCGGCCTGGATGCCGGTGGCCGTCAACGTGGCGACGCCCAGCAGCACGAAACCCATGTGCCCCACGCTCGAATAGGCGATGAGCCGCTTCACCTCCGTCTGCGCCAGGCAGACGAGCGAGCCGACCAGGATGGCGGCGACGGCCAGCACGCCCAGCACGGGCGCAGCCCAGCGGGCACCCTCCGGCGCCACCCCGACCGCCACCCGGATCAGGCCGTAGGTGCCCATCTTCAACAGCACCCCCGCCAGCACGACACTGCCCACCGTCGGGGCCTGCGTGTGCGCGTCGGGCAGCCACGAGTGCAGGGGCCAGAGCGGGCTCTTCACCGCGAACGCCAGAGCGAGCAGCGTGAACGCCGCGAGCTGGGTGCCCCGGGACAACCCGCCGCCACCGGTCAGCGCCACCACGTCGGCGGTGCCTGCGGCGGCGACCACTACGTACACGCCGACCAGCAGCAACACCGACCCGAACAGGGTGTAGAGCGCGAACTTTCGGGCTGCCCGACGCCGGTCCGCGCCACCCCAGCCGGCGATGATCGCGTACATCGGCAGGAGGACGACCTCGAAGAAGAGGAAGAACAACACCAGGTCCAGGGCGAGGAAGGTGCCCAGGATGCCCACCTCGACCACAAGCAGCAACGCCACGAGCGCCCGGCCGCTGCCGCCGTCGGGCACCCGCCACATCGTGTACGCGCAGCACAGCACTGTGAGCAGCGCCGTCAGCACCACGAGCGGCCAGGAGATGCCATCGACGCCGAGGTGGAAGCGCAGATCGAGGCCGGGCACCCAGGGCAGGTCCACCTGGTGCCACGGGCGCACCGCCGGCGTGCCCGCCGACCAGGCGAACCACCCCCGCCCGCCGAAGACCAGCGGCACCGCGGCCAGCAGGGTCACCGCCGCCGCGACAGTGCCCACCAGCCGGGCCGCCCGGTCCCGGGGCGTCGCCGCCACCGCGACCGCGCCGACTGCCGGCACCACAAGCACCGCAACAAGCAACACCTGCCCAACGTTCATCGGGTAACCCCCATCAGGGCCGCCGCCAGGCCGATCAGCAGCGCACCGGCCAGCACCCCGGCGGCGGCGCGGGGCAGCGCCGCGCGGTGCAGGGCCGCCAACCCGGCGCCCAGCCCGGATGCGACCCGCCCACTGCCCTCGACGGCCCCGTCCACCACCGACTCGTCGCCGGTGCGCGCGGCGCGAGCCAGCGCCCGGACGGGACGTACGACAAGTGTGTGCTGGACGTCGTCGAGCCGGAACGCGCTGGCGAAGACCGGCCGCAGCGGGCCCAGCGCCGCCGCCGGGTCGGCGGTGGTGTCCCGCCGCCAGCCCAGCCAGACCAGCCCCGCCCCGAGCAGCAGCAACACCAGCGGCAGCAGCAGCCCCGGCCCGACGTGGACCAGGCCGTCCTCGGCGCCCGCAACCGGCACTGTGGCGAAGCGCAGCCGGTTGGCGAACGCCCCGGCGAACCCGGCCAGGCCGAGCAGCGCGGCCGGCACGGCAAGCAGCAGCACCGGCCACCGCATGACCGCCGGCGGGTCGTGCGGCTGGACCAGCGGCAGCCGGGGGGCGCCGAAGAAGGCCCGCAGCAGCAGTCGGCCGGCGTACCAGGCGGTGATCGCCACACCCACGAGCCCGGCCAGCCAGACCAGCCAGCCCACCCACGACGGCGCCGGCCCGGTGCCCTCCCGGGCGGCCGACTCGGCGACCGCCAACACGCCCTCCTTGCTCCAGAAACCGGCAAGCGGAGGCACCCCGACAAGCGCGCCCAGGCCCACCACGGTGCACCAGAACGTCACAGGCATGCTGCGGCGCAGCCCGCCCATCTCCGACATGAGCGTGCTGCCCACCGCGTGGATCACCGCGCCGGCGGCGAGGAACAGCAGCGCCTTGAACGCGGCGTGGGTGAGCAGGTGGAACAGCGCGGCCGACGGCGAGCCGACCGCCAGCGCGCCCGTCATGTAGCCGAGTTGGGAGACGGTCGACCAGGCCAACACCCGTTTGATGTCGTCCTGCGCGGTGGCGGCGAGCGCGCCGAGCAGCAGGGTGATCGAGCCGACCACCCCGAGCACGGTAAGTGTCACAGGCGCGGCCGTGAACAGCGGGTAGAGCCGGGTCACCGCGTACACGCCGGCGGCGACCATCGTCGCGGCGTGGATCAGCGCGGAGATCGGCGTCGGGCCTGCCATCGCGTCCGGCAGCCAGGTGTGCAGCGGGAACTGGGCGCTCTTGCCGGCCACCCCGGCGAGCAGCAGCAGACCGGCTGCGGTAAGTGTCGCGCCGGAGTGGTCGTGCGCGAGCACGTCGGCGATCCGGAAACTGCCGCTGGACACGCCGAGCAACGCGATGCCGAGCAGGAAGCCGACGTCACCGACCCGGGTCACCAGGAACGCCTTCATCGCGGCGGCCGGAGCGCCGGGCAGTCGGCGGTCGTGGGCGATCAGCAGGTACGAGCAGAGGCCCATCACCTCCCAGCCGACAAGCAGCATCACCAGGTCGCCCGCGACAACCACAAGCAGCATCGCGGCGGTGAAGAGGCTGATCTGCGCGGCGTACGGCGGGTAGCGGTGGTCGACGTCGACGTCGTCGTGTGGGCCCCGCCGCAGGTAGCCGATCGAGTAGACCTGCACGGCCAGCGCGACAGCGGTGACCGCGACCGCGACGAGCGCGGCGGCGCCGTCCAGCCGTACGCCGAGGGTCACCGTCAACCCGCCGAGGTCGATCCAGGTCGTCGACGTCTCCGTCGGGCGGTCCACAGTGACGAGCAACGCGACGGCAAGCGCCAGCGCGCCGGCCGCGCCTGTCACCCCGAGCGCCACTGCCACCCGCCGCGCCCGGTCACCCCCGCCCGGATCACGTGGGGCCGGCGGCAGCAGCAGACCGACAAGACCGGCGACAAGTGGTACGGCGGGCAGCAGCGCCCCGAGCAGCCCGTTCACCTGCCCACCTCCGGGCCTGTGGTGGCCGGCTCCCGCCCAGCGCCGACCTCCGGCGTGTCGGCGGGCTCGGTCAGCGGCACCTCGTCCACCGCCACTGTCGCCCGCAGCCGGTAGAGCTGGAGGACGATCGCCAGCCCCACCCCGATCTCCGCGGCGGCGAGAACGATGACGAACAGCGCGAAGACCTGACCGGAGTGCGGCAGCACCGCGCGGGCCGTGGTGTCGGCGGTGACGAGGATGAGGTTCACCGCGTTGAGCATCAACTCGACCGACATCAGCACCAGCACGGCGTTGCGACGGCGCAGCACGCCGTACACGCCGAGGCCGAACAGCAGCGCGGCGGTGACGTACGGGATGACCGGCCTCACCGGCGCCCCCCAGAATCCACGTCGGCCGCCGTGCCGGCCGGTGCTGCCGTGCCGTCGCGTTGCGGGGCCGGTCGGCCGATGTCCGGCCGGGACAGCACCACAGCGCCGACCAGTGCGGACAGCAGCAGCACGGAGAGCACCTCGAACGGCAGCACCCACGCCCCGAAGATCTGCTCCCCGAGCCGTTCGGCGGTGCCCGCGTCGGGCAGCGTGACAGTGCTCCACCTGTACGCGTCGACAAGCAGGACGGTCAGGCCCAGCCCGGCGCCACCACCGATCAGCGCGGCCGGCCAGCCGGGCCGGTCCAGATCGTCGGACGCGCCGATCGGAGCCCGGGTCAGCATCACCGCGAACAGCAGCAGCACCACCACAGCGCCCACGTAGATCAGCACCTGCACCCAGGCGACCAACTCGGCGCTGAGCACCAGGTAGTCACCGGCCAACGCGCCCAGGCACACCACCAGGTAGAGCCCGGCTCGGACCAGGTGCTTCGTCGTCACCACGAGCACGCCGGCACCGACCGCGACCGCGCCCAGGGCGAGCAGCAGCAGGTCCGCGCCGGTCACCGGGCCGCCCTCCCGACGCGATCCGCCTGCCGCGGTGTCACGACGCAGAGCCCGGCTCGGGGCGTACGGCAGAAGGGGCCGGACGCACGGCGGCCTTGCGCGCTGCCGCGGTCTCCTCCTTGGCCGGCTCGCCGTTGGGGTCGTGCGCGGGCGGCGGCGGAACCGTGGCCATCCACTGGCCCAGGTGGTCCTTGTCGTGCAGCAGGTCCTTGATGTCGTACTCGGCGTACTCGAACTCGGGCGACCAGTAGAGCGCGTCGAACGGGCAGACCTCGATGCAGATGCCGCAGTACATGCAGAGGGAGAAGTCGATGTCGAACTTGTCGAGCACGTTGCGCTGGCGGGGGCGGGCGGCGCCGGGCACCGCCACCTCCTCCTTGTGCGAGTCGATGTAGATGCACCAGTCCGGACACTCCCGGGCGCAGAGCATGCAGACGGTGCAGTTCTCCTCCGCGAGCGCGATCACGCCACGCGAGCGGGGCGGCAGCTCGGGAGCGACGTCCGGGTACTGCTGGGTGGTCGAGCGGCTGGTCATCGTCTTGAGGGTGACCGCCAGCCCCTTTACCAGGCCCGAGCCGGGCAGGCCGCGCTCGCGGGCGTCACCGGCCGGGTCGCCGTGCTCGCTGGGGTCGGTCATGTCGACCATCCTGCCCTGTGGCCCCCGCGCGCGCGACCACCCCCCGCAGGTCTGCGGCGGTACTGTGGCCCTGGGGAGAACGACGCACCTGGAAGGACCTGCCGTGACCGCCGCGCTGCAGAGCGACTATCCGCCCGAGGGCGGATGGACGACTGACGATCTGGATGCGCTGCCTGACGATGGCCGCCGCCGGGAATTGCTCGATGCTGCCGATCAGCCGGATCACGCCCCGGAGCCGGTGACGCCACCGACCGGCGGCAACATCTCGACGCCGAGCTGCTGGAGCAGTTGGAACAGCTCGTTGCAGCTCCACACCTCGACGATCCGGCTCGCCGCGTCGAACCGCAGGAACGTCGCACCCGAGTAGCTGACCACCTGACCGGTCGGAGGCACCGGCCCGAACTGCCCCGCGTGGGTGCCGGCCGCGCGCCAGTGCACAGCCACCCGCTCACCCGCCGCCACCACGTCCACGATCTTGTAGCGCAGGTCCGGAAAGGCCGCCCGCCGCTCGCGGTGCCAGGCCAGGGTGGCCTCCGGGCCGGTGCCGCCCAGCCCCGGGCACTCGTCGGCGATCAACTCGTACGCAGACTCCTCCCGACGGGCGTTCCACACGTCGGCGATGAAACGCCGGGCCGCCGCCTCCACATCCGTCATGATCGCAGGGTAGCCGCGACAGGGCCGGCCGGTTGCGGGCCCAGGTTGGACGGGGCCACGCCGGACGGTCGGAGATCAGCGAGGATGGGCGGAGACGGTAACCGGACCGGGAGGGCAACGTGGGCGCGGACGCAGGCGGGAAGTACGTCGAGCCGGGTGGCGAGTTCACCCGGGACCAGCGATACATCGCCACCCGGATCACCATGGACGGGCGGGACGGCTACCCGGTCGAGCCGGGCCGGTATCGGCTGGCCGTCAGCCGGGCCTGCCCGTGGGCCAACCGACTGATCATCGTGCGCCGACTGCTCGGCCTGGAGGAGGCCATCTCGATGGCGGTCGCCGGCCCGACCCACGACGCCCGGAGCTGGACCTTCGACCTCGACCCGGGCGGGCGTGACCCGGTGCTCGGCATCGAGCGCATCCAGGAGGCGTACTTCAACCGCTTCCCCGGCTACGAGCGCGGCATCACTGTGCCGGCGATAGTGGATGTGCCGACCGGGCAGGTGGTGACCAACGACTACGCGCAGATGAGTCTCGACCTGTCCACGCAATGGACCGCGTATCACCGCGACGGCGCCCCGCAGCTCTACCCCGAGCACCTACGGGAGCAGATCGACGAGGTAAACGCGGTCGTGTTCGCCGACGTCAACAACGGCGTCTACAGGTGCGGCTTCGCCGGCAGCCAGGAGGCGTACGACACGGCATACCACAGGCTCTTCGACCGGCTGGACTGGTTGACCGCGCGGCTGACCGACCAGCGCTACCTGGTCGGCGACACCATCACCGAGGCCGACGTGCGGCTGTTCACCACCCTGGTCCGGTTCGACCCGGTCTACCACGGCCACTTCAAGTGCAACCGGCAGAAGCTGAGCGAGATGCCGGTCCTGTGGGCGTACGCCCGGGACCTGTTCCAGACCCCCGGGTTCGGCGACACGATCGACTTCGACCACATCAAACGGCACTACTACGAGGTGCACCGGGACATCAACCCGACGGGGATCGTCCCGCTCGGCCCCGACCTGTCCAACTGGCTCACCCCACACGGTAGGGAAGCCCTGGGCGGCCGCCCCTTCGGCAACGGCACCCCACCCCAACCCCCAACCGAACCGGTAAACCCCGCACACACCCCCCTGCGCTGAGCTCTCCCGCGCGGTCCCGGCCTCGCTTAGCCCCGCGATCTTGCACTTTGTGACGCCCATATGCCCGCTTAGCCCCATTTTGTCGAGGCAGAAACTGCAAGATCGCGGGGCTGGGCGGGGGCTGGGCGCGCGGGTGGGGTGGGGGTGGGGGCTATAGGGCGACGCGGACTGCTGCTGTTAGGACTAGTTGCGCTAGGGCTGCGGGCACTAGTACCAGCCAGCAGAGGCGCTGGAGTTGGTCTTCGCGTAGCCGGGGGTAGGAAACCCGGAGCCAGATGATCACGAACGCGACGGCGAAGACCTTCAGCAGGGTCCAGAGCCAACCCAGCTGGTCGTCGGCGAACGGACCCTGCCAGCCGCCGAGGAACAGCACAGTGGTCAGCGCGGCGATCACCACGATGCCCACGTACTCGGCGAGCAGGAAGAACGCGAACCGCAGACCCGTGTACTCGGTCATGTACCCGAAGACCAGCTCCGAGTCGGCCACCGGCATGTCGAACGGCGGTCGGCGGATCTCGGCCAGCCCGGCGACGAAGAAAATGATCATCGCGGGTGCCTGCCAGATGAGCCACCACGGCTGCCACGCCTCGACGATGCCGGACAGGCTTAGCGTGCCCGCCGCCATCGCCACCGACGCGGCGGCCAGCACCAGCGGCAGTTCGTAGCCGAGCAACTGGGCGGCCCCGCGCAGCCCACCGAGCAGGCTGTACTTGTTTGCCGACGCCCACGCCGACATCAGCACCGCCACCACACCGACGCCGACCACCGCCAGCACGAAGAACAGGCCGATGTCCAACGGTTGCCCGACCAGGTCGTTCGGGCCGAGCGGGATGACGAGCAGCACCAGCAGGTAGGGCACCAACGCCACCGCCGGCGCCAGCCGGAACACCGCCCGGTCCGCCTCGCGCGGGGTGATGTCCTCCTTCTGCACGAACTTGACGCCGTCGGCCACGAGCTGCGCCCAACCGTGGAAGCCGCCCGCGTACATCGGACCGAGCCGGCCCTGCATGTGCGCCATCACCTTGTGCTCGGCCTGACCGACAAGCAGCGGCAGGGTGAGGAACGCGACCACCACGCCGCCGATCCGAATCACCAACTCCACCCAGAGCGGCATCAGGGCGTACCCCCGTCGTGGTCGGTGCGGTCGTCACGCCCCGCCGGGTCCGCGACCGGCCCGACGCCCGACGCGGGCCCGTCGCCCGGGCCGATGCCCGGCACGGGCTTGTCGGCCGGCCCGGCGTCAAGCGCGGGCTTGTCGGCCGAGGCCGGGCCAGCGTCGTGCGCGGGCTTGTCGGCCGAGGCCGGGCTGTCGGCGGTGCCGGCGGCCCGGGGAGTACGCGCCGGACGGGCCCCCGGTGCCGGACGCGCTGGCCGCTCACCGGCGGGTCGGGCCGGGGTGCCGCCGCGCGGACCCTCCCCCACGCCGCCCGCGCCCGCAGGGGTGGGGACGGTCCCCCACTCGCCCGGGGCGGGCACGCCCGGCGGGCGGATCGGTCGACGGCCACCGCCGGCCTCCGACTCGCCCGGTTCCTTCGCGCCCGGCCATGGCTTGGCCACCCGGGAGGCGAGCACGAACTCCTTGCGCAGCGGATGACCCTCGAACTCCGGCGGCAGGAGCAGCGGTCGCAGCTCACCGTGGCCGTCGAAGCCGATGCCGAACATCTCGTGGGTCTCCCGCTCGTGCCACGCGGCACCCGGGTAGACGTCGATTATCGAGGCCACTGTCGGCGCGTCGCGCGGCAACCGGGTGCGCAGCAGCACGCCGTGCCGCAGCCGGGTCGACCAGAGGTGCGCCACCACGTCGAAGCCCTCGGCCAGCTCGTCCACCGCCGACAGCCAGTCGAAGAAGTCGCATGCCAACTCGGTGTCGTCGCGTGCCGCGCGCACCGCGGCCGACCAGCTCGCCGGGGGTACGTCGACGGTGGCCCGGGCGTGCCGCTGCCCGCCGGAGACCGACGGGGTCGCCTCGACCGGCGCGAGCAGCGCGACCAGCCGAGCGCCGACCTCTTCGGGAGTCATGCCGCTGATCCTAGTGCGGGCTCGACCCGCGCCGGTTGGTCGCCGATGCCCGGCGATCTGCCAGCTTTGGGCGCGGCACAGCCCTCGGGCGGGAAGGATGGGGGCGTGCGCGCTGTGACTGTGAAGCCCGAGGTCGCCAACTCGCTGCGCCTCGTCGAGGATCAGCCGGAGCCGGCCGCCGAGGAGGGCTCGGTCCTGGTCGAGGCGCTGTCGGTGGGGATCTGCGGCACCGACCACGAGATCATCGCCGGCGACTACGGCGAGGCGCCGCCCGGCGCGGACCGCCTGGTCATCGGGCACGAGTCGCTGGGTCGGGTGATTGAGGACCCGAGCGGCACCCTGCAAGCCGGTGACCTGGTGGCTGGGGTCGTCCGGCATCCCGATCCGGTGCCCTGCCCGAACTGCGCGGTCGGCGAGTGGGACATGTGCCGCAACGGGCAGTTCACCGAGCACGGCATCAAGGCGCTGCCCGGGTTCGCCCGCGACCGCTGGCGGATCGAACCTCAGTTCGCGGTCCGGCTCGACCCGGCGCTGGCCCAGGTCGGCGTGCTGCTGGAGCCGACGAGCGTGGTGGCGAAGGCGTGGGACCACATCGAGCGGGTCGGGCACCGGGCCGAGTGGCAGCCCCAGACGGTCCTGGTGACCGGTGCCGGGCCGATCGGGCTGCTGGCCGCGCTGCTCGGCACACAGCGCGGGCTCTCCGTCCACGTGTTGGACCTGGCGACGTCGGGGCCGAAGCCGCAGTTGGTGGCCGCGCTCGGTGCCACGTACCACGCGGTGCCTGTCAACGATCTGCCGTTCGAGCCGGATGTCGTGATCGAGTGCACGGGCGCGCCCACTGTGGTCCTCGACGTCATGTGCAAGGCGGCCCCGACGGGCATCGTCTGCCTGGCCGGGGTGTCAAGTGGTGGCCGGAAAATCGACTTCGACGCCGGGGCGCTCAATCGGGAGCTGGTGTTGGAGAACAACGTGGTGTTCGGCTCGGTGAACGCCAACCGACGGCACTGGGACCTCGCCGCTGAGGCGCTCGCCCGCGCCGACCAGGTCTGGCTCAGCTCGCTCATCACCCGTCGGGTGACTGTGGACAGGTACGCCGACGCGTACACCGCCGGGCCGGACGACATCAAGGTGGTGCTCGACTTCGCCTCCTGAGCGGCGGCCCGCCGGTCAGATGCCGGGCAGCCGCCCGTTGCGGAACAGGTCCACGAAGAGCTGGTGGTCCTGGCGGGCGCGCACCCCGTACGCGTGCGCGAAGTCCACCAGGTGGGTGACGAAGCCCTGCTCGTCGGAGTCAACGGCGGCCACGATCGCCTCCTCGGTGGAGTAGTCCACCAGGTCGTGACTTGACTCGTCGTCGGCGACCGAGTGCATCCGGGCCACGGCCCGGCCCAGGTCGGCGAGGATTCCGGTCAGCTCCTCGGGCTCGTTGACGTCGGCCCAGTCCAGGTCGGCGGCGTACGGGGAGACCTCCGCGACGAGTTGACCGGCCCCGTCCAACTCGGTGAAGCCCAGCCACGGGTCGGCGTGCGCCTGCAACGCCCGCTGCGACTCGGCGGTCCGGTGACCCTGGTGCCGGAAGTAGTTCCGCACCGACTCGTCGGTGCTGTACCGGGCCACCGCCGGCACCTGCGCCTGCTTCATGTAGATCACGACGTCGTTCTCCAACGCCTGGGTGTGCCCCTCCAGCAGCAGGTTGTACGACGGCAGCCCGGCCGACCCGATGCCCACCCCCTTGCGCAGCACCACGTCCTTGATCCGCGCCGCCAGCGGACGGGGACGGGTCGCAGTAGTGGGCAGGGTGCCCAGGTATTCCTCGAAGGCGGCGAGAACCTTGGCGCGGGTGTCGCCGTCGACCTCGTAGACCCCGTCGCCGATCGAGAACCGCCGCTCGTAGTTGTCCACGGTTGTCTGCTCGGCGAGCAGGTCGACACGCGTGTTGAGTCGGGCCTGCTGGAGCACCCGACGCAGCACCCCGTCGGCGTTGTCGAGCGTGATCGAGCCGATCGCGTCGTCCCCGCCTGCGGCGATCGCGCGCAGCTCGGTCAGGTACGAGCGGGCGAAGCCGGCCACCAGGTCACCGATCACGGTGTCGGAGAGCGCCTTGCCGTAGCCGAGCAGCGCCACGCTTGCCGCGAAACGCCGCAGGTCCCAGGTGAACGGCCCGACGTACGCCTCGTCGAAGTCGTTGACGTTGAACACGAGCTGCCCGGAGGCGTTCATGTAGGTGCCGAAGTTCTCCGCGTGCAGGTCGCCGTGGATCCACACCCGGCCGGTCCGCTCGTCGAGGAAGCGGTCGTCGGCGAAGTCGCCGCGCTGGTCGGCGTAGAAGAGCGCGGCGCTGCCCCGGTAGAAGGCGAACGGCGACGCCGCCATCTTGCGGAACTTGCGGCGGAAGGCGGCCGGGTCCATCGCCATCGACGCCCCGAACTCCTCGGTGAGCACGTCGATGATGTGGGCGGACCGCTTGTCCACGGAGTTGCTCATGCTGGGCAGGCTAGCCCCGCCCGGCCACCCCCGGAGGTCGGACAACCGACTAGTTCCTGTCCTCCGACGGGCCGATACGGGCAACGCCGGGCGACATCCATAGACGAGCCCGTGTCGGCTAATAGATGATCGTCTGAATGCAACCGAGACCCGGGCTCAGCCGTGTCTGTTGCACCAGCCGACGCAACCGATGTCGGCTGCCACCACTGGAGGACCAGGAACACATGCTCAAAAAAACGGGGACCCTACTCACCGCCGTGTTACTCGGCCTGACCGCGACAGTCGCCAGCGCCGGCCCCGCTCTCGCCACACCGGCCGGTGCCGGTGGCCGCACGCTGTCGGTGGGCAAGCTGATCCTGCAGCCGACCGAGCGCGGTTACCGGGGCAGCGTCCCGGTGACCGTGACCAACACCGGCCGCACCACCGACTACTTCCACTACAAGCTGCGTGAGCCGGTGCCGGGCGCGTTCGACAGCAGTGACCTCAACTGCGACATGTTCGACATGCGGGTGGAGGCGAATCGCCGGGTGTTCAACTGCGCCCTGACCAACAACTCGGTCGCGTTGGCTCCCGGCGAGAGCATCCGGAACGTGCTGGACTTCCAGGTGCTCACCAACCTGCGGAACTACCCGATGCGCATGACCGGCGGCTGGGTCGAGGTCTACTCCACCGAACGCGGTCTGGTGTCGCGCACGTCGCTCGACGCCCTGTTCCGGTCCACGAACGGGTCGCTACACCGTCCACGGCCGTACCTCCAGGATGTTCGGCCGGACGCCTCGATCGAGCTGGACGGCCCGGTGACGGTGTTCCCCGGCGGCGAGGGCAACCTTCGGGTGCCGGTGACGATCCGCTACCGGGGCGACGCGCCGCACAACAGCTTCACCGTGCGGGCCAACTCGCTGCCGGAAGGGTCTGTCTTCTGGCACACCGACCCGGGCAGCGGCCCGGTGGGCAGCGACGGCGCTCTGGTGCCGGTGCCGCAACTGCAGTTGATGCCCGGCGAGGAATACAGCTTCGCGCTTGTCATCAGCCCGCCGACCGACCCGGCCGACGTCTCGAAGCTGATCGACATCGAGGTGACGACCTCGTGGTTCCCGCAGGCTCCCGACGTCGACCCGAGCGACAACGTCGTGCAGACCACGCTGGCTGTCGCCGCGAACGGCTGACAGGTCGGCTCCGGCCGCCGCTCGGGCTCGCCCGGGCGGCGGCTGCGCCGTTGTCAGGTCGCGGCGGCTGCGCCGTCGTCAGGTCGCGGTGGGCGGGCGGACCGGCGGGGCGGTGAGCGAGTCGACGGAGCGCGGTGCGGCGGCTTCGCGGGGTGCGGTGTCCAGCGGCGCAGCGAGCAGGTCCGGGCGGGCCACGCCTCCGATGCCTGCCTGCTCGGCGGCGATCTTCTCCTGGAGGAGCAGGATGCCGTGCAGCAGCGCCTCCGGCCGGGGCGGGCAGCCGGGCACGTACACGTCGACAGGGATGAGCTGGTCGACGCCCTTGGTCACCGAGTACGAGTCCCAGTAGGGGCCACCGCAGTTGGAGCAGGCGCCGAACGAGATGACGTACTTCGGCTCGGGCATCTGGTCGTAGAGCCGCTTGATCGCCGGGGCCATCTTGTCGGTCACCGTGCCGGAGACCACCATCAGGTCGGCCTGCCGGGGGCCGTGGGCGAACGGGATCACACCGAGCCGCATGAAGTCGTGTCGGCCCATGCTGGTGGCGATGAACTCGATAGCGCAGCAGGCGAGGCCGAAGTTGAACACCCAGAGCGAGTAGCGGCGCCCCCAGTTCAGCACGAACCGGATCGGCTCACCGAGCACTGCCGGTAGCTGCACGACCGCCTCCCTCCTGTCCCCCACCGACAGTCAACCACAGCTCTCGGGCACGACCCCGGGTGCCGGTGGGGACCTGGACGGAAGCGGCGAAACAGTCGGGTTCGCGGCAGCTCGGTGCGCAACCGGGCGCGCTGCTGTGGAGTGTTACCGGCGCCCAGGGCACCGGCCCGACGGCGACGGGGAGGGGCAGTGACAGCAACGATGGGAGCTCGTGCCAACGAACCACCTGCGGCGCTCACCACCAGCGGGCTGAACGCGGTGACTATCACCTTCGACGAGTTCTACCACGCGCACTTTCGCAGTGTCACCACTCAGCTGTGCGCGTACACGGGGGATCTGGGTGGCGCTCAGGACCTTGCCCAGGAGGCGTTCTGCCGGGCGTTGGCCCGCTGGGACCGCCTCGTGCGGTACGACGATCCGGTGGCCTGGGTGCGGCGGGTCGCCTGGAACCTGGCCCGCAGCCGCTGGCGACGGCTGCGTACCGCTCGCAACCACCTCATCCGGCAGCGACGGACCGAGGCCGAGGTGGACGGCCCCACACCGGACCGGGTGGCCATCGACGCGGCGCTCGCGAAGCTGCCCGCCAACCACCGGCGGGCCGTCATCCTGCACTACCTGGCCGACCTGTCGGTCCACCAGATCGCACTCCAGGAGGGCGTGGCCGAGGGCACCGTCAAGTCCTGGCTGCACCGTGGTCGGAGCGCCCTGGCCGGACTGCTCGACGAGAACACCGAGGGGGTGTCCGATGTCTGATCTCGATCCGCAGCTGCGCGAACGGTTCGCCGCCTACCGCACCGATGTCACCACCCGGGTCGTCGGCCCCGGTCCCGACCAGGCTCGGAGCACCCTGCGCCGGCGTCGGCGGACGGCTGCGGTGGCCGTTGCCGCCGCGGCTGTCGTCCTGGTGCTCGCACCTGTCGTCGCGAACGCCGCGCTCAACGGCGAGCGGCGGGCGCCGGTCCCGGCGCAGTCGGTCGACCCGACGGCACCGCCGACGACGGCGCCGCTGCCGACGCCGTCCGCCAGCGAGTCGCCGAGCTCGACACCCTCGATCGCTCCCAGCGCGCCGGACGGCCGGATCAGCCGGGCGCAACTGCTCGCCGCCCGCCTCGACCTGCCGGCCTGGCCGTCGGTCGCGCCGGACAGCTGCACCACCTCGAGGGTGCGACTGGCGACCAGTTCGAACAAGGACTTCGTGCCGCTGCTCACCGACCTAACCGTGGGCCACGCCGACCTGGACGGTGACGGCGCCGACGAGACAGTCGCCGTCGTCGCCTGCCGCTACGGCGAGTCGTTGGCGAAGCAGGTCCTCGCCTTCGACCGAAACGACAGTGGGCAGATCGTGACACTCGGTCGCGTCGTCCGGACCACCGACGGGGTCGAGGACATCCGCGGCCTGAAGGTGAGCACCGCCGGTTCGATCGAGGTGCGGGTGGCCGATCTCCAGCCGTGCTGTGACACCCCGACGTACTGGGCCCAGGAACAGCTGCGCACGTACCGGTGGGAGGGTGGCCGGTTCACCCAGACCGACGGTCCGACGAAGTTCGGAAAGGATCCACGGCTCACCAACCTGCGGTTGACCATGACCCATGAGCTGGTCGACGCCCCTGGGGGCCGCAAGCTGACCACCGTCCTTACCGTCACCAACGCGGGGCCGGTCGACGCCGCCCAGGTCGAGTTCAACGGCCTCGACGTCGGTGAGCGGGCGGGTGGTGACTGGTCCAGGTGCGACCCGGATGCGGCGGCGGCGGACGACAACCGGTCGTGCCGGCTGGCGGGGGTGCCGGCCGGTGAGTCGCGGCGCTACACCTTCGTCTACCTGGTGCCCGACCGCTCGGGTGCCGACGCGACGACCCGGGGCTTCTCTGTCACCCACTACGACGCGCAGGACCGGAGGTGGCCCGACCTCGCGAAGAAGGACAACAGGGCGGACCTCCCCGGCGTGCTCTGAAACAACACGACCGGTGCCCCACCCACTGGGTGGGGCACCGGCGTTCAGCCGTCCGAACCCCACGCGGGGCGTTGCAGCAGGCCGACGAACTCGACAAGCAGCCGCTCGCGGAGCGCCGGAGTCGCGGCGTCGAGCAGCGTGTTCACCAGCGCCATCCGCCTCGGCAGCGGACCCGCGCCCGACCCGTCGCCGTCACCCGTCCCGTCGCCGAGACCCAGCCCGGCGGCCAGGCCGACGACCAGCTCCGGGGTCAGCGCCTCCGGGGTCAGGGCACCGACCAGGGCGGCCAACTCGGCCGGCAGTTGCACCGGGCCGGCAGCCCGCGCCGCCGCCACGGCGTCGGCGAGGTCCGGGCCGAACTCGGCCACCCGGGGAGCGACCGCGGCCGTCACCGTGAGGTGCACGCTGGCTGGCAGGCCGGCGTACGACATCTGGGGTTGGGTGTGCCAGCCACGCGCGGTCAACTCGTCGACAAGCACGAACAGGTCGGGGCCGCCCTCACTGGCGGTGAAGCAGACCACTGTGGACTCCGGTTCGGCCATCAGCCGCAGGCCGTCGACGGCGCGGACGGCGTCGGCCAGGCCGGCGACCGCGTCCCGGGTGACGGCGGTCAGTCGCAGGTAGCCGTCGTCGCCGAGGTGTCGCAGGGTCGCGTACGCGGCGGCGATCGGCCCGCCCGAGCGGGTGGACGCGATCACCGAGTTGATCATCGTGTAGCCGGGCCAATCGGCGTACGCGAAGTACTGCGGGGCGCGCAACGCGGCGTCGCGGTGCAGCAGCACCGACACGCCCTTCGGCGCGTACGCGTACTTGTGCAGGTCCACCGAGATGGAGGTGACACCTGGTACCGCGAAGTCGAACGGCGGCACCGGGGCACCGAGGCGGCGCAGGTACGGCAGGGTCCAGCCGCCGAAGCAGGCGTCGACGTGGCAGCGCACCCCGGCGTCGGCCGCCGCTGCCGCGATCTCCGCGACCGGGTCCACCACCCCGTGCGCGTACGACGGTGCGGAGCAGGCCACCAACACCGTTTCCGGGCGGATCGCCGCGGCCATCGCGGCCGGGTCAGGGCGCAGCGTGTCCGGCGAGACCTGCACCACGTCAAGCGCCACCCGCAGGTAGTGCGCAGCCTTGGCGAACGCGGCATGCCCGCTCGCCGGAACCACGATCCGGGGTGCGGTGATCTCCGGGTGGGCGTCCCGGGCTGTCTTGACGGCGAGGATCAGCGACTCGGTGCCGCCGCTCGTGACGCTGCCGACCACGTCCGGCGCTGCCGTTCCCGGCCCGCCGCCGAGCACCCGTCCGGCGGCGCCGACGAGCGCGTTCTCCATGGCGAGCAGGGACGGGAACGCGGTCGGGTCGAGCCCGTTGACGTGGGCGCTCTCCCGGTGCGCGGCGGCGGCGAGGTCGTCAAGCCCGGGCACCGCCGGGTCGTAGACGTAGGCGAACAACCGGCCCCCGTGGGTCGGCGCATCGCCCGCCCGCAGTCCCCGAACCTCGGCGAGCGCGACCTCGGCAGCCACCCCGCCCCACGACAAAGCCCCGCCCTTGACCCTGCTCTCGTCGATCATGGAGTCGTGGTGCCCTTCTCGTAATGGTCAGCGGCTCTCGTCCCCCGCCACAACTCCTTGATCGACGCGGCTGTGGTTCGTCGCGGCGGCAAGGACGGCGGGGGTGAGGGTGTAGCGGCGCAGGAACAGGAGCGGCGGGGCTATCAGGAGGGCCGGCAGGATCGTGAAGCCGAGCAGGACGCCAAGTCTCGCCGTGTCGGACTGCGCCGCCGCCGTGCCGGTGTCGGAGGAGACATAGCCGGAGATCTGGAGCACCAGGCCGTAGATGCCGGGGCCGAGGGCCAGGCCGAAGGTCTCCCCGGCGGTCCAGAGACCTGTGAAGACGCCCGCCTGCCGCCGGCCGGTGCGCGCCGTGTCGTACGCGATGCAGTCCGGCAGCATGGCCAGCGCGAACACCTGCTGACCGGCGTATCCGACGCCGATGACCGCGACCACCAGGTAGACCGCGACGGCTGGCAGCACCGGGGCGGCGACCAGGGCGAGTGCCCCGGCGGCGAGGATCAGCGCGGCGGCGACAAGCGCTGCCCGCTTGCCCAGCCGGGCACCGACCCGGGACCAGAGCGGCATCACCAGCAGTGCTGGCCCGACGAAGCAGACGAACAGCAGCGTCGGGCCGCTCCGCTCGTCGCGCAGGATCTGCCCGGCGAAGTAGTTGACCCCGGCGAGGATTGTCGCCACTCCGGCGGACTGCACCACGAAGCAGATCAGCAACGCCCGGAACGGCCGGTTGGCGCCGGCCACGGCGAGCTGGGCGCGCAGCGTCGGCTCGCTCTCCCCCACCACAATGCTCGGCGCGGAGCGGGTGCCGAAGAACGCGCCGACGGCGCCGACCGCGATGAGCGCCGCCACGAACAGGCCCATCCACCGGTGCCCGGGCACCCCGTCCCCGCCGGCGGTCACCACGAGCGGGGCCACCGCGCCGGAGACCAGGATGGCAAGCGCCAGTACGGCGATCCGCCAGGTCATCAGCCGGGTGCGCTCGGCGTAGTCGTCGGTCATCTCGGCGGGCATCGCCACGTACGGCACCTGGAAGAAGGCGAACGCGGTGGCCGTGGCCAGGAAGGCGAACGCCACGTACGCGGCGGCGGCCGGGCCGTTGCCGAACGGCGCGGCGAAGATGGCCGCGAAGAGCACGGCGAGCGCGAGGCCGGCGACGAGCAGGTACGGCCGACGGGCACCCCAGCGCGACCGGGTGCGGTCGGAGATCCGCCCGGCGACCGGGTTGACAAGCACGTCCCATGCCTTCGGCAGCAGCACCAGCAGGGCGGCCAGCCCTGCGGCCACGCCCAGCGTGTCGGTCAGGTACGGCAGCAGCAGCAGACCGGGCACGGTGCCGAACGCACCTGTGGCAAGCGATCCGAGCGCATATCCGGCGTGCACCGGGCGGGGCAGCGGGCCGCCGACCGGCGAGCCGACGGCGGGAGGGTCGGCAGGTCGCGGCCGGGCGGCGGGCGGGTCGGCAGGTCGCGGCCCGGCGGCGGGCGGGTCGGCAGGTCGCGGCCCGGCGGCGGGCGGTTCGACAGCACCCGGCGGCTGGTTCATGGGGCCGAATGTTACTCACGTTATGACGGTGGTCACATCCCCTCATCCGGCGACCAGCCCGCCACCCGGATGTCCACGCCCTCGCCGCGCAACGGCGCCCCCTCGGCCCGCAGCCGCGCCCGCGCCTCCCGCTCGTGCCCCGGCGGCAGCCGGCCGGACGCGGTGACCACCCGGTGCCAGGGCACGGAGCCACCGTGCCGGGCCATGATGCTGCCCACCAGCCGGGCCGAGGTGCGACCGGAGCGGTCGGCGAGGGCGTCGGCGACACCGCCGTACGACATCACCCGCCCCTGCGGGATCCGCTCCACCAGGTCGAGCACCGCCTCGACGTACTCGTCAGGAGTCACAATCGGCCACCATATGGGAAGGCCGCCGGGCGACGCGGCCCTGAACACGCAGAATGGGCGGGTGCGCGACGCAGTCACGGCGGCCCGGCGGGTCGTCGTCAAGATCGGATCCTCCTCGTTGACCACCGCCACCGGCGGGCTGGCCGACGAGCGCGTCGACGCGTTGGTCGACACCCTCAGCCGGCTCGCCGCCGACGGCCGCGAGGTGGTGCTTGTCTCCTCGGGCGCCATCGCCGCCGGTCTGGTCCCGCTCGGGCTGACCCGACGTCCGCGCGACCTGGCCACCCAGCAGGCCGCCGCCAGCGTCGGCCAGGGCCTGCTGATCGGCAGGTACGCGGCCAGCTTCGCCCGACACCGACTGACCGTCGGGCAGGTGCTGCTCACCGTCGACGACGTGACCCGGCGGGCGCACTACCGCAACGCGTACCGGACGCTGCGCAAGCTGCTCGACCTGCACGCGGTGCCGATCGTCAACGAGAACGACACGGTCGCCACCGACGAGATCCGGTTCGGCGACAACGACCGGCTGGCCGCCCTGGTGGCCGCGCTCGTGCACGCCGACCTGCTGCTGCTCCTCTCCGACGTGGACGCGCTCTGGACGGGCGACCCGACCCGCCCGCAGTCGACACGGATCGAGGAGGTCCGCAGCGACGCGGACCTCGCCGGGGTCGCCATCGGCGGCAGCGGCCGGTCCGGGGTCGGCACCGGCGGCATGGTGACGAAGGTCGAGGCGGCCCGGATCGCCACCGGCTTCGGCATCCCGGTGGTGCTCACCTCCGCCGACCTGGCCGCACCGGCGCTGGCCGGCGAGCCGGTCGGCACCCTGTTCCACCCGCAGCGGCAGCGCCCGACGGCCCGACTGTTCTGGCTGGCCCACGCCACCTCGCCACGGGGCCGGCTGCACCTCGACCCGGGTGCGGTGGCCGCCGTCGTCGGGCGGCGCAAGTCGCTGCTGCCCGCCGGCATCACCGCCGTGGACGGCACGTTCACCGCCGGCGACCCGGTGGACCTTGTCGACACCGCAGGCGCTCCGGTCGCCCGCGGGCTAGTCAACTACGACGCGGTGGAGCTGCCCGGGCTGCTCGGTCGCTCCACCTCCGAACTTGCCGCGGCGCTCGGCCCGGCGTACGAACGGGAGGTCGTCCACCGCGACGACCTCGTACTGCTGTAAGCGATGGGCACACGTGAGGAGCGCAGGATGAGCGTCGTCGAGCAGGCGGGGCGGGCACGGGAAGCCGCCGCGACACTGGCCGTGGCCACCCGTACGGCAAAGGACGCCGCACTTGTCGCGATGGCCGACGCGCTTGTCACGCGTACCCCGGAGATCCTGACCGCGAACGAGGCGGACCTGGCGGCCGGCCGCGACGCCGGGCTGAGCGCGGCCGTGTTGGACCGGCTCGCCCTCGACGCGGGCCGCGTGGCGGGCATCGCGGACGCGCTGCGCCAGATGGCCGCGCTGCCCGACCCGGTCGGCGAGGTGGTCCGGGGCTCGACCCTGCCCAACGGCCTGGAGCTGCGCCAGATCCGGGTGCCGTTCGGGGTGGTCGGCATCATCTACGAGGCGCGCCCCAACGTGACGGTGGACGCCGCCGGGATTTGCCTGAAGTCCGGCAACGCGGCACTGCTGCGCGGGTCGTCCTCGGCCGCGCACTCAAACGCCGCACTTGTAGCGGTGCTGCGGGACGCGGTCGCCGGGGCCGGGCTGCCGGCCGACGCGGTGCAGTTGCTCGACGCCAGCTCCCGCGAGTCGGTCAAGGAGCTGATGCGCGCCCGAGGGCTTGTCGACGTGTTGATCCCGCGCGGCGGCGCGTCGCTGATCCGCACTGTGGTGGAGGAGTCCACCGTGCCGGTGATCGAGACCGGGGTGGGCAACTGCCACGTCTACGTGGATGCCGCCGCCGACGTGGCGAAGGCAGTCGCGGTGACGCTCAACGCCAAGACCCAGCGGTTGTCGACCTGCAACACGGCCGAGTCGCTGCTGGTGCACGCCGGTGTCGCCGACGCGTTCCTGCCACCGATGCTCGCCGCGTTCGCCGAGGCCGGGGTGACCGTGCATGGCTCCCCCGAGGTGGTCGCGTACTCCGCCGCAGTGGTCCCGGCCACCGAGGAGGACTACGCCACCGAATACCTGTCGGCCGACATCTCCGTAGCGGTGGTCGACTCGCTGGACGCGGCGGTCGCACACATCCGGCGGTACGGCACCGGGCACACCGAGGCGATCCTCACCGACTCGGCGAGCGCCGCCCGCGACTTCGTGGCCCGGGTGGACGCGGCAGCGGTGATGGTGAACGCCTCCACCCGGTTCACCGACGGGGGCGAGTTCGGGTTCGGCGCGGAGATCGGCATCTCGACGCAGAAGCTGCACGCCCGCGGCCCGATGGGCCTGCCCGAGCTGACAAGCACCAAGTACGTCGTCACCGGGGACGGTCACCTGCGCTAACACCCGAGCGCGCGCGTGCGTCGGCCTCGGCTGCTCAGCCGGCGGTCTCGGCCAGCCCCGGCGGGCGCACAGGCTGACGGGCGGGCGGCCCGACGGTGTGCTGGACAGATGACCCGGCGGCCTGGTGGGCCTGTGGCCTGGCCTCTCTGCGGACGGGCGGCTTCTGGCCGGGCACCGTCGCCGGGCGGCAGGCCCGGATCGCGGCAAGCGTGGAGTGCACGTCGAACTGGTGCCCGTCCGCGCTCTCCCATCCGCCGTCGCTGCGCTGGGTCTCGGTAAGTCGCCGCAGGGCCCGCACCATGATCCAGTCCTGGAGGTCGATGCCGACCCGGCGCAGCGTCGCCGCCAGCCAGGCGACGTCGCCCGGTGACATTGTCGGCATCCGCTCGGCGAGCACCACCTGAATCCGCGCGGACTCCTGGAACATGTCCTGGCGGTGCAGGACCGCCGCGCTCAGCCAGCCGGCGGCGAGGAACGACGGCCAACTGCCGTCCGGCCGCAGCCGCGCGGCGATCGACTGGGCCGCCGCCTGCACCACTCCGGCGTACGCCCCGCCGACCCGGTGATCGAGTGGCCCCGAGGCACGGGCGTCCAGGCCGGCGACCGTGAGCCAGAAGCCTGCGTTGCCGGTGAGGAAGAGCTTGGCCTCCGGGTCGCCGGGGCGGGCCCACTCGGGAGCCGAGCCGACAAACGAGGCGTCCTCGTCCCAGCCGCCGTCGGCCTCCTGCCGGGACGCCAACCAGTCCAATGCCCGGCGGGCGGCGGGACGGGCCAACCCGCCCAGATCGTCCAACTCGGCGAGCCGGAAGCACGTGGCGTCGACCGAGGCGACCTCCCCGCCCCACGTCGCTGGCCAACCGCCGTCGGGCGCCTGGCCGACCTCAGCCGTCTCCAACACCTCCGGGGGCGGCGGCATGGCGTTGCGCAGCCAGGAGAGGCGAGCGCGTTCCACCGCATCCCCATGGGCCACGACGAACCCGATCGCGGCATTCAAGTCGACCACGAGACGTGACGCTACCTGCGCAGACGCGTTACCGCCTCGGTGAATCGGCCAGCCCGGTATGGCTGCGACGCTTCGGTCACAGGGCCGCTCGGAGGCCTTCCGCGCCGATTTCGACGCGGCACCGCCGCGGCGACGCCGGCCGCCCGGCGGTCACGCCGTACCGGGGACGGCCCGGGACGGCGGTCACGCCGTGCCGGGGACGGCTCGGGGCGGCGTGCTCAGCCGCCCCGGCCGGCCGGTCAGTACGCGGGCAGCGACGGGTCGATCTGCTTGATCCAGGAGAGCACGCCGCCCTGCACGTGCACGGCGTCGCGGAACCCGGCGGCCTTGAGCGCGGCGAGCGCCTCCGCCGAACGGACACCGGACTTGCAGTGCAGCACGATCTGCCGGTCCTGCGGCAGCTTCGCCAGGGCCTCACCCGAGATGATGTCGCCCTTGGGGATCAGGGTGGCGCCGGGGATCCGGACGATCTCGTACTCGGCCGGCTCTCGCACGTCGACGAGGAAGATGTCCTTGCCGGCGTCCTGCCACTCCTTGAGTTCGAGTGCGGTGATGGTCGCGTTGAGCGTCGCTTCCTGGGCCTCCTCGGAGACCGCGCCGCAGAAGTCCTCGTAGTCTTCCAGCAGATCGGTGACCGTCGGGTTGTCGCCGCAGAGCACGCAGTTCGGGTCCTTGCGGATCTTGATCTTGCGGTATTCCATCTCCAGGGCGTCGTAGACCATCAGGCGGCCGACAAGCGGCTCGCCGATGCCGGTGAGCAGTTTGATCGCCTCGTTCACCTGGATCGACCCGATCGACGCGCAGAGCACCCCGAGCACGCCGCCCTCGGCGCAGGACGGGACCATGCCCGGCGGCGGCGGCTCCGGGTAGAGGCACCGGTAGCAGGGGCCGTGCTCGGCCCAGAACACCGACGCCTGGCCGTCGAAGCGGTAGATCGAGCCCCAGACGTACGGCTTGCCGAGCAGCACCGCCGCGTCGTTGACCATGTACCGGGTGGCGAAGTTGTCGGTGCCGTCCACGATCAGGTCGTACTGGGCGAAGATCTCCCGGACGTTCTCCCGGTCCAGAGCGGTGTTGTGGATCTCCACGTTGACCAGCGGGTTGATCTCGCGGATCGACGCCGCGGCGGACTCGGCCTTGGACCGGCCGATGTCGGACACACCGTGGATGACCTGGCGCTGGAGGTTCGACTCGTCGACGGTGTCGAAGTCGATGATGCCGAGGGTGCCGACACCGGCCGCGGCGAGGTACAGCAGGGCGGGCGAGCCGAGGCCACCGGCGCCGACACAGAGCACCCGGGCGTTCTTCAGCCGCTTCTGCCCGGTCACCCCGACGTCGGGAATGATCAGGTGGCGTGAGTAGCGGCGGATCTCGTCAACGGTCAGCTCGGCGGCGGGTTCGACGAGCGGGGGCAACGACACGGTGGACTCCCCGGGATCGGCGGTGCGAACCGCGCCATTGTTGCTCGCCGGACCCACTCTCGGCCATGAGGGAGGACACGTGGCCCGCGATGCGGGAGCGGGAATAACCCAACCCGGCAGTCAGGGGACCATGTCGCCCGCGTAGCGACGACCGTCCAGGTACGGCCAGGCGTTCGCCACGCAGCCCCGCAGCCCGTACGTCTGCTGCTGCATCACCGGAGCCTGCTCCCCCGGGCCCGGGCAGGCCTCGTGCTCCTCGCCGAACTCGTGGCCCACCTCGTGGTTGATCACATAGGTGCGGTACGTCTCCAGCGGGGCACCGTAGTCGGGCACCGCCTCCTGCCAGCGGGCGAGGTTGATGATGACCTGGCCCGGCAGCCGGCAGGACGTGTAGCGCTCGGTGGTCAACCCGCCCTCGGCGCACATCCGCTCGGAGGTGACAGGGGTGGCCAGGTAGATGGTGAAGTCGGCGGCGCCGGCATCGGCGACCCGCTGCACCCGCAGCTCACCGGAGGCAATCCAGCTGCGCGGGTCGCCAAGCACCTCGTCGACCCTGGCGGCGAAGGCCGCGGCGTCCTGGCCTGTGCCGCTCTCGACGACGACCCGGTAGCGGCGCAGCGGCCCGTCCTCGCCGTGCACGGGTGTCTCGCCGTCGGCCGCGGTGAACCGGCCCGCGCCGGCGGACGGGTATCCGGTGGGTGTCGGATGGGCGCCCACTCCGCCGCCGTGGCCCATCCCGCCCTGGGTCTCCGCGGGCGCCTCGGTAGGTGGTTCGCCGCCCCTACTCAAGGTCACGCCGACTGCGGTGGCGAGCACGAGCACGCCGAGCAGCAGGCTGCGGCGGCGTCGCCGGCGCATGCGGACGAGCGTGGGACGCGCACCGCCGTACGCCTGTCGGTCCGCTGGGTCGGGCGGCTCGGGCGAGCCGTAAGGGGCAGACGGCATCATGGTGTCAGCCTGCCAGATTATTCGGGCATTTCTCCGCTTTTACCGCCATTAGTGCAAGGCGGCTATCGGAGGGCGAAGCCGTTCATAGCGCCGGGCCCGCGTAGCGCCGACCGTCGAGGTACGGCCACGGGTTGACCCGGCACCCGTTGAGGAAGAGGGTCTGCTGCATCATCACCGGCGCCGGTCGGCCCGCACCCGGGCACCGCTCGTGCCGGTGGCCCAACTGGTGGCCCACCTCGTGGTTGACCACGTACGTCCGGTAGACCGAGAGCGGCACGCCCGCCGAGACGAAGTGCGGCACGGACAGCCGCCACCGATCCAGGTTGATGATCACCTGACCGGGCGCACGGCAGGACGTGTACGGCCGTCCGCCGATGGAGATGTTCACCCCACCCGCGGCGCACATCCGGCCCGCCGTGCGGGCGGTCGCCAGATAGACGGTGAAGTCCCTGGCCGCCGTCCCCGGCACCTGCCGCAACCGCAACCGGCCGCTGTCGACCCAACTGCCCGGCCCGGCCAGCGCCGTCTCGACGGCCTGCCCGAACGCGGCGACATCCTCGTTGCTGCCCGTCTCGACCGCCACCCGATAGGTGCGCAGCCCACCCGCACGACCCAACACCGGGCCGGTGCGGTCGTCGTAACCGAACCGGCCGGTGCCCGCGGTCGGCACCTCCCCGGACATCCGCAGCACCGGCGGCGCGCTCGACGGGGCCACCGACGGCTCCACCGACGGTGACGGTTCGCCCGACGGCTCCCCCGACGGTGACGGCGGCAGCGGCCCGGCCACCAGCGGCGGCGGGCCGACCTCCTCGGCGGTCAGCCGATCGGGCTTACTGCCCGGCCCCTCGGCGACCACGGTCACCGCCGCGACGACAGCCACCACCACCGCCACCAACTGGGCGATAAGCGCGAAGCGTCGGTGACGGCGATCGGAGCTGGGCATCCCGCTCAGCCTGCCAGATCAGGCCGCCGGCCGGCCTCCTCCGTTTCGGCGAGCAGACCCACCACCGCACGGGCGACAAGCCGCGGCACCTCCAACTGGGCCACGTGACCGACACCGTTGAGCATCAGCAGCCGGCTGTCCGGGATGACCCGCGCGGTCTGCGGCGCGACCCGCACGTCGACCAGGCGATCCTGCCGGCCACCCACCACAAGCGTCGGCGCGCGTACCGCCTCGGCGAGCCGCCACAGCGAGCCCGGCCCCGGCAGGTACGCCCGAAGGAAGCTGGAGACCAGCCCGCGGAACGTCCGGACGTACGCGGCCGCGTAGTGCGCCGCCTGGTAGCGCACCCGGATCTCCTCCAACGCCTCGGCCCGGCGCTGCTCGCAGATGCGGCTCAGGTCGGCGACGCACGCCTCCAGCACCTGCTGGGCCATCACCTCGGGTGCGAGCTGGGTGAGATGCCGGGCGACCAGCCGTTCACCGCCGGGAATGGCGAGCACCGGCAGCATCCGCCCCTGCAACGAGCGCCGGAAGTCCAGGAACGGCAGCGCCGGAGAGATCAGGGTGAGCGTACGGACCAGGTCGGGCCGGAGCCCGGCCACCTGCACCGAGACCGCGCCGCCCAGCGAGTTGCCGAACAGGTGGACCGGCCCCCGATCGGAGTGCTCGATCCATCGGATCACCAGCTCGGCGAAGGCCGGAATCGTGTAGCGGCGACCCGGCTCGCTGCGACCGAACCCAGGCAGGTCGATGGCCTGACCGTCCAGACGGTCAGCGAGCAGCCCGGCCAGGTCCGTCCAGTTCTGCGACGAACCGCCCAGCCCGTGCACGTACAGCGCCGGCTCCGCGTTGGCAGACGTGGCGGGCGTGTCCCGCACGTACGTCACGGCGCCGTCGAGGTGGACCTCCCGGCCCGGCCACGGCGGCGGAACGTCGGCCTCGGGGAGGAGGTGGTCCGGCCAGAGGGTCGCGCGCTTCATACCTACCAGTCTGCCCCGGACCACTCAGGACAGCAGCGCCTCCAGCCGACGGTTGACCGCCGCCAGCGTCGCCCGAACCACAGCCTGTCGCGGGTCGCCGGCGACCAGGGCCGAGCCGGCGAGTTGCTCGACCCAGCCCTCGCAGACCAGCAGCACCACAACTGTTGCCACCTCGCAGTTGCCGAACGGCACCACCGCCGCGTGCTCGACGAAGCAGCGCCCCCGCTCGGCGTTCTCGGCGCCGCCCAGCAACTCGTCCACCGCTGCGGCGGCGGCCACCGCGCAGAGCCGCAGCACGTAGCCGTCGACCGCAGGCCCGGTGGCGTACCCGGCGGCGTTGTCCTCACCGGCCAGCAGCCGGACCTCCACGTTGGCGTCCAGGCCGAAGGTGCTGACCTGCACATGGTCGATGACCACCCGTGGCCCCGGCACACCGCCGGTGTCCAGCGGGCGGGAGGGCGCCGACTCCGTCGTGGTCACCTGACCACCGGAGTACGACGTACCGGCCGTCGCCGGGCTGCCGGTGGCCGCACCTGCGGGCGCGGCCGATACCGAGCCGGGCTCCTCCACCGTCGCGCGGCCCCGGTGCGGAGTGCCCGCCCGGCGTCGACGACCGGCGTCCGATCCGGCCCAGCGCTCCTCCGCGGGCGTGGCCTCGACCCGGCCCTCCACCGGCCGACTGGCCGCCGAGCCCTCGGTGGCCGATCGCGCCTGCGCGGCGATGTCGCGCGGGTCCGCGCCCGTGGGCACCGGAGCACCCCGCTCGACCGAGCGGGGCTCGGCCGCGCGGCGGCGGATCGGTGGGGGCGGGGTGGTCGGCAGGCCGGGCAGGTTCTGCGGGGCGGCGGCAAGCCCCATCCGGTCCTGGAGCAACCGCGCGACCTGCCGACTCACCTCGGCGGGGTCGGCACCGTCGGCCAGGTCGAGCCGGAGGCTGTGCGCTCCCGCCGGGGTACGCCGCAGCGCGGCGTCGCGCACGCCGGCCACCTCCCGTACGGCGTCCAGGATGGCGTTGACGTCGAACCCTTCGGGGCGCTCCCGCAGCGGCGCGGGTTCGTCGTCACGTCGCAGGTGGGTGGCGATGCGAGCGAGTTCGGGGGTTTCGGCGGGTGGCTCCACGGCTGGCGGCTCCGGCACGACGGGCACGTCCGGTTCCGCGGGGACACGCTGCGGCAGCACCGCCGTCGTGTCCTGCCGTGGGCCGCCGTCACCGGGGTCGGCCGGCGATGCCGGGTCGGGGGCGGATCGGCGAGCGGCGTAGGCGGGGGCGGACGCGGATGAGGGCCGGTCGCGATGCCCGGCCCCGCTGGTGGGGGCCGGGACGGCACCGGCAGAGAGCGGCTGAGAGCCGGTGTGCACCGGACCGGCCGCCGAGGAGGCGGTGCGGGGCGACTCGGCGGGAGGCGGACCGGGCGGCTCGGGAGTCGCCGGCCGGAGCCGGAACGGTGCGGCCGGGCGCGCCTCCGGCCGGAGCGGGCCGGACGACTCGCCCGCATCGCCCACGCGGGGGTCTGGCGGCCGGACAGCCGGCCAGGACGGCCGCTCGGTCGGGGTGGCGGGGATGCGCCCTTCGGACCAGTCGGGCCGCTCGGCACCCGGGCTCGCCGGGGTCGTCGGCGATCCGCCTGCCCAGGAGGGCCGCTCCGCCGCTCGGACCGGCGGCGACGCGACAGGCGGCACGACAGGCGTCGGTGGCGCATCGGTAAGCGTCGGAGGTGGGCCCGCGGGCGCGGGCGGCGGGTCGGCCGGCGCTTGCCTGTCGTCCGGCGCGGGGCCGGCCCAGGACGGTCGCATACCGGGAGGCGGACTGACCGGCGACGGGTCGCCGGCCCAGGACGGCCTCGAAGGCGGACCACTTGTCGGCACCGCATCCGCGCCGCCGGCCCACGACGGCCGCGACGGCGGACCACTGATCGGCGCCGGGTCACCGGCCCACGACGGCCGCGACGGCGGACCACTTGTCGGCGCCGGGTCACCGGCCCACGACGGCCGCGACGGTGGGCCGCTGGTGGGTGCCGCACCCGCGCCCCCGGCCCACGACGGCCGGTCGGCAGGTGGGCCGCTGGTGGGCGCTGGGCCGCCGGCCCAGGAGGGGCGCTCGGCGGCGGGCGACGGGGTGCGCGGCGGCACGGGCGGGCCGCTGGTCGGAGTGGGATCCGAGCCCTCTGCGCGGGGCGGCCGGTCGGCCGGCGCGCTTGTCGCAACCGGGTCGGCCCAGGACGGGCGATCCCCGGGCGGCGCACTGGCCGGGTCGGGTGCCGCCCCGCCGGCCCACGAGGGCCGCTCGACAGGCTCGGGGCGGGACGTTTGCGCAGGTGTGGCGGTCGCGGAGCCTTCGCCGGCCCAGGTCGGCCGCGCGGGCGCGCCGGGCTCGGTCGCCGGGTCGTCCCGGGGCATGTCGTACGCCCGGTGCGGCTCAGCGCGCACCGGCTCGTACGGGCGGGGCGGCTCTGCGCGCACCGGCTCGTACGGCGCGTTGGGCTCGGCGACCCAGTCGGGCGTGGGTTCGTCCCGCGCCTGGCGACCTGCCGGCTCACCCTCCTGGCGGGACCAGGGCGGTGCCCAGCCACTGCCCCGGCTCGGGTGGTTCCAGCTCGGCCCGGACCAGTCCGGTTCGATGGTCGCCGACTCCCCGGCCCGGTGCGCGTCCCCGGCGGGACGGTCGGGCGCCGAGTCGTCGGCGTGCCCCGCTGACCGCTCCGGCTCGGCCGACGCCTCGGGTGCCAGCGGGTCACGCCAGACGCGCGAGGCGTCGGCGGCTGACCGCTCGCCGGTGGGTGCGCGAAGACCTGGCGGGACCTCGAAGCCCGAGGCGGCGGTGCCGACGGGCGGCACCTGCGCAGTCGACGGCGTCGAGGTGGGAAGCCCCGGATCGGGCCAGCGGCTGTTGCGCGGGCCGGCCGGATCGGCCGAGGGGCGCCGCGTGAGGTCGGTGTCGTCGGGTGCCCGCTCCGACGGCGGTGCGGGGCGCTGGGCCGGTACCACCAGTCGGTCGCCGGGCGCATCGGGCCGAGCCTCGGCGGTAAACCCGGGCGGCGCGCTCACCGGCGCGGGGCGGCCCGACGAGAGGTCGGCACCGGGGAGGCGTACGCCATGGGGGTCGGCGTCGGCGTGCTCCACCCCGTTGGCCTCGGCGTCCGCGTGGCGGACGCCGTTTGGGTGGTGACCGTTGACGCGCGACGAGGGCTCGGACTCGCCGCCAAGCGGGACCGGCAGGTCTCCGTGCCTCGCGGAGGCGGCGCGCCAACCGGACGCGGGGTCGGGCTGCCAACGCGGCGCCTGCTCCCGCGCGTCCTCGCGCTCGGCGGCCGGGGACCACCCGCCCGCCGGGGGCGCCCACCCGCCGCCGGAACGGCCCGGGTCGTCGTGCTGACCCGTTCCGTCACCGTGCTCTCCCGGGGTGGCGGCTCCGGGTTGCCCTGTTTCACTCACCGCGCGCTCCTTGGTCGCCCTCGCTGAGGCTACCGTGTGGGGAGAGTGGCGATAAGTTACAGCGGCGGGCCATTTCCACGACGCGGTCGCGGGCCGCCCCGGTCTGGGGGGAAAATGCCGGCTCGTACGGAGAACTCGGAGGATCCCATGACCGCAGTGGGGAACGGTGCACAAACCGCCGGCAGGCCAACCCGCCTGCCCCGCTCGGCGCGGCGTAAGCAGCTGCTCGCCGCGGCGCAGGAGGTGTTTGTCGCACAGGGCTACCACGCCGCGGCAATGGACGACATCGCCGAGCGGGCCGGGGTTTCCAAGCCGGTGCTCTATCAACACTTCCCGGGAAAGATGGAGCTCTACCTGGCTCTGCTGGACACGCACTGTGACGCCATCGTCGCAAAGGTGCAGGACGCGATGCACGGCACCAGCGACAACAAGGAGCGGGTAAGCGCGTCGGTCCGGGCGTACTTCGACTTCGTCGACCACGAAAGCGAGGCGTTCCGTCTCGTCTTCGAATCGGACCTGCGCAACGACCCGGCCGTGCGGCAGCGGGTCGAGCGGGTCGAGCAGGGCTGCATCGCGGCGATCACCGACACCATCATCTCGGACACCGGTGTGAGGCGGTCGCACGCCGAGTTGCTCGCCTCCGGCCTGGTGGGCGCGGCGGAGACGGCCGCGCAGTTCTGGCTGGCCCGGGGCCGGCAGGTGCCGAAGGCCGAGGCCGAGGCGTTGGTGGCGGCGTTGTCGTGGCGGGGCATCGCGAGCTTCCCGCTGCAAGGTGAGTCAGCCTGACCGTTGCCCCGTTGATCGGATAGCCTTCGCAGGGCGGTTCTTTCGCCCCAGTTGAGGAGGCACAGTGGAGGTCAAGATCGGCGTGCAGTACGCGCCGCGCGAGCTGGTTCTGGACAGCGCGCAGTCGCCGGCCGAGATCGAGCAGATCGTGACCGACGCCTTCGCCGGCGATGGCGGCACGCTCTCCCTGACCGACGAGAAGGGCCGGCGGGTAATCGTTCCGGTCGAGAAGGTCGCCTACGTCGAGATCGCCGAGGCGTCCCCCCGATCGGTCGGTTTCACCGTCCGCTGACTGGTCCGGCCATTGCGGCAGGTCGGCGTCGCCCACCTGCCGCGGGCCGGGACCGCACCGTCCGGCGCGTAGGTCGCCTGCTCAGCCCGACGGTTGCCATTCGTCCGGTGTGCGCCGCAGTGAGCCGCCTGGACAACCCGACACATCCGGCCCGGACGCCCTGCGCGATGAGCGCAGTGAGCGCGGGCCGCTCGACAGCCTGGGGCAACGCGTAGCCGACCCAGGAAGCCGTTCGACAGGCCCTGTGGCGCAGGTCACAATCAATGCCCCCGCGTGGCGGCTGGCCGCCCGGGAATCGGGACGTGAGCTTGCCTGTTCAGGTAGCATAGAGCAGTTGCCGTGGGCGCCGATCTGATCGAAGCTCAGCCCGCGGCGCGCGTGCGGCCCGGTCCGGCTCGGCAGTCTGCCCCCGACCGTGTGGCCCGCGTCATACCGAACGCGCCCTGAGGACATGACGGGGCGCACCCACGAGAGGGCACCCCCACATCCACATGAGCGAACTGATTGAAGATCTGATGGACGGCCAGGAACTGGCACCCACAGCCCCGGTTCGGCCGGAGGCCCCCACATTCGCCGCGCTCGGCGCCCGCGAGGAGACCGTCGAGGCGCTGGCCGCGGCCGGCATCACCCGCGCGTTCGCCATCCAGGAGTACGCGATCCCGATCGCGCTGCGCGGCGTCGACCTCATCGGCCAGGCCCCCACCGGCACCGGCAAGACCCTCGGTTTCGGCGTCCCACTGCTGGAGCGGGTCTTCGCACCCAACGAGGGCAGCGACGGCGTCCCCCAGGCGCTTGTCGTCGTCCCCACCCGCGAGCTGGGCATCCAGGTCGCCAAGGACCTCGCCGCCGCCGGCCGCACGCGCGGCATCCGAGTGCTGCCGATCTACGGCGGCGTGGCGTACGAGCCGCAGATCGACGCGCTGCGCAAGGGCGTCGAGATCCTGGTCGGCACCCCCGGCCGACTGATGGACCTCCAGAAGCAGAAGCACCTCCGACTGGACCGGGTGCGCGCGCTCGTCCTCGACGAGGCTGACCGGATGCTCGACCTGGGCTTCCTCGACGACGTCGAGAAGATCCTCGCGATGCTCCCGGAAGACCGGCAGACGATGCTGTTCTCGGCCACCATGCCGGACCCGATCGTCACCCTGTCCCGGCGCTTCCTGCGCCAGCCGATGACGATCCACGCCGGGCACACCGCCGAGACCGGCCCGTCGCCGCAGACCCAGCAGTTGGTCTACCGCACCCACTCGATGAACAAGGTCGAGGTGGTGGCGCGCATCCTCCAGGCGGAGGGTCGCGGGCTGACCATGATCTTCACGCGTACCAAGCGGGCCGCCGACCGGGTCGCCGAGGACCTCGACTTCCGCGGGTTCGCGGTCGCCGCGGTGCACGGTGACCTGGGCCAGGGTGCCCGCGAGCGGGCGCTGCGGGCCTTCCGGGCCGGCAAGATCGACATTCTGGTCGCCACCGACGTGGCGGCCCGAGGGCTGGACGTCACAGGCGTCACCCACGTGATCAACTACGACTGCCCGGAAGACCAGGACACCTACACCCACCGGATCGGTCGCACCGGCCGGGCCGGAGCTACGGGTGTCGCGGTGACCTTCGTCGACTGGGACGACATGCCCCGCTGGCGGATCATCGACAAGACCCTCGGTCTGGACATGCCCGAGCCGCCGGAGACGTACCACACGTCGCCGCACCTCTACACCGACCTGCACATCTCCACCGAGGTCAGCGGCACGCTGCCCACAGCCGAGCGCACCCGGGCCGGGCTGTCCGCCGAGATCGAGGAAGACCTGGGTGGGACGACCCGCTCCCGCCGGGGCGACAGTGGTGGTCGGGGGTCCCGACGCGGTGAGAGCCGGAGCGAGGGCCGAGGCGACGGTCGCGGCGAGCGCCGTGGCCGGGGCGACAGCCGCACCGACGCCGGCACGCCGGCCGCCGAGGCGCCCGCGGACGCCGCTGGCGACGACGCCACCCGCACCCCGCGTCGTCGGCGTCGCCGCCGGGCCGGAGAGCCGGTCGCGGGCGAGGCCACCGCTGTGATCTCCGCCGACGCGGCACCGGCCGAGCCGGCCGCAGCTGCGGACGGCGACCCGTCCAAGCCGCGTCGCCGCCGGCGCCGTCGCTCTGGCGGTTCCGGCGCGGGTACGCCGGCCGAGGCGACCGCGGACTGACGCTCAGAACCACCCGACATCCCCCGCACCGCCTGCGCGCGGTACGGGGGATGTTCCCTTCCCGCCCCACCTGCTGAAAATGGAACGATGCCGGAACCACTGGACGCCGCCCTGACCGAGGTCCGCACGCTGCTGCTCGACCCCACGCTGACCCGGGCCGTCGCCGCCGGGCGTCGACGGGGCCGCCGCCCCACTGTGGCCCGCGCCGAACTGCGACAGGTGACGCTCAAGGCCGGGCCCCGGCTCCAGATCGCCACCTCCGACGGCGTACGCCCGTACACCCGCAATGTCGCCCCTGGTGCGGAGTCGGCAGCGGCGGTCGACGAGCTGCTGGCCGAGCCGTTCGGCAACTGGCACGTCGAGACTGCCGACGCGACGCTCCAACTGCGGGTGACCAAGTCCGGCGAGGCGCAGGTGCACCGCGCGGCGACGACCCGACCAGCGGAGACGCCCGGCGGGCACGACCGGGCGAAGGAATACCTGCTGGACCCGGGCGACGAGATCTTCGCCGAGATCGGCGGCTCGGCGGCCAAGCGCCGCCAGGTGGACGCGTTCCTGCGGGCCCTGGCCGCTACCCTGCCCGACGATCTCACCGGCCCGCTGCGGGTGGTCGACCTGGGCTGCGGCAACGCCTACCTGACCTTCGCCGCATACCGCTACCTGTCCCGGCAGCGAGGGCTCGACGTCGAACTGATCGGTGTGGACGTCCGAGAGGACCAGCGGCGACGCAACACCGAACTGGCACAGCGAATGGGCTGGGCCGACAAGGTCAGCTTCGTGGCCGGGACGATCGCCGACGCGGTCATCGACCCCGCACCCGATCTGGTGCTGGCGCTGCACGCCTGCGACACCGCCACCGACGAGGCGCTCGCCCGCGCGGTGCGCTGGGAGGCCCGCTGGGTGCTCGCCGCACCGTGCTGCCACCACGACCTGGCCAAGCAGCTACGCGCACAGCCCACGCCGACGCCGTACGACCTGCTGACCCGGCAGGGCATCCTGCGTGAGCGCTTCGCCGACGTGCTCACCGACGCGCTGCGCGCCGGGCTGCTGCGGGTGCACGGCTACCGGGCCGAGGTGGTGGAGTTCGTGGACTCCCAGCACACCCCGCGCAACCTGCTGATCCGCGCCCGCCGTACCGGCACCGGGGCCACCGAGCCCCAGCGTGCGGAGTACCGCGAGTTGGTCGACACGTGGCGGGTCACCCCCCGCCTGGAATCCCTGCTGGCCACCGAAACGCCCGTCGCCTAGCGGGTCCCGCAGACTGCGGTTCAGCGACGGCGGTCGCCGTTGCTGCTGCGGTCCCGACGGCCGGGACCACGGTCGAAGACCGACACTCGGGACCGCTGGCTGTCCCGGTCGTCCTCGACCGGGACGGTCGGGAAGGGCACCACCTTGCCCGTGCTCTCGGCGTTGCCAGCCGCCGCGAAGGCGTTCCACGAGATGTCGACGAGGAGCTTCCTCATCTCGGCGTGCCGGGTGGCCGCGTTGCGCTGCAACGCCATCCGAGCGCCAAGCACCACGGCGGCAAGCGTCGTGGTGATGGCGCCGGTGGCGGCCAGCAACTCCGCACCGGTCGCCGCGTCGGTGCGGAGCACCAGCAGCAGCAACCAGATCCAGAACCCGGCGGCGAAGACGCCGGCCTTGGCGACGAAGAAGAGACTCACCGCACCGGGTTGGTACGGCTGCGGACGGCTCGGTTCGGCCATGGTGCTCCTCGGCGGTGGTGGTCCGATCTGAGGCGGCAGGCGAAAAAGCCCCTGCCTGGACGGGCACCGAGCCTAGTGGAAGAACGACGATGATCGCTCGGTGGTGGCCCGGATACGGCGAGAGACAGAGTCTCACCCGTGGGACAGTTTGTGCGGTCAGTCAGTGGTTTCCGGCTGCGGGCGTATTACTCTCGTGAGGCACCATCCCAGTGCCCGGCCGGGAGGGAACAAACACACACGGATGGGATCCCCAGACCTCACACCACAAATGGCCTTCGCCCGTTTCGTCCGTCGCGCTATTGATGACGCCCGGGACGAGCGCGGCTGGACCGTGACCGACCTTGCCTCGCACACGGGCGTGGGTCGCTCAACCGTGTTCCGCTGGCTGGCCGGCGACTGGCAGGATTACCCCGAACTGGCCAAGGTGCGCGGCTTCTGCGCCGCACTGGATCTGCCTGTGGCAGCCGCGTTCCGGGCGCTCGGGCTGCCCGACGCCGGGCCGGTGCCCCGGCGACGCACCGACGACGGCCCGGTCGAGGCGGACGTCCGGGCCATCCTGGACCGGCTGGCCGACCCCACAGTCCCGGCCGAGGAGAAGCACCACATCCGCGACCTTCTCCGCTACCTGGCCCGCCGCCCCATCCGCCGCGCCGTCTAACCCCCACCCCGACCTCGGGGTTGATCATGAAGTTATTGCCCTCCGCACCGGCGGGTCGCGGCAATAACTTCATGATCACCGACGAGGGCGGCCGGGGGCCCGCGGGGTCAGGGGATCGTCAGGGTGAATTCCGCGGTGTGGACCTTGTTGGCTACCTGGAAGTCGAGGTAGAGGCGGTAGCGGCCGGCCCCGGGGGTGGTCAGCCAGAACTTCACCTGCCCATCCACCAGTTCCGGTTCCGGGTGCACGTGCAGATAGCCGAGGTCACCCTCGCGCAGCGCTACCAGGTGCCCGTACGCCCCGAGGTAGCGCTCCAGCGCCGCGGTGCCGCCCGCGCCCTCGATCGTGAAGGTGACCGGCACCGTCGCCCCGGCCTGCGGGCTGCCCTGGTAGCCGACGGTGAACCCGTCCACAGTCGTCGAGGTGGCCGGCGCGGGCAGCGGACGCGGCTGGTAGCCGCCGGGCGCGACCAGATCCACGCCGAGGGTCACCGCAGCCTGGCCGCCGTTGTCCGCCACCACAGTGAAATCGGCGTACGCCCGCCAGACGCCGGGCTGGGCGAGAGTCAACGGCACCGACCAGGTGCCGTCGGACGCCATGGTCGGATGCAGGTGCTGGTAGCCGGTGAGGTCCCGGCGGACCACGATGAGGTGCATCGGCTTGTCGTGCACCACTGCGAAGCGGGTAACCGCCCGGCCCTGCGCATCCCGCACCTGGAAGCGCAACTGCCCGGGCTGGCCGGCCGGGAACTCGCTGGCCAGCGGCACGAACGTGTACCCCGCCGAGCTGACCGACAGGCCGCCGGGCTCGCCGCCCGCGCCCTGGTCGGTGCCCGTCACCGCACTGTGATCGTGGGCCCCGGTGCCCGGCGGGTGGGTGTGGTCGGCGGTGGACGACGTTGCGCCGGTGGCGACGGTGCCTGCGGTGTTCAGGCGACCGAGGCCGAAGCCGAGCAGCACGGCGAGCACCAGACCGCCGACCACAAGCGCCAACCGGATCGTGCTCCGGTCCGGCGCGGCGGGGATCGGGTCAGACACCGCCGTCGTCCAGCACGTGGCCCGCCGCGCCGATGCCGGCGTAGGAGCGGGTGACGGGGTGCGGATCGGTCATGCCGCCCACGGTACCGCCGCTGCTGGCCAGCCCTGGTCGACGCCGCGACGGCGTGGCGACCGTCGCAATCCGCCCGCCCCGGGAACTTTTCCGCCCCGGCCGGTCGCACACCGCCGCGAGCAGGGCCGCCGGGCGCAAGGCCGCGGGCGCACACCGCCCCGGCCCGCCCGAAGCAGGCCCGCGGGCACACACCGCCGCGACCCGCCCGAAGCAGGGGTCGCGGGCACACGCCGCCCGGGGCGCAGCGGCAAGGCTGACCGCTCAGCCGGCCACCGCGAGGGCCAGCGGGAGCACGCCCGGCGCGCCGGCCCGGCGCAGAGCACGGGCCACCATCGTCATCGTCCAGCCCGAGTCGACGAGGTCGTCGACGAGCAGCACCGGGCCGTCCAGCCCGGCCAGCGCGTCGGCCAGGTCCGCTGGCACGGTGAAGGTGTCGTGCAGCGCGCGTACCCGCTGGGCGCTGTTGCCGCGCGGCCCACCGGGGCCGCCCGGACCGGTCGAGGCGACCTCGCCGAGCAGCGGCAGCCGACCCACGGCCGCGATCCGCTCGGCCAGCGAGCCGACCAGCCGGGGCCGTCGCCGGGATCCGACCGCGACCACAGCCACTGGACGACTCGGCCACGGGTCGTCGCCGTGCGCCCACGCCTTCAGCACCTCCACCACGGCGCCGGCCACGTCGTCGGGCACCGCCGTGTCGGGCGCCTCCGGGCCGACCAACTCGCGCAGGCGGCCACCCCAGCCCAGGTCGGAGAGGCGCCCGACCGCGCGGCCCGGCAGCGCCTGGTCCGCCGGGGCGATCCGGCCTTTCAGGGGTACGCCGACAGCCTCCAAGCCGGTCGGCCAGAGCTTCTTCGGTGCGATCTCCACGCCGGGTCGGCCCAGGAACGCCTGCGCGGCGGTCAGCGCGGCCGTCGACACATCTGCGGAGAACAGGGGGTCGGCGCATCTGTCGCACCGGCCGCAGTCGGTCGCCCCGGTGTCGTCCAGGCGCTCCCGCAGATATCGCATTCGGCAGTCGGAGGTCGACGCGTACTCCCGCATGGCCTGTTGCTCGACGGTGCGCGCCTCGGCGACGCGGCGCAACCGGGTCTCGTCATAGACCCAGGGCTCGCCGGTGGCGAGCCAGCCACCGCGCACCCGGCGGACCGCGCCGTCCACGTCGAGCACCTTGAGCATCAGCTCCAACCGGGCCCGGCGCAGATCGACGAGGGGTTCGAGGGCCTGGGTGGAGAGCGGGCGGTCGGTGTGCAGGGCGGCCAACACGGCCCGGACCTGCTGCTCGGGCGGGAACGCCAGCGAGGCGAAGTAGCGCCAGATGGCGGCGTCCTCGACGCCGGGCAGCAGCAGCACCTCGGCGTGCTCGACGGCGCGGCCGGCGCGGCCGACCTGCTGGTAGTACGCGATCGGGGACGGCGGCGCGCCGAGGTGGACGACGAAGCCCAGGTCGGGTTTGTCGAAGCCCATGCCCAGCGCGCTTGTCGCCACCAACGCCTTGATCTTGTTGTCGAGCAGGTCCTGCTCGGCGGCCCGCCGGTCGGCGTCCTCGGCCTGCCCGGTGTAGGACGCCACCGGGTAGCCCCGGGACCGCAGGAACTCGGTCGTCTCCCCCGCTGCCGCCACGGTAAGCGTGTAGACGATGCCCGAGCCGGGCAGCTCGTCCAGGTGGTCGGCGAGCCACGCCAGCCGGTGCGCCGGAGTGGGCAGGTCGAGGACGCCGAGGCGCAGCGACTCGCGGTCCAGAGTGCCGCGCAGGACGAGAGCGTCGCCCAACTGCTCGGCAACGTCCTGGGTGACCCGGGAGTTCGCGGTGGCGGTGGTGGCGAGCACGGGGGTGCGCTCCGGCAGCTCGGCGAGGAACGTGCGCAGCCGCCGGTAGTCCGGTCGGAAGTCGTGCCCCCAGTCGGAGACGCAGTGCGCCTCGTCGACCACAAGCAGCCCGGTGGTCGCGGCCAGCTTCGGCAACACACCGTCACGGAAGTCCGGATTGTTGAGCCGCTCGGGGCTGATCAGCAGCACGTCCACCGCGCCGGTCTGGATCTCGGCGGTGATGGCGTCCCACTCGTCGAGGTTTGCCGAGTTGATCGTGCGAGCGCGGATGCCGGCCCGCGCGGCGGCCTCCACCTGGTTGCGCATCAGCGCCAGCAGCGGCGACACGATGACGGTCGGGCCGTGCTCACCGCCGTGCTCGCGGTCGCGCAGCAGCGCGGTGGCCACGAAGTAGACGGCCGACTTGCCCCAACCGGTGCGCTGCACGCAGAGCACCCGCCGCCTGTCGACGACAAGCGCCTCGATGGCCCGCCACTGGTCCTCACGCAGCCGGGCGTGCTCACCGGCCAGCCGGCGCAGCACCGCCTCGGCCCGTTCCCGTACCGCCGCCCGATCGTCGCCCATCCGGCATTTCTACCAGCGCCGTGCGTCAGAACCCCGCCCCGCGCGGGAGGTGGCGGTCACGATCCGGCCGCTCGCGCCTCGTCGGCCAGCACGGCCGGGGGGAGGAAGAGCAGCAGGTCGCGCAGGGGTTCGGTGGCCGTGGGCGGCAGCAGGCAACGCGCGGCGAGTTCTTCCATCGAGGTGTACGGGCCGCGCAGCCACCGGTCCACCACGATCTGCCGGCACTGCTCGGGCGACAGGCCGGGCAGGCCGGTGAGCACCTGCTCCGGAACCGCGTTGACGTCGACCAGGCCGCCGTCGTCGAAGGCCCGGGGAATGTCGGGCCGTCCGAGGCGCAGCTCACCGCGGGCCGCCGGGTGGTGGTAGAGCAGGTATCGGGCGTGCTCACGACGGATGCGCCGCTCCTCCTCGGCGCGCTGCTTCGCGCTGCCGCCCAGGCTGCCGGTGATCGCCGCCCAGAGCCCTCGGCTGAGCAGGATCACATGCACCGCGCCGAAGATCCAGGTGACGACGGCCAGCCCGAGGAACGTCACCGCCTCCAGGTCGGGCACCTCGGCGTCCGGGTGCTCGATGTCGAGCAGGGCCACCTCGATCACGAGAATCACCAGGTAGCCGATGCCGGCGACGGCGAGGCGCCAGCTACGCCGCCAGACCGCGTAGGCCAGGATCACCAGCCAGGTCAGGCAACCGAAGGAGAGCAGGACGAGCACCGTACCGGCGAGGGTGGCGATCCTGCTCGCCCAGCGCGGCGACTGCGGCCTCGGAGGCCGACCGTTGGCCACCGGCGGCGGGAGCATGGCCGGCGGCGGATAGGTGACGCCGCTCGGGATGTGGCCCGACCCGGTCGGCGATCCCCAGGCGACGGCGTTCGGAAACTGCGCCAACACGGTGTCCGGCCACACCGGCCCCGCCGCGGAGGGGGCGAGCCCGCTGGCCGACGGGGCGGGCGACGTCGGCGGTTCCGAGGGCGGCTGCCGATCGTTCGACGGCTTCGCCGGTGCCGTGAGCGTCGGATCGGAGCGGAGAATACGCCGGTGCAGGTCCTGGAGGGCCTCGCCCGGCTCGATGCCGTACTCGTCCCGGAGCAGGCCGCCGAACTCCCGGTAGGCGGCGAGCGCCTCCGCCTGCCGGCCGCTGCGGTAAAGGGCGAGCATGAGCTGGCGCCGCAGCCGTTCCCGGACGGGGAATTCGGCCACCACCTCCCGCAGTTCCCCGATCATCTCGTGGTGCCGGCCGAGGTCCAGCGTCAGCTCGGCCCAGGTCTCCAGCGCCACGGCCCGCAACTCCACCAGCCGCTGCCGGGCGGCTTCGAAGGTCGGGCCGGTGAACCCGACGAACGGCTCCCCCTGCCACAGATCCAGCGCTGCGGCCAGCTCGCTCAGCGCCTCGACGGCACGCCCCTCGGCGCGCCACTGCCGGGCCCGGTGGATGCCCCGCTCAAAGCGGACGGCATCGAGCGCCTCCGGGCCGACCCGCAGCAGGTACCCGGCGTCGGTCAGGCTGAGCACCTGTCCCGGCGTACGCGGTGACCGGTCCGGCTCCAGCACCCTGCGCAACCCGGCGACGTACTTCTGCACCACGTTGGGGCCGTTCGCGGGTGGATCGTCCGGCCAGACCGCCTCGACGATCTGCCCCGTGGGCACCGGCCGGCCGGCGGAGAGCAGCAGTACGGCCAGAACCGCGCGCTGCTTGCCGGGGCCGAGGTCGATCTCCCGGTCGGCGTACCAGGCCCGCTGAGGCCCGAGGATCTCGAAACGCAGCGTTCCTGACATGCGAGTTTCCGCTCCTGACACCCCCGTGAGCACCAGACGGCAGTGCCCGGCAGCCGGACGGCAGCATATCGGCAGCCGGGCCGCCGTGCCGGCGGGCAGCATCGGCGCCGGCAGAAGCCACGCATCGAGAAAGAGAAGTGTGATGACACAGGCAACGGGCACCGCCGGCACCATCCGACGGACGTTCGGCACGGTCGCCGCCATGCTGGCCACGACCACCCTGCTCGCGGGTTGCGGGGCGAAGAGCGAGCCCGCAGCGGCGCCGCAGGACACCCCGGCCGCCAGCCCGAGTGCCAGCCCCAAGGAGGCGCTCCTGGAGGCCGTCCCCGACGGCACCGAAGGGACGTTCCGGTTCAGCGGCAAGGACGCGTCCAGCACGCTCACCGGTTTGATCGACCACGAGTCGAAGGCGTTCGAACTCAACACCACGCTGCCGCCGGACTCCGACGGTATCGCCGTGAAGATGTCGTTCCTCGTGATCGGGGACGAGACCTGGATGAAGGCGAAGTTCACCGGCCGTCCGGGCCTGCCGAAGCTCCCGGACAAGTGGATGAAGTTGGACCCCGCGAAGCTGACCGAGGCCGCCTCCATCCCCACCTACGACGGCGCGGACCAGGGCAACGCCGGCCCGCTCATCCAGGCGGCCACCTCGGTGGAGGAGCAGAGCCCGGGACGGTACGTCGGGTTCATCGACGTGAGAGGCGGAGAGGCGGCGAAGGCGCTGGAGGACGACGCGGCGGCGGCGCTCGGCGAGGCGGCCAGGAAGGTGCCGTTCACCGCCGTGGTCGGCGCGGACAAGCACCTGGCCTCGCTGACGCTGAAGATCCCGGCCGCCGGCAAGGCGAAGGCGTACGACTACGTCGTCAACTACACCGACTACGGCAGCGCGCCGAAGATCAGCGTGCCGACCGGCGCCGCCGCCACCAAGGCACCGGCCCTGGCGTACGAGTTGTTGAACGGCTGACCCACGACACAGGAGGGCGGCGGCCACACGGGGGGCCGCCGTCCCTGCGTCGTGTCTGGCGGGCTCAGCGGCCGAGGACCGAACCCCCGTTGACGCCGAGGACCTGCCCGGTGACGTATCCGGCAGCCGGACTCGCCAGGTAGCGAACGGCCTCGGCGACGTCGTCCGGCACTCCGGCACGCCCGACAAGCGTCGCCGCCACCCGCTTGGTGTGCCCCTCGGCGGTCATCCGATCACCGAAGAACTCGGTCTCGGCGACGTACCCGGGGCTCACGACGTTGACCGTGATCTGCTCGGGGCCGAACTGCGCCGCCAGGTCGTACGCCCAGCCGTGCAGGGCCGCCTTCGCCGCCGAGTACGGCCCACCGCCGCCACGCTGGGCGGAGATCGAACTGATCAGGATCACCCGGCCGCCGGGCCGGCGAAGGGCCGGCCGCAGCGCCTCGGTGAGCAGCACGGCGGTGAGCACGTTGGCGTCCAGGTTGGCCCGCCAGTGCGCTGCGGTTCCGGCGAGCGTGCCGGTGTCCCCGGCAAGGTAGCCGCCGGCGTTGTTGACAACCACGTCGACGGGCCGGTCACCGATCGCCGCGAGAACCCGACCGAGGTGGTCCGGGTCGGTCAGATCGGCGGTGACAGCGGAAACGGCGTCGGTACGACCACAGTCGACGGAGATCCGATGGGCGGTATCCGTCAACACGTCCGCTCGCCGCCCGACGATCAGAACGTCGTACCCATCCCTGGCGAACGTCCCGGCGACGGCCGCGCCGATCCCGGTCCCGCCACCACTGACAACCGCAAGTCGCCCGGCCATCTCCCCGACCTCCCCCTGCAGAGAATCCCGTCGATCATGAAGTTACCGCCCTCAGCCACGGCGTGGCGTGGCAATAACTTCATGATCGACGGGGAGCCCTAGCGGGGGCGGAGGGATTTGGTCAGGTGGGATACGCGGGGGGCCAGGCTTGTCAGGCCTCCTGGGAAGAAGTAGACGGCCAGGATGAAGACCGTGCCGAGGACGAACAGCGGCTGGCTCAGCGGGCGGCTGAGGACTGCCGGCAGGTTGTCCACCGCGTCGCTCGTGCCGAACGCGGTGAGCCGGTGGTCCAGGTACATGTAGAGGATGCCGCCGAGCACGGGCCCCCACCGGGTGCCGGGCCCGCCGAGCACCACCATGACAAGCAGCGACAGGGTCAACTCGGACGACGTGATGTGCGGTGACGCGCCGCCGACTATGAGGACGTAGACCACCCCGCCCGCCGACGCCAACCCGCCGGCCAGGGTGAACGCCACAAGCTTGTAGCGGTACGGGTCGAGCCCGAGCACCCCGATCCGCCGTTCGTCGTCGCGCAGCCCGGCGAGCACCCGACCGGTCGGCGAGCCGCTCACCCGGTGCACCACGAAGACCACGAGCGTCAGGTACGCCAGCGCCAGCCAGTACAGGTTTACCGTGTTGGTCACCCCCACCAGCCCGGCGGGCAGCCCGGACACGTCAAGCGGCAGGCCCTCCTCGCCGCCGGTGAGCCCGCCGAAGTCCCGCGCCACAAGGATCGCCCCCACCTGGGCGAACGCGAGGGTGACCATGGCGAACGCGATGCCCACGGTCCGCAGCGCCACCGCGCCTAGCAGCGCGGCGAGGATCGTGCCGCCGGTGACGGTCAGCAGCGCCGCCTGCCACAGCGGCAGTCCGGCCCGGGTGACGAGGATGTCGGTGCCGTACACGCCTGCGGCGAAGTAGAGCGCGTGCCCGAAGGAGAGCATCCCGGTCCGGCCGAAGAGCAGGTCGTACCCGGCGGCCAGCCCACCGAAGATCAGGCAGATGGCGAGCAGTTGCAGCGTGCCTGGCGAGTTGATCGGCCCCTCGAAGATCCCCGGTAGGGAGATCGTCGAGTACGGCAGGATCACCAGCACGGCGAGCGCGACGAGCGGCAGGAACGGGCGTACGCGTTGCCACCGTCCCCGCTGCGGGGTCAGTTCGTCCGGCACCTGCGCGGGAGGCGCGTCGATGAGCGTCATGCCGTTGCCACCTTTCCGGCGATGCCCTGCGGGCGCAGCAGCAGCACCACGGCCAGCAGCCCGACCACGCAGATGTCGCCGAGCCCGGACGTGCCGTAGTAGTTGACGAACTGCTGCACCAGCCCGACGACGACAGCCGCGTACGCGGAGCCGACCACCGAGCCCATCCCGCCGATCACCACCACGATGAACGCGAAGATCAGCAGTGAGCTGCCCTGCCCGGGCGAGACGGTGCCGAAGTAGACCCCGCCCAGCGCTCCGGCGAGCGCGGCGGCCGCCCCACCGATCGCGAAGACGAGGGTGAACGCCTTGCGGACGTCGATGCCCAGCGCGGTCACCATCTCCCGGTTCTCCACGCCGGCCCGGATCACCAGGCCGTACCGGGTCCAGCGCAGGAACGCCAGGATCGCGCCGAGCACAAGCACCGCCGCGATGATCAGCAGCAGGCCGCCGTTTGGCACCTGCGCGCCGAGGATCCCGGTCACCTCCCGGGTCCAGTCCGGGCGCGGGAACGGTCGGGCGTCGGCACCCCAGGTGGCCTGCAACAGCGCCACCCCGGCCAGCGACAGGCCGACGGTGACAAGCACCTGCTCGATGGTGCGGGAGTAGAGCGGCCGGATCAGCACCAGCTCGACAAGGATCGCCACGAGCGTGCCGGCTGCCACCCCGAAGGCGACAGCGAGCACGAAGCCGAACCCGTCGCCACTGGCGCCCGGCAGGTTGCCCGCCGCCCACCAGGTGCCGTACGCGCCGACACCGAGGAACAGCCCGTGCGCGAAGTTGAGCACGTCGGCCAGGCCGAAGACCAGGGACAGGCCGGAGGCGACAAGGAAGTAGAGCGCCGCCAGGCCGAGCCCGGTCAACGCCAACAGGATCACGGTCCCCATCAGCGTGCGTCCTTCCCGGCCACCGAAGCCTGGTCCGGCCCGGCCGGGCGGTGCGCCTCGCCGGTGCCCACACCGAGCAGCGACTTGGTAAGCGCCGTCTCCAGCAGCAACTCGCGGGCGTCGCCGGTCCAGGCCACCTTGCCGGCGGCCAACACGACAGCATCGCGGGCCAGCCGGCGTACCACTGCCAGGTTCTGCTCCACGAGCAGCACCGGCACCGACTCCGCGACCCGTTCCAGGACCTCGGCCACCTCGGTCACCACCTTCGGCGCCAACCCCTTGGTCGGCTCGTCGACCAGCAGCAGCCGGTTGTCGTTGAGCAGCACCCGCCCGATCGCGAGCATCTGCTGCTGCCCGCCGGAGAGCGAGCCGGCCCGTTGCCGTCCGCGCCGATCCAGCTCCGGAAAGAGCGCGAAAACCTTGTCGTACGCCGGGCTGGTGCCACGCCGCTCGGCGAGCCTCAGGTTCTCGGCGACGGTGAGGCCGGCGAACACACAGCGGTCCTCGGGCACGTAGCCCAGCCCACCGCGGACCAGCCGGTGGGTGGGGCGGGCCAGCAGGCTCTGCGCGCCCATCCGGATCGCGCCGCGCACCTCCCCGGCGGGCGGAGTGAGGCCGACGATCGCGCGCAGCGTGGTGGTCTTGCCGACGCCGTTGCGGCCGAGCAGGACTGTCACGCCGGTCGGGGCGACAGTGAAGGACAGCCCCTGGAGGATGTGCAGTCCGGAGATCCGGACCGACAGGTCCTCCACGCTGAGGATCGGCTCACTCCTCGCGCTCACAGAGCCACCTCCGTTCGCGACTGCGGGGCTCGCAAACCCGGCTCACTCCTCGCGCTCACAGAGCCACCTCCGTTCGCGACTGCGGGGCTCGCAAACCCGGCTCACTCCTCGCGCTCACAGCGACTCCCCCAGGTAGGCATCTTGCACAGTGGGGTTCGCCATCACCGTTTCCGGTGTGTCGCAGGCCAGCAGCGCGCCGTGGTGCATGACGGCGATCCGGTCGGCCAGCTCCAGGATGACGTCCATGTGGTGCTCGACCATCAGCACCGCCCGGCCGCTGTCCCCGGTCAACGACTTGATCACCGAGACCAGCTCGGGTACGTCCTCGGCGCTGACCCCGGCCATCGGCTCGTCCAGCAGCATCACCCGCGGCTCACCCGCGAGCAGCAGGGCGATCTCCAGTTTGCGTTTCTCGCCGTGGGCCAGGGTGCCGGCGAGCGCCGTACCCCTGTGGGCGAGGCCGACCCGGTCGAGCGCCGCGTCGGCGGCGGCGGCCACCTCCCGGTCGGCCGCCGCCCGCCGCCACAGTGCCATCGAGCCCCCGCGGTGCGCCTGCACGGCGAGCCGGACGTTCTCCCGCACGCTCAGCGAACCGAAGACCGAGGACGCCTGGAAGGTACGGCCCAGGCCGAGGCGTGCCCGCCGGTGCGGCGGGAGCGCCCCGATGTCCTGCCCGTCCAGGGTGATCCGGCCCTCCGTGGCCCGGCGCAGGCCAGTGATCAGGTTGAACAGTGAGGTCTTGCCGGCGCCGTTCGGCCCGATCACGCCCAGGAACTCCCCGGGTGCCAGGTCGAGGTAGACGCTGTCGACGATGGCGACCTCACCGATCCGCCAGGTCAGACCGCGGGTGGCGAGCATTTCTCAGCCCTTCATGGCCACGGCCGGCGGTGCCGACTCGTCACCGGTGAGGCTCTTCTGCGCGGTGGCCGTGAAGGCGGTGCCGCTGCCGGTCAGCTTGGCCTGGTACATCGGCTGGAGCAGGGCGTGGTCGGCGGGTCGGATGGTCATCTTGCCCTTGACCCCGTCGAAGCTCCAGCCCTCCAGGGCGGTGACCATCTTGTCGACGTCGTCCCCGCCCTCCTGCACGGCGCGGACCACCATCTGGGCGGCGGCGAAGCCGTCCGGGTGGAACAGGTCGACGGTGCCGACCTTGGCCTTCAGCGCCTTGCTCGCCTCGGTGTCGCTGGCACCGTCGAAGTAGTGCGACAGGAAGGAGATCTTCGCGCCGGCCGCGCCGAACGTCGGCCAGGAGGCCCGGATGTCGAGGCCTGTGACGACAGTCGTGGACGAGAGCACGCCCTGCTGGTCGAGGGTCTGCCACATGGCCGGAGCGGTCGTGCCGGCCCAGGCGACGAAGAGCAGGTCCGGCTTCGCGCTCTTGATCTGGCTGGCGAACGGCGTGAACTCGGTGGCGCTGGCCGGCGCCCGGACGCTGCTGACGGTGGCGCCCGCGCTGCCGATGACCGCCTTGACGGCCGCCTCGTTGGCGTCGCCGAACGCGCCGTCCTGGGCGAAGACCACTACCTTCTTGCCGGTGGGGTCGCCGATGAACGACTTGGCGGTCACCACGTCCTGGTAGGACTGCCGGCCGGAGCGGAACGTGTACTTGTTGACGCCGGTCACGGCGTCGGTGGCGGCCGGCCCGGAGATGAACAGGACCTTGTTCTGCGCCGCGATCGGGGCGACCTGGAGCGCCACGCCGGAGGCGGTCGAGCCGGCAATGATCTTCGCGCCCTTGCCGATCAGGTCCTTCGCGGCGGAGACGGCCTTGGCCGGGTCGCCCGCGTCGTCGACCTCGGTCACCTCGATCGTGCGGTCACCGACCTTGCCGGTGCCCTGGGTGGCGAAGTCGAGCCCCGCCTTGAACCCCTCGATGTACTGCTTTCCGTAGCTGGCAAGTGCACCCGACTGGGAGTGCACCAGGCCGACCTTTACCGGCGCGGCACTGTCGCCGCCGCCGGTGGCGGTGTCCTGCGGGCTGCCACAGGCCGTGGCGGCCAACGCCGCGGCCATCATCGTGGCGGCGGAGAGGAACACCCGCCGCGTCGTCCGGACCGTCATTGCGACTCCACATGAGGACTCGGAGGGAGAGAACTTCTTCGTGACGGCTCACGCTAGAAGTGACGTCACCCACGAGCTATGTGGCGGAAACACACAAGTAACGGGAAGGGGGTGGCCGGAGGTTACAACGGGCCGCGTCGCCGCAGGCGCGCCCGCTCTCCCGATGGCCCGCACCCCCACGGCCCGCCTGCCGTCTGTGTCGTCCCGAGCCATCCGCCGCGCATGGCGCAGGCACCCCGAATGGGCGTTCCCACTCCCGGCGGGGTGCGGAAAAGGAAGATTGTCTGGTGCGCCGGTTCCTCCGCAACCCCGTGCGGCTGGTGCCGTTCGCCTTCCTGGTGCCGATCCTGCTCGGCACCGTGCTGCTGACAGCGCGCTGGGCGACAGTCGACCACCAGCGACCGCCCCTGGTCACCGCGTTGTTCACCGCGACGTCGGCGGTGTCGGTCACCGGCATGGCGGTCACCGACACCCCCAACTACTGGTCCGCCTGGGGCCTGCTGGTGATCACCCTGCTCACCCAGCTCGGCGGTCTCGGCATCCTCACCGCCGCATCGCTTGTCATCCTCGTGGTCTCTCGCCAACTCGGGCTCCGCAACCGGCTGCTGGTGCAGGCCGAGACGGCGGAGTTCGGCATCGGCGATGTGGGCCGGCTGCTGCGCCGGATCGCGGTGACCGTCTTCGCCTGCGAGGCCGTGATGACAGCTGTGGTGGCCGGCCGGCTCTGGCTGGCCTACGACTACTCACCGGGACGTGCCCTCTGGTCGGGCGTCTTCCATGCCGTCCAGGCGTTCAACAACGGGGGCTTCGCGCTCTACTCCGACGGCCTGGTGGCGTTCAGCCGCGATCCGTGGGTGTCGCTGCCGCTGGCGTTCGGCGCGATCGTCGGTGGGCTCGGGTTCCCCGCCCTGTTCGAGGCGGTCCGCGAGTGGCGTGAGCCGGCCCGCTGGGCGGTGGCGACCAAGCTGACCATCTGGGGCAGTGCCGCGCTGCTGCTGCTCGGCTTCGCTGGTCTGCTCGCCGCCGAGTGGACGAACGCCGAAACGATCGGCTCGTACGACGCCGGGGGCAAGGCGCTCGCGTCGTTCACCCAGATCGCGCTGAGCCGCACCGGCGGTTTCAGCGTGCTGGACATCAGCGCGTTGCAGGAGGAGAGCTACCCGCTGTTGATCGTGTTGATGTTCATCGGTGGTGGCAGCGCCAGCACGGCCGGCGGAATCAAGGTCTCCACCTTCTTCCTGCTCGGGTTCACCATCTGGGCGGAGCTGCGCGGCGAGCCCGACGTGACGGTAGGGCACCGCCGGGTGGCCACCGCCAGTCAGCGGCAGGCCGTCACAGTGGCCCTGCTCAGCGTCGCGCTGGTCACGGCCGGGACGATGGCGTTGCTGCTGCTCACCGAGGGCCTCCGCTTCGTCTCGGCCCTGTTCGAGGTCACCTCCGCGTTCAGCACCACCGGGCTGACCGTCGGGCTGGCCGGCACCCTGCCGGCCAGCGGCCAGCTGATCCTGACCGTGCTGATGTTCATCGGCCGGGTCGGGCCGCTCACCCTCGGCTCGGCGATCGCCCTGAACACGCGGCGTCGGCTCTACCGCTATCCCCAGGAGCAACCCGTTGTCGGCTAGCAGTGAGGAGGGATCGAGGTGTCGGCCAGTCGTGCGGACGGTGGCGGCGTCGTGGTGATCGGGCTGGGTCGGTTCGGCTCCCACCTGGCCGGGTCGCTGACCCGGATGAACCACGAGGTGCTTGCCATCGACCGGAGCCCGGAGCTGGTGCAGCGCTGGTCGGCGCGGATCGACCGGGTGGTCCAGGCCGACGCGACCGAGGACGGGGCGCTGCGACAACTGGGCGTCGCCGGCTTCGGCCGGGCCGTGGTGGCCATCGGGGCGTCGCTGGAGGCGAGCGTGCTCACCGTGCTGGCGCTTACCGAGTTGGGCGTGCCGCAGGTCTGGGCGCGGGCCACCTCACAGAAGCACGCGAAGATCCTGTCCTCGGTGGGCGCACACCACGTGATCTTTCCGGAGGCGGAGACCGGCGAGCGGGTGGCGCACCTGATCGTCAGTCGGCTGCTCGACTTCGTGGAACTCGACGACGACTTCGCGATCGCCGCCGTCCGGGTGCCGGAGTCCCTGGTCGGTCGCACACTGCTCGACCTGCGCCCGAACGAGCGCTACGGCGTACGGGTGATCGGCGCCAAGATGCCGGGCGAGCGCTTCCAGTACGCGTCGGACAGCACCGCCCTACCCCGTGACGGGGTGCTCGTCGTGGAGGGCGGGATCGACCAGGTGCAGCGGTTCGCAGGACTCCGCTGAGGCCGTTCACTTCTTCCCGCCGCCCGGCCCCTTCCGTTCGCCCTTCGTCACTTTCCCGCTTTTCCCGGGCCACCACCGGGCCCCTTCCCCTTGCCGGGCTTCTCGGGCTTCGGCCCGGCCTTCGGCGGCGCCTTGGGTGCGGTCTTCGTCGCCACCTTGGCCGGGGTCTTCGTCGTTGCCTTGGGTGGCGTCGTGCTCGGCGGGGCTGTGGACGGGGCGGTGCCGGCCACCCCGGAGACGCGTACCCCACAGGTCGCGTCGCCGAGCCGGAACTCCACAGGCAACGGGTTCGCCCCGCTGTACTTCCCCGTCAGGGTGAGCTTCTCGGCCGCACCGGGCGCCAGGGTGGCGCGCTCGGCCACCGGCCGGATCTGGACGGTGCTCCCCTGCTGGTCCACAGTGGTCGGCTCTGCCTTCGTCACAGTCTGCTGACCGGGGAATGTGAAGTTCATCGACCAGTCGCGCAGCTCGCTGTCGCCGGTGTTGGTCAAGGTCAACTCGGCGATGAAGTCCTTGCCGGAGTCGGTGCGCAACGCGTACGCCACCTCGCACGGCGCGGGCTCCGGCAGGCCCATCCGCGCCTGGGTGGGCTGGTCCTGCCCGCTGGCCGGGCTGCCCGAGGTGAGCCCCCACATCGCCCCCGTGACCGCGATCAGCCCGGCGGCTGCCACCCCGGCCTCCACCCGCCGGCGTCGGCTCACCCGCTGGCGTCGATTGCGGGTACGCGACAGCGGCAGCGCGTCCGTCTCCGCCGACCAGGGCAGGATGGTGGTGCCCGCGCTGGCCAGCGCTGCCGGGTCCAGTGGGCCGGCCGGCGACACCGGCAGGGCAGCCAGCATCCCGGCCGCCTCGGCCAGGGTGCGGGCCAGCTCGGCGGTGCCCGGCCGGTCGCCGGGCTGCTTGGCGAGGCAGCGGCGCACCAGGTCGGTCACCTCGGCGGGCAGCCCCGGCACCGGCGGCATCGGATCCGGGTCGCTGTACATGTGCGCCCGCAGCATCTGCGTGGTGGTGGTGGCCTCCCACGGCAGCCGGCCGGTGAGCATCCGGTAGAGCAGCAGCCCGACCGCGTACACGTCGGTGGCCGGGGAGACCTGGCCGTTGTCCAGCCGCTCCGGCGCGAGGTACGCGGGCGTGCCCAGCAGTGTGCCGTCCGGCCCCTTCTCGCTCTCCCCCACGAGCGCGGAGATACCGAAGTCGACAACCTTGACGCCTGTCGAGGTGAGCATGACGTTGCCCGGTGTGACGTCGCGGTGCACGACGCCACGGCTGTGCGCGGTGGCCAGCGCCGAGCTGACCTCGGCACCGATGGCCACCGCGTCCCGCCACGGCAGCTGCCCCGCCCGGCTCAGCCGGGCGGCAAGCGAACCGCCGTCGACAAGCTCCATCACCACGTACGGCACTGTCAGACCGACCTGCTGGGACTCGCCGTAGTCGTACACGTTCGTGATGTTCGGGTGGCAGAGCCGCGCGGCGGCCTGCGCCTCGATCCGGATCCGGTGCCGGAAGGCCCTGTCGCTGGCCAGCCGGGAGGCCAGCACCTTTACCGCGACCTGCCGGCCGAGCACCTCGTCGTAGCCGCGCCAGACCACCGACATGCCGCCCGCGCCGAGCTGCTCGACCAGCCGGTACCGCTCATCGAGGAGTTGCGCACCGTTCCGATCCCCACCACCCATGGTGGCCGTTGTTGCCCGTACGCACCCGGACTACACCTGAAGGATCGGAATCGGTCACGAAGTTCACTCGTTCAGGCGGTCGCCAGCAGTTGGTCCACCGGGGCGTAGTCGTCGGTGAGCACCATCGCGTCGCCGACGAAGTTCGTCAGCTCCGCGCCGGAGAGCAGGCTGACTTTCGGGTCAACCTGGTCCAGCCGGGCGCGGATGGCGGCCAGCGGCAGCGGCGCGTCGGAGCCGACGATGAGGAAGTTGCTGCCCTGCTCCTCGGCGAGCGCCTCCGGTGGGGCGATCAACGCGATGTGCGTGAACTCGGTGGCGACAGTGGCCAACTCGGCGCGGATGAACCGCAGCGGCGGGTAGTCGATGACGTTCTGCACGTACACGCCGCCGGGGCGGGTGACCCGGCGGACCTCTGCGGCCATCTCCCGGGTGGCCAGGTGCCAGGGCACCACGAGGTGCCCGAACGCGTCGCCGACGACCAGGTCGCGGCTGTCCGACGGCTCGCCGGCCACAAGCATCCGGGCGTCACCCACCACAGCCCGCAGGCCCGGGCCCGGGCGTACGCCCAGCTCCCGCTCGCCCAACTCGACGAGCCCGCCGTCGATCTCGAACACGACGTTCTCGGTGCCCGGCCGGGTGGCGGTCAGGTAGGTCGGCACGGTGAACCCGCCGCCGCCCAGGTGCAGCGCGTCCAGCCGCTGCCCGGCCGGCGCGACCACGTCGGCTACCGCGCCGATCCACTTCGTGTAGGCGTACTGCAGGTGTGTCGGGTCGGCCAGGTCCACGTACGAGTGCTGGGCCGAGTTGAGCAGCAACGTCCGGCCGCTGGGCCGGTCCGGGTCCGTTGTCACCCGGGCGCAGTGGTACGCCGTCTCGATGTCGCACGGGTTCGGCGCGACGGTGCTCAGCCCTGCTCCGATCAGGCCGAGCACTGCCAGCGCGGCGCGGGTGCGTGCCGGGCCGGGCAGCTCGGTGGGCTCCTGCCGGCGCAGGTACCAGCCGAGGCCGATGCCGACCAGCCCGAGCGCGAGCGCCAGTGCGAGCAGGATGACAGTGCTGCGCAGTGCGGCGACAAGCACGAAGCCGGTGAGCAGGGTGGCGGTGATGCCGCCCAGGGTGCCGATGCCGGACAGCCGACCGACCACCTGGCCGGTGCGGCGCAAATCGGCGAGCTGAAGCTTCACGACAAGCGGGGTGACCGCGGCCAGCAGCGCCGCCGGCACGAACACGGCGAGCGCCACGAGCAGGAGGATGCCGCTGGCCGCGCCGCCGCGCAGCACCTCACCGGCGTAGCGGACCACGGGCAGGGTGATCGCTGTGGCGATGCCGGCCAGCACCAGCGCCGGCGCCAGCAGGCCACGCGGGTTGCGCCGGTCGGCCAGCCAGCCGCCGGACCACGCCCCGTACGCGATAGCGGCCAGCGCGATGCCGATGACCGAGCTGGTCACCTGGAGGGTCACCCCGACATAGGGGCCGACCAGGCGAAGCGCGACGGTTTCCAGCACCAGCACGGCGCCGCTGGAGAAGAAGACGAGGAACGCGGCCAGCCCGTTGGGCAGTGCCCGGCCGGTGACCGGTACGGATGGGGACGAGGAGGCCGGCGGGGCCGCGACGTCGGACGGTGGGGAGCTCATCGTCGCGATGGTACGCAGCGAAGCTGATGCTCCGGGTCAGTACATCGAGAGATGAACATGGTTCGTGTGGGACGCGGCGGGACTGCCGCTGCCACTGTATGCGCGCCACCCGGTGCCGGGATGCCAGATCTGCCGGTACCAGATCACGTAGAGCACGCCCAGCCGGTCGGCGTTGCGCACGTGCCAGGCGGCCAGGCTGTCCCCGTACGCCTTGTCGCCGCCTGTCGCGTTGCGATCCTCGAAGCCGTTTGTGGCCGCCGCGAAGTCGCAGGCCCGACCCTTCGGGTGCTCACCGCCGCCACCTTCGCGCTTGCAGGAGACGTGCCGCTTGTAGCCGGCGGCCTGGGTCTGCTTGAGCGCGTTGAGGGTGCGTGGGGTGATGCAGCCGGAGGTGGTCGGGTCCTTCACCGAGCAGGATTCCGACGGCCAGGACCCGTCGGAGTTGCGGGGCGCCGGTTTCGCCGAGGCGGAGCTGCCGCCGCTGAAACCGTTGCTGCTGCCCGAGCTGACCTCGGCGAGCGCCGCCTCGGCCTCCTTCTTCTTCTTCGCCATCACGGCGAGCTGTTTCTGCTGCTCGCGGACCTCGGTGTCGATGGCGACCTTTGCCTGCTGCGCCTGCTGCCGGGCGTCGACGAGATCACGCAGCCGCTTGCTGTCCCGCTGGGCCATCAGGTCGAGATCGCTCGCGCGTTCCAGGAACGCCTGCGGCGTGGCGGTGTTGAGCAGCATCGACGCCGGGGTCAGCCGGCCGACACGGTACGACTGCGCGGCTACCTCGCCAACCTGGGCGGTGAGGCCGACAAGCCGAGCCTCGATCGTCGTCAGCTCACCGGTGAGCGCCGTCTGCCGGCGCTTGGAGTTGTCCAGCTTCGCCTTGGCCTCGATGTGCCCCTTGGCGGTGGACTCCAACGCGTCCCGCAGCTTCTTACTGCCGCCCTCGTCGGGCTCCGCGTACGCGGGCACGGCGGTGCCGCCGAGCACGAGCGCGACGGCGGCGAGCAGAGCGAGCAGGGCGCGGCGACCGAGCCGCGGGCTGAGCCTGGTCCTGGGCACCAAAGCGTCCTTCCGTCGACCGCCGGCCCCCGGTGAACCACTGTGCGGCGGCGTCCCCGCCGGCGCCGATCGGCGGCCTGCTGGCGGAGACCGTCGGTCACGATACCGGACTGTTGGCCGGTCGCCAGCCCTCGGAACTCCGGGCCGCAGCGATGTCGACGGAGCGTCCCAACGCCGTCGCGCAGTGCGCCGATCAGGAGCCGAGAAGGGCTTCGTGGACCTCGGCCCAGACCTGCTCGTTTGACGCGACGAGCAGACCGCGGCCGTCGTCGGCGGGGTGGTAGTCGACGCCGTCGAACCGGCGGGCGACGCCACCTGCCGCGCGGACCAGCACCGTGCCCGGGGCGTGGTCCCACGGCAGGGTGCGCCAGAAGAGGGCGAACTGCTGCTCACCGGTGAGGATGTCCAGGTATTCCCGGCCGGCGCAGTGCTGGCCGGGCAGCAGCTCGCCGAGCCGCCGGCCGCCGGCGCGGGCCCGGTCCCGGGTTTCCGGCGGCAGGAACCGGGTCATCGCCGCACCCCGCAGCTCGCCCAGCGGCGGCACCGAGGCGGCGGTGTCCACCCGCCGGCCGTTGACGAGGGTGCCGTCGTCGGCCCAGCCGGCCGCGAGGGTGTCGGCGAGCGGGTCCAGGATCCAGCCGGCTGTCGGCCGCCCGTCGGTAAGCAACGAGACCATCAGGGCGAACGGACGGCGCCCCGCTGCGAAGTTGGCGGTGCCGTCGACCGGGTCGACGAGCCACACGTCCCCGCCGTCGCGCAGGTGCCGCAGCAGCCCCGGGTCGTCGGACACGCCCTCCTCGCCGACCACCTTCGAGCCCGGCCGCAGCTGGCGCAGGCCCGCCGAGAGCAACTCCTCGGCCCTGCGGTCGGCGACGGTGACGATCTCACCGGGCGCCTTCTCCGACACGTCGGCCTCGTCGAGTTTGCGGAACAGCGGCAGCACGACCTGGTCGGCGGCCTCCAGGAGCAGGTCCGCGACGTCGTCGAGCAGGGTGTCAGCCACGCGGCGGCAACTTGACCACGCTGACGAAGAACTCGTCGATCTGGCGGACCACCGAGATGAAGCGCTCGAAATCCACAGGCTTGGTCACGTAGGCGTTGGCGTGCAGCTGGTAGCTGCGCAGGATGTCCTCGTCTGCCTGCGAGGTGGTGAGCACTACCACCGGGATCCGGCGCAGCTCCTCGTCCTTCTTGATCTCTTCGAGCACCTCGCGGCCGTCCCGACGCGGCAGGTTGAGGTCGAGCAGGATGAGGTCGGGCGTCACCGCCTCGGCGTACTGGCCCTCCTGCCGCAGGTAGGCGAGCGCCTCGGCGCCGTCGGAGACGACGGTCAGCCGGTTGCGCAGCTTGTGCTCCTCGAACGCCTCCTGGGTCATCAACACGTCACCCGGATCGTCCTCCACGAGGAGGACCTCGATCGGGCTCTTGCCGTCCGCAGGCGCGGTCATCCCACCGTCTCCCTCATGTCACCCGTTCTACCGCTTTGCGGCGAGCCGTCGGCCCGGTCCGGCAGGTCCGACCCGGTGGGCTGCTCTCCAATGGCGGCCGACGACCCGTCCGAGGGCGTCGTCTCCGCCGTCGCGGTCTCCTCCGGCTGCTCCGCCGGGTCGACGGCAGCTGCCGCCTCCACGTCCTCTGGCCGGGCCGGCAGGGTGAACCGGATCGCCGTGCCCTCCGGCACGTCGGTGTCCACCCAGACCCGGCCGCCGTGATATTCCACGATCTTCTTGACGATCGCCAACCCGATGCCGGTGCCCGGGTACGCGTCCTTCGAGTGCAGCCGCTGGAAGATCACGAAAATCTTGTCGGCGAACTCCGGCTCGATGCCGATGCCGTTGTCCTGACAGCTGATCTCCCACTCGCCGTCGACAAGGCGGGACGAGATGTGCACCTTCGGCGGCATGTCCGGGCGGCGGAACTTGATCGAGTTGCTGACCAGGTTGGCCAGCAGGTTGGTGAGCAGGGGCTCCTCGCCCCGGATCACAGGCATCTCGGTCCAGGTCAGCTCCGCGTCGGCGTACTGCCGGGCGGCCTCGGTCTGCCCGGCCACGTCCCCCATCACCTTGTTCAGGTCGACGTCGACGAAACCTGTGGTGAGCCGACCGATTCGGGAGAACGCGAGCAGGTCGTTGATCAGGCGCTGCATCCGCTGCGCGCCGTCCACCGCGAACGCGATGTACTGGTCGGCCCGCTCGTCGAGCTGCCCCGAGTAGCGGCGTTGGAGCAACTGGCAGAAGCTGGCCACCTTGCGCAGCGGCTCCTGGAGATCGTGCGAGGCGACGTACGCGAACTGCTCCAGGTCGCGGTTGGACCGGGTGAGCTCCTCGGCCTGCTTCTGGAGTTGGGTGTTGACCCACTCGATGCGCTCGCGGGCCTCCCGCACCTCGGCCAGGTCGGCGGCGATCTTCTGGCGCATCGCGTCCACGTCCTCGCCGAGCCGGACGAACTCCGGTGGGCCGGTGGTGGCGATGCGGTGCTGGTAGTCACCGTCGGCGACCTCACGGACCTGGGCGGCCAGCCCGATCAGTGGCCGGATCACCATCCGGTCCAGGGACAGCAGCAGGGCCGAGCCGGCCACGACCACCACCAACGCGGCGACGATCAACAGCACGACCAGCAGGTTGCTGCTGCGACGTACGTCGCTGGCGGACTGCTCCCGGGCGCTCAGGATCTCCTCCTGGAGATCGCCGACCGCAGCCCGCAACTCGTCGAACTGCTGCCGAGCGCCGTCGGTGACCAGTTCCTGGCCGGCCCTGGTGCCCCTCTCCTTGGTTGCCGTAATCACCGGCTCGGCGACCGACCGCCGCCACTGCTCGGTACGCTCCTCGACTATCCGCAGCTCCTGGCCGATCTGCGGGTAGTCGTGGAGCAGCATCCGCATCGAGGCGATGGTGTCCCGCTCCTGGTCGAGCCCGACCTGGTACGGGCCGAGGTCGGCCGGGTCACCGCTTACCGCGTACCCGCGGACCGCTGTCTCCTGGTCGAGCAGCGCGTTGAGCAACTCCTGCGACTGCACCCGCAGCGGGGCGGTCTTGTTGAGGATCGCGTCGATCTGCGTGCGGTTGCGGGCGGCCACCGCCGCCTCCGCTGCGGCCAGGCCGATAAGCAGCACACCGACGACGGCGAGCAGTGTGATGACGCGGCGGCGCAGGTTCCAGCCGCTGACCGGCGTCACCGGCCACCGCCCCGGCTGACCAGCAGCATGGCCACGTCGTCGGCGAGCGGGCCACCGTTGATCTGCTCGGCGCGACCCACGAGCCAGGCCGGCAGCTCGGGCAGCGACACCTCGCGGTTGGCCGGCTCGTCGAGCAGCCCACTCAGGCCTGGCACGTCGAGCCGCTCGTCGCTCGCGCCCACCCGCCCCTCGATCAGACCGTCGGTGTACATCAACAGGGACCAGTCATCGGTGTCGAACTCCAGGTCGTAGGCGATCGGCCGGCGCGGGCGGACCCCCAGCAGCCGGCCACCGGGCGCGGGCACCGGGGTTACCCGGCCGCCGGAGAGCAGCAGCGGTGGCGGGTGCCCGGCGAGCCGGACGGTGGCCCGGTTGGCGTCCAGGTGGAGCCGGGTGGTGGCCACCGTCGCGAAGATCTCCTGAAGCCGGCGCTCACTCATCAGCACCTGCTCCAGCGCGGGCAGCACCTCGTCGTCGGGCACCCCGGCGAGGATCAGGGCGCGCCAGGCCACACGCAGCTCCACGCCGAGCGCGGCCTCGTCCACTCCGTGCCCGCAGACGTCCCCGACGATCAGGTCGAGTCGGTCCGGATGGGTCTGCACCACGTCGAAGAAATCCCCGCCGATCAACGCGGCATGCCGGCCGGGCCGGTAGAAGGTGTGCACCGCCACCTGGTCGGTCGTCATCAGCGGCTGCGGCAGCAGGCCACGTTCGAGTCGCGCCGACTCGGCCTGGCGCAGCTCGACCTCGCGCAGCCGGCGAGCGTTCACGTCGGCACGCTTGCGCTCCACCGCGTAGCGCAGCGCCCGGGTCAGCAGCACGCCGTCCACCTGGCCCTTGACCAGGTAGTCCTGTGCGCCCTCGGCGACCGCCACGATGCCCAGATGCTCGTCGGAGCGGCCGGTGAGGACGCACACCGCGGCACCGCTGGACATCCCCAGCACCTGGCGCAGCCCGTCCAGCCCCTGCGCGTCGGGCAGGCCCAGGTCGAGCAGGACGCAGTCGACGTTCGGGATCTGTTGACGCGCCTCGCTGAGGCTTGTGGCGACCGACAGGTCGATCATCGAGTTCGTCTCGGCGAGCAACTCGCCGACGAGGAAGGCGTCGCCCTCGTCGTCCTCCACCAGCAGCACCCGCAACCGCTCGCCGGGCGGCAGGTTGGCGTGTCGCCCCAGGCCACCATGCGGGTACGGCACGACGGGGGAACCGGCCAGGCCGGGTCCCCGCTGCGGCCGGGTCACCGCCGCGAGACGCGGGAGTTCGCTGGTGATGTCGGGCTCCTTCCGAGTGCCCCGCTGATCCTGTATTAGACAACGGTCGCACACAACACGACGGGCGCGGCACGGGCGGGCATGGGCCGGGTCACTGCTCGCCGACGGGCCGACGGTCGATGGACGTCCGGCTGTGTCGTCCCCCGGTGCCGGGGGGCAGGATGGTGCCACCCCAGGCCCCACCACCATCGAGGAGTTCCCGTGGGCGCACCCCCCACCTCCGCCGCGGCGGGCACGCCGGTACGCCCGGATCCGGGCGTACCCGCTGCCGACCGCGCGCTGACCCGCCCGCGCCGACGGCTCGTGGCCGCCGCTGCGGCGCTTGTCGCGCTTGTCGCCGTCGGCGCCGGCAGCCTGCTCGACCTGCGCACCCCGACGCCGACGCCGACGGGCGCCCCGACCGGTGAGTTCAGCGCCGCCCGCGCGTACGAGGACGTGCAGGTGATCGCGGCCCGGTCGCACGTCGCCGGCAGCCCGGCCAACGACCAGGTCCGCGCGCACCTTGAGCAGCGGCTGCGCGGGCTGGGCCTGGAGACCGAGGTACAGGACACCGTGGCACCGGAGGCCGGTCAGCTCAGCGGGGCGGCGGGCGGCGCGACTGTGGCCCGCGTCCGCAACGTGGTGGCCCGGCTGCCCGGCACCGACTCGACCGGCCGGGTCTTCCTGGTCGCGCACTACGACTCGGTGCAGACCGGGCCGGGTGGCAACGACGACGCGGCCGGCACCTCGACCATCCTGGAGGTGGCCCGCGCGCTGAGCACCGGTCCCCGGCCCCGCAACGACATCGTCTTCGTGCTTAGCGACGCCGAGGAGGCGTGCCTCTGTGGAGCGGCGGCGTTCGCTGCCAGCCACCCGCTCGCGGCCGACGGCGGGGTGGTGCTCAACCTGGAGGCGCGCGGGTCCACCGGGCCGGTGATCATGTTCGAGACGTCCCGGAACAACGCGAAGCTTGTGGACGTCTTCGGCCGGGCCGCCCCACACCCGGTCGGCACCTCGTTCGCGGTGGAGATCTACCGGGCGCTGCCCAACGACACCGACTTCACCGCGTTCCTGGACCAGAAGTTCGTCGGGTTGAACTCGGCGTACATCGACGGAGGCGCGATCTACCACACGCCGCTGGACACCCCGGCGTCGATGGACCGGGGCAGCCTCCAGCAGCACGGGGACAACGCGCTGGGCCTGGCCCGGGAGTTCGGCCGCACCGACCTGACCGACCTGCGCTCCGGCCACGACGCCACCTACTTTCCCGTCCCCGGCGGGCTGGTCCGCTATCCCGGCTGGCTCACCCTGCCGCTGGCCCTGCTCGCGGTGCTCGCGGTGGCCGCGCTGGCCTGGCTGACCCGCCGCAGTGGCCGGGCCAGCACCGGCCGGCTCGCCGCCGGCTTCGCGCTCGCCCTGGTGCCGATCGTGGCCGCGCCGGTCGCCGCGCAACTGCTCTGGCTGGCGATCACCACGATCCGTCCGGGGTACGCCGAGCTGCTCGACCCGTACCGACCGATCTGGTATCGGTTGGCCGTGCTGGCGCTCGCCGCCGCCATCGTGTTCACCTGGTACGCGCTGACCCGCCGCCGGATCGGCCCGGCCGCGCTGGCGGTCGGCGGGCTGACCTGGCTGGCAGTGCTCGGGGTGCTGCTCGCCGTGGCGGTGCCCGGCGGGGCGTACCTCACCACAGTGCCGGCCCTGGCCGGCGCTCTCGGCGGGCTTGTCGCGCTGCGGACCCGGCAGACCGGGCCGTGGCCGGTGGTGGCGGTGACCGCCGCCGCCGCGGTCGGTGTGGTCATCCTGCTGCCCACGGTGGTGCTGCTCTTCCCCGCGCTGGGGATGGCGATGGGCGGCGTCGCCGCGCTTGTCGCGGTGCTGCTCGGCCTGACCGCCCTGCCGGTGGTCGACCTGCTGCACCCGCAGGCCGGCGGCCACCGTGGGATGCGGGCGCTGCGGGCCCGGCGGCTCGCGGTGCTGCCGGCCGGGGCCGCCGCCCTGGCGGCTGTGGTGCTCGCCGGGGTCGGGCTGGTCGTGGACCGCTTCGACGCCGAGCACCCCGCGCCCACCCACCTGATGTACGCCATGGACGCCGGCACCGGCCAGGCCCGCTGGCTCAGCCACGAGAGCGGTCCGCAGCCGTGGACCGCCGGCTACGTGGACGGGGTCGCCGACGTCGAGGACGACTTCCCGGGGCTCGGCGACGGTGAGCTGCGAGTCGGCCCGGCGCAGGCCGCCAACCTGCCGGCGCCGAAGCTGGACGTGCTCGCCGACAGCACCTCCGGCACCGAACGCACGCTGCGGCTGCGGCTCACCCCGCAGCGGGAGGTCCGCCTCGCCACCCTGCACGTCGACGCGTCGACCGCCACGGTGCTGCGGGCCGAGGTCGCCGGCCGGTCGGTGCCTGTCGAGCCCCGGGAGGGGAAGTGGGGCTTCGGGCTCGTGTTCCACGCCCCGCCGCCAGAAGGTTTCGAGGTCACCCTGACCGTGCGCCCGAAGGGCGGGCAGGTGGCGCTGCGCGCCATGGACGCCAGCGACGGGCTGGACGCGCTGCCCGGCTTCCGCCCCCGGCCGCCGGGCGTCGGCGTCGTCGGGTCACACAGCTCCGAGATGCTTGCCGTCGCCCGCACCTATCCCCTCTGACTGACACGCCGAAGGTCCGGCGGGGATCGTTCCCCGCCGGACCAGGTCAGTGCGGAGCGGCCGGGCCCAGGTCACTCGGATCGGTGTTGCCACCGCAGACGATCACCGCCACCCGCTCCCCGGGCTGCGGCACGTACGCGCCGCCGACAAGCGCGGCCAACGCGGTGGCGCCACCCAACTCGGCGGCGATCCGCAGCTCCGACCACAGCAGCCGGCGCGCCCGCACCAGGTCCTCGTCGCGGACCAGCACCGAGACCACGCCGGTACGGCGAGCGGTGTCGAAGGCGATCTCGCCGATGCGGCGAGCACCCAGCGAGTCGGTGGCGATGCCGCCCACCTCGATGTCGACAGGTCCGCCCGCCTTCAGCGCGGAGTGCAGCGTGGGGATCTGCTCGGGCTCGACGGCGACGACGCGTACCGACCCGTCGAACCAACTGGCGATGCCGGACACCAGCCCACCGCCGCCGACCGCCACCAACACGGTGTCGACCCCATCCAACTGGCGTTCCAACTCCCGGCCGACGGTGCCCTGGCCGGCCACCACCTCCGGCTGGTCGTACGCGTGCACAACCAACGCGCCGGTCTCGTCAGCCCGCTGGGTGCTCGCCGCCAACGCCTCGGCGTAGTGCTGGCCCACCTGCCGCACCTGGGCACCCAGCCCGGCGAGCCGCTGCACCTTGACCGGCGATGAGGTCACCGGCACAAAAACCTCCGCCGGTACGCCGAGCGCGCGGGCCGCGTACGCGACAGCGAGACCATGGTTGCCGCCCGACGCGGCGATCACCCCCGCCGACGGCAGCGGCCCCTGGAGCATCCGGTTGAACGCGCCACGCGGCTTGAACGAACCGGTGTGCTGGTGCAGTTCCAGCTTGAGGCTGAGCTGCCCGGGCACGCCCAGGTCGGCGCCGTCGACGGTGATGACCGGGGTCTCCCGGACCCGCCCGGCAACCAGTGCGGCGGCCGCTTCGACGTCGTTTCTGTCCACCATCGGGAACACCCTTCCACTACGACCGTCGTCGGTGATCATCCTAGGGAGCGTCGAGGAGGGCACCCTGGTCGGCGGCGCGCCGCAACCGGCGGTGCTCGGCGGTCACCACCCCCAGCAGGGCAAGGTCGATCGCGACCACGGCGACCGCACTGAACTGGTTGACCGTGAAGTTGAAGATCTGCCCGAACAGCAGGTCGACGAGCAGGGCGAGCTTGAACAGTCGGAACGCGTCGAGCCGGCTCCGGCGCAGCAGCCACGCCGCCCGCAGACTGAGCACCGCTGTGACAAGCGCGGTGGCGGTGACACCGAGCACCGCGCCCCACTCGCGCTCCTGGTCCAGCTCTCCGGTCACACCGTCCAGCAGCACCCCCACCACGATCAGCACCGGCTCCACCACCAGGTAGACCACCACCAGCCAGACCAGCCAGCGCTGCCGGGTCGCCCAGGCGGCGAGACGCCGGGCCCGGTCCTCCGCCCGCTGCCAGAACCGGACCGGGGGCGGCTCGCGTCGGGGCACCGTGTCCAGCAAATGCTCAACGGCCGCCTCGGCGGCAGGCCCGGTGCCCCGCACGAGACGCCGCACGTCCGCCCGGCGCCGATCGGTCAGCCCTGCGGGCAGACCGCTGAGCACCACGTCCAGCGCGTTGGCCGTACGCTCCGCCGGGGTCAACTGCGATCGGCCGGTACGCCCGCGTACCGCCTGGGTGAGCAGGACGAGCAGGGCGAACGCGAGGTAGATGATGGCGGCGGCCGGGGCGTAGAAGTAGTCGGTGCCGGTGGTGACGAACTTGCCCACCTCGTCGATGAACAGCCCGAACCCGACGCCGCCGACCACTGCCCCCGCCGTACGTGCCCCCTCGCCGAGGAAGACCAGCGGGATTCCCAGGCCGACCACGAGCAGCAGGCCACCCCAGAGGACGTGCGCGATGTGCAGCCCACCCCCGCCGAGCTGCGGATAGTCGGCAGCCTCCAGGTACGCCCGCACGGCCAGCACGGTGACCACGCCTGACAGCACGAAAGCCTGGAGGTGGGACGCTGCCTCGACCGCCCGGGTCGGCAGCCGGCGGACCAGCCAACCAACCCCGGGACGGTGGCGCGACGGTCCAGATGGCATGTTCCGAACCTAGTAGCCACGCCACTCCTCGCGGACGTGGTCATGACAAGGCCCGGTGCCATCGAAGGCTGACGCCGCTCGCGCGATGTCTGATACTTCGGCAATGACGCTGTCGCCGCCACGCCCCGCCCCCGCCGACACCGGCAGGGCCAACCCACGCGCCGCGTTCCTGGTGCTGATCGGCTGGTACGTCGCAGTCGTCGTGGCGTTCGGTCTCTTTCTCAGCACCCGCTCCGGAGCGGTCCCGGCGGGCTGCGGCGAGGGGTGCGACTCCGAACGGTCCCGAATGCTGATCTTCGGCCTCTACGTCGCCGCACCGGCGGTGTTCCTCGCGCTTATGGCCAGCCTGGCGATACTCGCGGGCCTTGTCTCCCGCACCCGGCTCCGCTCGTCAGCCCTGATCGGCACGCTGAGCGCGGTGCTGCCGCTGGCCGCGTGCGGCCTCCTCACCGCCAGCCTCTGACCCGCTGGCAGCGAAGGGCGTCGCGCGCATCGCGACGCCGACCAGCATTAGACCGACCATGTCTGGACTACATCGTCAGGGCCCCAAACAAGATCCACAGAACCGGCTGGGAGATCGACTCCGGAGCGGCTGACGACGACCAGGCCGCTGACGCCGAGCTGAAAACCCGGGATCTGCGGGGCGTCACGCCGCAGTTCGTCGAGATGGCGCCTGTCGAACGGGCCGTCCTGCCACTTGATGGAGCCGGCGAACGCGATGTGGGAGGCGATCGGCGTACGGTCAGCCCCGACAAGATCGATCTCCGGGTTGAACTGGCGGTTCCACCAGGCGCCGACTTCCCACGTGTCGGCCCACGGCAAGCCTCCGGCACCGGCGGAGATTGCCAGCGCATCGCGGATGAGCGGCTCGACGGCGTTGCCCCGCCAGGTGGACCACCGACTCTCGAGGATGGCGCGGGCGGCCGCTGTCCGGTCGCGCAGAACCAACTGATGCACGTCGCGCAGGATGGCCAGGTACAGGCGCAGGTTGCTGTCGGCGATTCGGTACTGGGCCAATTTGCTGGGCTTGGTGGACAGCGGCTTGTCGACGGTGAGGATCTGTTTTTCCTCGACGAGCCGGTTCAGCAGCGGGGACAGGGTGCCGGAGCTGACCGGGCCACCGCGGTCGCCGGCGGCTGCGGCGATGTTGCTGAACGTGCGACCGCCTGCGCCGCCGACCGCTTCCAGAATGCGCCGGGCAGTGTCCGGTGCGGGAAACTCCGACGCCAGAGACTGCTCGGGGACGGTGAACAGCGCCGAGGTCTTGTTGGAGATCTCCTGACTCAGGAAATCAGCGGGGGGCGTTCCCGGGGCCCATTCCAGGGCGACACCGGGCAAGCCACCAGTGATCAGGTGCGCATCGATCGCGTCCGCACCACTCAGCCCGGTCACGGCGGCGGTTTCGCCAAGGTTGAACGGGCCGAGGACCATGTTCGTGGCCCTGCCGTAGAACGGCCGGTCGTACTCGGTGAACCGCTGCATCATGTGCAGATCACTGCCCAGCAGCAGCAGTAGCACCGGCTTGCTGGAGAGGAGCCTGTCCCAGGCGACCTGGAGGTGCCCGTCGAACGTCGCGTCCTGCTCGGAGATCCAGGGCAACTCGTCGAAGACGACCACACTCGGCGTGTCGGGCAGGACGCCTGCCAGGACCCGCAGCATGTCGCCCCAGCCACCGGCCGTCGGTTGGGACGGCAGGAGGTCACGACCGCCGGAGGTGAGCAGCGACGAGTCGCGCAGCGCGCCGAGAAAGTGGCCGACCGCTTCGACGCTCGACGCGCCCTTGACGGCGGTGTAGAAGCAGTACGGCAGTTCGACCCGATCGCACAACTCCTGCACGAGCCGCGACTTGCCCACCTGCCGCCGCCCGCGGATAGCGACAGAGCGGCCACCGCCGGTGCGCTTCACATGATCAAGCTGCTTGGTGAGCAGATCGAGTTCAGTGCGCCGACCGACGAACATCGCCCCTCCAAAGCTAGATCGGATCTTACTTCGATCCAATCTACCAACTGGGAGGCCGCTCCCGCCTAACCCAGTCGCTTGTCCAACCTCCGCCCGCTATGGTCCGCGCCATGCGGCTGGAGAAGATCACCCCGGAGAACTACGAGGCGGCTCTCGAACTGTCGGTGCGCCCCGATCAGGAGGATCTGGTCGAGCCGGTGGTCAAGTCGCTGGCCGAGGCGTACGTCTTCCCCGACAACGCCTGGCCCAGGCTGATCTACGACGGCGACCGGCTGGTCGGCTTTCTCATGGCCTTCCTCGACATACCGTGGGACGACAATCCGGAAGACCTGCGCTCCGGCCTCTGGCGGCTGAACATCGCGGCCGACGCGCAGGGGAACGGTTACGGCCGGTTCGCCACGGGGGCCGCATGCGAGGAGATCCGCACCCGAGGCGGCGCCCGGGCATACGTCACCTGGGAGCCCAGGGCAGGAGGGCCGGAGGAGTTCTATCTGAAGCTGGGCTTCCGGCCGACAGGCGAGCAGAGTGGCGGCCAGACGGTTGGCGTCCTGGACCTCTGAACCCGCCTCGCGGGCAGCACGACACTACTTCCAGCGGAAGTGGACGAAGAGGCGGCCGAAGTTCTTGGAATCCTTCTCGACCCGGTGGTAGAGCTGCTTGACGTCCTTCTGGTCGAGGAACCGCAGCACCCGCTTCTTGAGCTGCCCCGACCCCTTGCCGGGGATGATCTCGACGAGGGTGGCCTTCTTCGCCACCGCCTCGTCCATGATTCCGCGCAGCGCCCGGTCGATGTCCTGGCCCTTGTTGAAGATCTCGTGCAGGTCCAGCTTGAGCTTCATGCCGCAGCCCCCGGCCGGTCAGGTCCCATGCCCGCCATCCTAGGCATGCCCGACGGGCCGCCCGCCGTACGACGAAGGGCGGCCCCGCAGGACCGCCCTTGTCGTCACCGTTTCGCGCTCAGCGTGTGCCGCTGACGCGGATCGTCACCCGCTCCAGCGCCACCCGGTAGTCGTCGTTGTCCGCGTGCATCGCTGCGGCGATCCGCAGGTGCCGCAGCGCGTCGGTGTGCCGGTTCAGCCGCTCCAGCGTCCGGCCCAGCACGTGGTGCGCGTAGTGGTCGCTCGGGTCCCGGTCGACCAACTCCCGGAGCTGCTCCTCGGCCCGGCTGAGCTGGGCCGACTGGAAGTACGCCCGGGCCAGCAACTGCCGGACCGCAGAGTTGCCGGGTTCGGCGTCCACGATCGGCTCCAGCAGTCGGGCCGCTCCGCTCGGGTCACCGGTCTCGAAGAACATGGTCGCCCGCCGGTAGTCCGCCAGAAGATCCATCTGCCCACCTCCTCGGTCGCGCCGTCACCTTGTCCCGACGCTGGCACAACACCTGAGGTTTGGCGACTGTTCCCGGGGTCGAGATCCAGGCCACTTCCGGCTCAGGTGCGGGCGTTGCGGCGGCCGGCGGACAGCTCCCAGGCACGGACACCGCCGACGATTCCGGCGGTGTTCGGCACCACCACCACGTCGTCACCCATCCGGGTCAGCTGCTCCGGCCGGATCAGTCGGGAGTTGCCCCCGCCCAGATAGAGCCGGTCCCAGCGGAACACCGGGCGGAGCCCGTCCACCACCTGCCGGATCCGACGGGACCAGAAGGCGTCGCCGAGTCGCCGTCGCTCCGGCTCACCGACGTACGTGTCGTAGGTGGTGCCCCAGCGCACCGGCGCGTGGGACAGCTCCAGGTGCGGTGCGAGCCGTCCACCGTCGAAGAGGGCGCTGCCCAGCCCTGTCCCGAGGGTGAGCACCAGCTCGCAGCCGGTGCCGGCGACCACCCCGGCCCCGTGCACCTCCGCGTCGTTGAGCACGAGCGCCGGCACCCCGAACGCGTCGGCAAGCGCACCTCGCGCGTCCCAGCCGGACCACTCGGCCAGCAGGTCGGGGTCGACGCGGGTACGTGGCCCGTTTCTTGTGACGTAGTGCGGGGTGGCCACCACCACTCCGTGCCGGATCATGCCGGGCATGCCGACGGTCAGCCGGTCCGCCGTCGGTAGCTGCCTGCCCAGGTCCAGCAGCGTCTGGACGAACAGCGCGGGCGGCAACGGGTACGGCGTCGGCACCCGCAGCGGCCGTGCGCGCATCGTGCCGGCCTCGTCGAGTACGGACGCCTTGATGCCGCCGCCACCGCAGTCGATCGCGAGAGTGGTCACCACGCCGTTGAGTGTGCCCGCTGCCGTCGGGTCGTATGCGGGCAGCCGGATAGGCTGCGGTCCTGATGAGCGCCACGATGATCGTCAAGGACCTGGCCGCCGGGCACGGGGACCGCCCACTCTTCGCCAACCTGGACCTGGTGGTCGCCCCCGGTGACGTGGTGGGCCTGGTCGGGCCGAACGGCGCCGGCAAGTCGACGCTGCTGCGTACCCTCGCCGGGTTGCTGCCGGTGGAGGCCGGAAGCGTCCGGCTCAGCCCGCCCACCGCGAGCGTCGGGCATCTGCCGCAGGAGCCGGAACGGCGACCGGGCGAGACGGTCCGCGACTTTCTGTCCCGCCGGACCGGGGTGACCGCCGCGCAGGCCGCCATGGACGCGGCGGCCGAGGCGCTGACCGCCGGGGCGGCGGGGGCCGACGACGCGTACGCCGACGCCTTGGAGCGCTGGCTCGCCCTCGGCGGCGCGGATCTGGACGAACGCGCCGAGCAGGTAAGCGCCGACCTGGGGCTCGCGGTCGACCTGGACCATCCGACGACAGGGCTGTCCGGCGGTCAGGCGGCCCGGGCCGGGCTGGCGTCGCTGCTGCTCAGCCGCTACGACGTGTTCCTGCTCGACGAGCCGACAAACGACCTGGACCTGGCCGGCCTGGAACGGCTGGAGGAGTTCGTCACCGGGTTGCGGGCCGGCACGGTGCTTGTCAGCCACGACCGGGAGTTCCTGACCCGCACGGTGACCCGTGTGCTGGAGCTGGACCTGCCCCAACAGCAGATCAACCAGTACGGCGGCGGCTACGCGGCCTACCTGGAGGAGCGCGAGGTGGCGCGCCGGCACGCCCGCGCGGATTTCGATGAGTACGCCGACACCAAGGCTGGGCTGGAGGCACGGGCCCGCACCCAGCGGGGCTGGATGGAGAAGGGCGTGAAGAACGCCCGCCGCAAGGCCACCGACAACGACAAGATCGGCCGCAAGTTCCGCAGCGAGGCCAGTGAGAAGCAGGCCGCCAAGGCCAAGCAGACCGAACGGCTGATCGAGCGTCTCGACACGGTCGAGGAGCCCCGCAAGGAGTGGGAGCTGCGCATGGAGATCGCCGCCGCGCCCCGCGCCGGCGCCGTCGTGGCCACGCTTCGAGGTGCCGTGGTACGCCGTGGCGGGTTCACGCTCGGGCCGATCGACCTCCAGATCGACTGGGCAGACCGGGTGGCGGTGACCGGGGCGAACGGCTCGGGCAAATCCACCCTGCTGGCCGCACTGCTGGGCCGGCTGCCGCTGGATGAGGGCACCGCCTCGCTGGGGCCGGGGGTGGTGGTCGGCGAGGTGGACCAGGCCCGAGGGCTGTTCCTCGGCGACGCGCCACTTATCGACGCGTTCCACGCCGCCGTACCCCACATGTCGCCTGCGGACGCGCGGACCCTGCTCGCCAAGTTCGGGCTGCGTTCGGCGCACGTGCCGCGGCCGGCGGCCACCCTCTCCCCCGGCGAGCGGACGCGGGCGGCGCTGGCCCTGCTCCAGGGTCGCGGCGTCAACCTGCTTGTGCTCGACGAGCCCACCAACCACCTGGACCTGCCCGCCATCGAGCAGCTCGAATCGGCTCTGGCCAGCTACCCCGGCACGCTGCTGCTGGTCACCCACGACCGGCGGATGCTTGCCGCCATCGAGACGAACCGGCGGCTCCGGGTCGACGGCGGGCGGATCGCCGAGGATTGATCCGTGCCGGCGGACCGTCGCGGGGTGAGAATGACGCCATGCTCAAGTGGGAGTACGCCCTGCTGGTCCGCCGTCGCCAGGCGGCGACCACCGACCTCGGCTGGGAGGTCGTCTTCGTCTGGTACGGCCCGGACGGCTCGATGGTCGACGTGACGCCCTACGGCGACACGTCGCTGGCCCACCTGAACCGGGCCGGCGACCAGGGCTGGGAGTTGGTCGCGATGAGCGAGGACCCGTCCCTGCCCGGCAACAACGAGCTGCACCGCTACCACCTCAAGCGGCCGAAGCCGGCCGCCCCGCAACCACGTCAACGAATGCGTGCCGGAGGCCGACCCAGCCGCCGCACCCTCTCCGGCTGACCTACCGCACCCCGTCCCGCCCCGTCCCGCCCGGCCCGGCCACGCACCCGCGGCCCCGGCGCGATCCGCCACACCCGCGCGAGGCCTGCCCACGAGCACGGGCGCGTGGTTCTGGTTCCGGCTTTCGCTCGGGGCTCGGGTCTCGGAACTAGTCGTCAGCATGATTCCGCTGGGGCATCTTGATGCCGCAGTGGAATCACGCTCGCTCCGGTTCCCCGGCCCTCCTCGATAGCCGACCCCAGCGCCAGCCCGACCCAGCGCCACGCCGACCCAACGCCGCGCCGGACGCCCGATGCTGATCGGGCGAGTGGGGCATATCGGGCGCGGATGTGGGTAACGCGCGGCAGGAGGTGGCCCTGAATGGTTGCTTTGGCACAGACTCCACCCTCGGCCGACCGGCTGCGGGCGATCGACGAGTTCCTCGCGCAGGCGTGGGCGGATCAGGTCCGGCACGACGACCGGCTGCGTGGTCTGGCGGTCGAGGTGCGGTTCGACAGGGGGGTGGCCCACCTCAGTGGTGAGGTGGGCGAGCCCGACGACCTGCGGCTGGTGCGGGATCTGGTGGGCCGGCTGGCCGGCGTCTACGGCGTCTGGTGCCGGGTCGGCGTCGGCGGGCGGGACCCGGTGGTGGTGGACCTCGGCTGCGGGCCGACGAAGCAGTGGCAGGGCAACCTGGGGCTGGACATCTTCCCGGCGCCGGGCGTGGACGCGGTGGCGGACCTCTCCGGCTCGCTGCCGCTGGCCGACAACTCGGTGGACGTCCTCTTCGCCGTACACATCCTGGAGCACCTGATCGACTTCCTGCCCCTGGTGGACGAGTGCCACCGGGTGCTCCGCCCGGGCGGCGTACTGCATGTGATGAGCCCGTGGTGGGGGCACGTCAACGCGGTGGCGGACCCGACACACGTCCGGCTGATGGACGTGCAGACGTTCAAGGGGATCTGCCAGCTACGGCCTCCGGGCACCCCGCGCTGGTATCCGCTGCACGCCGGCTGCGACGGCGCCTCCATCTTCGCCGACCTGACTCCGCTACCCCCCGACGAAAACCCAGCACCCCCATCCCACCTAGCCCGCTTCTTCGACTAACCCCCCACACCCAGCCGGGGTAGGTCAGGGGTGGGTGGATTCTCTTTGTTCTAGGCGGTAGGGGGCGGATAGTTCGCGGGCGGGGGCGGCTTGGTCGCCGTCCAGGCGGTTGGCGAGCAGTTCGACGGCGAGGCGCGCGATCCGCTCCTTGTCCGGCGCGACCGTGGTCAGCGTCGGGATCGAGAACCGGCCGTCCTCGATGTCGTCGAAGCCGGCCACCGCCACGTCCCCGGGGACTCGCAGGCCGGCCTCGTGCGACGTGGGGGCCCTTCCGCACAACGTCGGGTCAGGCGGACGGCTCGCGGGGCGACGGGGCGACGGCGGGCTGGTGCTGGGCGAGCCGGTTGCGGCGGTAGCCGTAGCCGAAGTAGATCACCGCGCCGAGCAGCATCCAGGCCAGGAACCGCAGCCAGGTCTCCACCGACAGGTTGAGCATCAGGTAGAAGCAGGCGAGCGCGGACACGATCGGCAGCACCGGCGAGAACGGCACCCGGAACGGGCGCTCCAGGTCGGGGCGCTTGCGGCGCAGGATCGGCACCGCGACCGAGACCAGCACGAACGCGCAGAGGGCGCCGATGCTGACCAGGTCGGCCAGGGCGGACAGCGGCAGGAAGCCGGCCAGCAGCGCGACCGCCACCGTCATGATCGCCGAGATCCGGTACGGAGTGCCCCAGCGCGGGTGCACAGCTGCGATCGAGGGCGGGATCAACCCGTCCCGGGCGATGGCGAAGCCGATCCGGCCCATCGCCACCAGGTCGACAAGGATGACGCTCGTCAGGCCGGCGACCGCGGCGATGGAGACCAGCACCGCCGCCCAGCCCGCGCCTACCGATTCGAAGGCCGACGCGATGGGTGCGCCCCTGTCGATCTCGGTGTAGGGCACCATGCCGACCACCACGAGCGACACGCCGATGTAGAGGACCGTGGAGATCAGCAGCGTGCCGAGCAGACCCAGGGTGAGGTCCCGCTTGGGCTTGCGCGTCTCCTCACCGAGGTTGGCCACGGCCTCGAAGCCGGTGTACGCGAAGAAGACCACGGCGGCGGCGCTGAGCACCCCGACGAAGCCGAAGACCGACGGTTCCAGCCCGAACAGCGCCTGGGTGACCGGCTGCTTGATGCCGTCGTCGCCGCTGCCGGCGGGCTCGGCCGGCGGGATGAACGGGGTGAGGTTGGCGGCCCGGACGAAGAACAGCCCGGCCACCACCACGAAGACGCAGATGGCCACCTTGACCAGCACCAGCAGGTTGGTGATCCGGGCGGACTCCCGGATGCCGACGATCGCCACGATGCCGAGGATCAGCACGATGGCGATCGCGCCGACGTTTACCGTGCTGCCCTCCTCGCCGAACCAGCGGGTTGGCAGGTCGAGCAGCTCGGCGAGGTAACCGGACCAGCCGCGGGCCACCACCGCCGCGCCGAGTGCGAACTCCAGCAGCAGGTCCCAGCCGATGATCCAGGCGACGATCTCGCCCATCGTGGCGTACGCGTAGGTGTAGGCGCTGCCGGCCGTCGGCACGCTGGAGGCCAGTTCGGCGTAGCAGAGGGCGGCGAGCAGGGCGACCACGCCGGCGATGCCGAAGGAGATCACCACGCCCGGCCCGGCGCTGTCGCGGGCCTCGATGCCGGTGAGCGTGAAGATGCCGGTGCCGATCACGATGCCGATGCCGAAGCCGGTGAGGTCGACGGCGCCGAGCCGCCTCTTGAGCCCCAGTTTGCCGTCGGTGCCGTCGGCCTCGCCCTGGGCTATGACGTCCTGGATTGGTTTGGTTCGCAGCACGGACATGCGCTCACCCCTCCCACCGCGCGACCACCCCCGTGGCGGCCGGTGACCGGCGTTGCTACCCAGCGACGGGCGTCACCAACCACGCCGGAAACATGACGCGATCTGGTGTGAACCCCTTGCGGCGACGACCCGGAGTGTGAAAATTTCCTTCCAGAGGCAAATAGGCGACGGCGAATCTTGCCGACCCCTGTCGCCCAGGACACCGGGAGCCCCAACGAAGGGACACACCGCATGAAGGCACCTCGACTCGGAGCCGCCGGGCTGGTCGCGGCCCTGCTCGGCACGCTCGTCGCCGCCACCCCCGCGAACGCCGCCACCCCCGCGAGCGCCGCAACCTCCTCCGCCGCCTGCGTCACCGACCCGGCCACGCCGAAACGGCAGTTCCGGGCGATGTGGATCTCGTCGGTCGTCAACATCGACTGGCCCAGCAAGGCGTCCCAGACCAGCCCGGACCGGATCGCCGCCCAGCAGGCCGAATACCGCGACCTGCTCGACCTCGCCGAACGACTCAACCACAACGCCGTAGTCGTCCAGGTCCGGCCAACCGCCGACGCCCTCTGGCCGTCGCCGCACGAGCCCTGGTCGGAATACCTGACCGGCATCCGTGGTCAGGACCCAGGCTGGGACCCGCTGGCCTTCCTCGTCAGCGAGGCACACCGCCGCAACCTGGAGTTCCACGCCTGGTTCAACCCGTACCGCGTCTCCATGCCGGCCCCCGGCGGTGCTGGCGCGGAGCTCTCCCAACTCGCTCCCGGCCACCCGGCGCGGCAGCACCCGGACTGGACCTTCGCGTACCCGCCGGCCGGCGTCGCCGGCAGCCGGCTCTACTACAACCCCGGCATTCCGGAGGTACGCGAGTTCGTCCAGACCGCGATGATGGACGCGGTTCGGCGGTACGACGTCGACGGCGTGCACTTCGACGACTACTTCTACCCCTACCCCAGCGGCACCCACCAGGTGCCCGACGATGCCGCGTTCGCCGCGTACAACAGGGGGTTCACCGACCGGGCAGACTGGCGGCGGGACAACATCAACCTGCTGATCCAGGAGATGAACGGCAAGATCAAGGCGGCGAAGCCGTGGGTGAAGTTCGGGGTCAGCCCGTTCGGCATCTGGCGCAACCAGTCCGCCGACCCGCTCGGCTCGGATACGACCGGCAGCCAGTCGTACGACATCATCTCCGCCGACACCCGCAAGTGGATCAAGCAGGAGTGGATCGACTACGTGGTGCCGCAGCTCTACTGGTACATCGGCCAGTACCCGGCCGCCGACTACGCCCGGCTGGTCCCGTGGTGGGCCGAGACGGTGCGCGGCACCCGCGTGCAGCTCTACATCGGCCAGGCCGACTACAAGAGCGGCGACCCGGCGTACGGGCCGTTCTGGCAGAACCCGCGCGAGCTGTCCGACCATCTGACGCTCAACCGGTCGTACCCCGAGGTGCAGGGCAATGTGCACTTCTCGGCCGTGCAGGTACGCGCCAACCGGCTCGGCGCCACCGACATCTACGCCGCCGAGCACTACTCCCGGCCGGCGCTGGTGCCGACAATGCCGCACCTGCCGGCCCGGCCCCTGCTCTTCCCGGTGGTCACCAAGGCCGCTCGGGAGGCTGACGGCGTACGGCTGACCTGGCGGCAGCCCGCCGACGGCGTTGGCCCCCTGGGTACGGCCACCTCGTACGCGATCTACCGGTTCGACGGCACCACGCTTGCGGGCCGGTGCGGCATCGCGGACGCCGCCCACCTGATCGACACCGTTCGGGCCACGCCCGGGGCGCAGTCCTGGGTGGACACCTCCGCCGAGCCGGGCCGGCGCTACACCTACCAGGTGACCGCGTTGGACCGGACCGCCAACGAGAGCCCGGCCAGCCCGCCGGCCTTCGTTATGCGCTGACCGTACGACCCCTGCTGAATGCCCCGGGTGCCACGACACCCGGGGCATTCGTCTGTTTCAACGCATGTCACCAATAGTTGGCGAGGCGCATACCGTCCAGTTGATCAGTTGATCGAAACTTGTCGACACCCGGTAACCCGCCGGTAACTTCCCCGCTCACCCCCGCGGAGGTAACCCGTGCCCCGACGTCTCACCACCCTGCTCGCCTCGGGCGCGCTCGCACTGCTCGCCACCATCGCCGTCGCCTCCCCCGCCGCCGCAGCCGTCACCCCCCAGCAGAAGCTGTCGGTGCTCTCCAGCTGGACGCAGACAAGCGCGTCCAGCTACAACTCGTGGAACAGCGCCCGGGTCAACCGGGCACCGTGGGCCGAGTACAACTTCAACTGGTCCACCGACTACTGCTCGTCCAGCCCGGACAACCCGCTCGGCTTCACGTTCAACATGAGCTGCTACCGGCACGACTTCGGCTACCGCAACTACAAGGCGGTAAGTCAGTTCCCGGCCAACAAGGCCCGCCTCGACAACGCCTTCTACGCGGACCTGAAGCGGGTCTGCGCCACCTACAACGCGGTCGTCCGCCCGGCATGCAACAGCCTCGCCTGGACCTACTACCAGGCAGTCAGCATCTTCGGTTCGGTGGCCGCCGTCCAGCAGGCCGACATCGACCGCGCCGCCCGGATGAAGGCCGACGCCGAAGCCCGCGCCGCCGCCCGCTGACCCCCGCTCCCCGCCCACCCCTCGCACGCGACAGGGGGGTGGGCGGGTCAGGCGCGTTCGGTTCTGGTGGCGGGGTAGCGATCGGGGTCGGCGGGGCGACGCGGTGTGGGCTGGGCCAAGCCGGTGCTGAACCGGGTCGAGTCCGCCGCCAGGTCCGGGTGTTCCACGTCGAGCGCCAGCGTGACCGCCTCGTCCAACCCCAACTCGGCACCCTCGCCGTACGCGTCGTCGAACGCCGCGTCACCCAACTCCCCACGCAGTTGCGCCTGCTGCTCAGCCCAGTACTCGCCGTAGATGCCCGGCGCCCCCCGCATGCTCGACCGGGTGGCCTGCGCCGCCCCGAACAGGCGGGCCGCCGTCGACCGCTCCCCGCTCAACGCACAGCGCACCGCGATCGCGTTCAACGTGTCGCACGCTCGACCGTGGTAGCCGTGGTACATCCGCGAACGCAACGCCACCAGCAGGTGCTCGTGCGCGGCGATCACGTCGCCCCGGGCCAGGGCGACCATTCCGAGCAGCATGTCCACCGAACGTCGGCCCCGCTCCACCGGCCGCGCCGCCTCCACCGGGCGCGCCGCCGCCAGCAGTTCGGCCGCCTCCTCCAGCGCGCCGCGCCGCCACAGCAACTGCGCCAGGTTGAACACCGCGAACAGCGCCTCCCCGACCACGTCCTGCCCGTGGGCCCAGTCGATGACCTCCCGGCACACCCGCTCGGCCTCGACGAACTGGCCCATGTCGACGAGCGGCGCCGCCCGGCCGGCGAGCACCCGGGCCAGCAGCCCGGCGTCACCAGCCTGCCGGGCCGCCGCCTCCGCCCGCTGCGAGTAGCGCAGCTCCTCGGCGAACTCCCCGTCGGCGCCCGCGTGCAGCGAATGCATGTGGTACGCCGCCGCCAGCTCCGCCTCCGGAATCCGCTCGCCCGTCTCGGCGATCCGCCCGTACAGCCGGAACAGCCAGAGCCGACCCTCCCGGGCCAGCCCACGCTCGCGCCACCACTGGTCCAGGCCCCCGGCCAGCCGGAGACCGGCACGGGCGCTGCCGCCGGTGGCGCACCACCGCAGCGCGGCCCGCAGCTCGCCGGCCAACGGATCGAGGGTGTACAGCGACAGCGTCACCGGCCGACCGTCCGGACCCAGGTGCGCGCGGTCCAGCGCGTGCGCCGACCAGGCCACGTGCCGGTCCCGGGCCGCGTGTTCCTCACCCGCCTCGACCAGCCGCCGCGCGGCGTACGCCCGGATCGGGTCGAGCATCCGGTACGAGCTGCCGGCGGCACGCGGCTCGGCGAGCACCATCGACTTGTCCACAAGCACCGACAGCGGATCCAGCGGGTCGTCGCCCAGCAGCCACTCCACAGTCGGCAGGTCCACAGGCCCGGCGAACACCGCCAGCCACCGCAGCAGCCGCGCGGCCCGAGGGCCCAACGTCCGGTACGACCAGGTGACGGTCGCCTGCATGGTCAGGTGCCGTTCGGTGGCGGAGCGGTACACCGCCCTGGTCGCAGGGCTGGGCGGTGGCGTCCCGATCGCCGCGGCCACCAGATCCACGGTGTCCTGCTGATTACCCGACCAGCCCCGCTCCACCGGCGGCGGCTCCGGCTCCGCACGGCCCGCGTCCAACGTTCCGAGTACGTCGTCCAACCGCTCGGCGAGCTGACCCACCGAGAGCACCCGCAGCCGGGCCGCCGCCAACTCGATCGCGAGCGGCAACCCGTCCAACCGCTGCACCACCCGGCGCAGATCGGCCGACTCGGACGCCTCCGGCTGCCGACCGCCGCGCGCCGCCGCCGTACGGTCCAGCAACAACGCCACCGCGTCGCTCTCCGCGCCGTCCGGCCGCGGGTCGACAGAGAGCGGCGGGATCCGCCACACCACCTCGCCGGGCAGGCTGAACGACTCGCGGCTGGTCGCCAACACCCGCACGCCGGTCCCGCCGGAGAGCAACCGCGAGATGACCTCGGCGCAGGCGGACGGCTGTGTGTCGCAGGTGTCCAGCACGACGAGCATCCGGCGAGCCGCCGCGTACTCGACAAGGGTGTCAAGCATGGGCCGGCCCGGCTCGGGCCGCAGGCCGAGCACCGCGGCGACGGCGAACGCCACCAACCCCGGGTCGGTCACCGCGGCGATGTCGACGAACCAGACCCCGTCCGGGTACGCCTCGACCACCCCAGCAGCCACCTCGACGGCGAGCCGGGTCTTGCCCGCGCCGCCCGCACCCAGCACGGTGACCAGTCGGTGTTGCTCCACCAGCCGGCCCAGCTCGGCCCGTTCGACCCGCCGGCCGACGAACGACGTCACCTGGGTCGGCAGATTGTGCGCCACCGCGTCGGCGGTGCGAGGGCGGGGGAACTGCCGCTCCAAGCCGGGCGCGACGAGCTGAAACAGTCGTTCCCGGTCGTCGAAGCCGCGCAGCCGGTGCAGGCCCAGGTCGAGCAGGGTGGCACCGGGTGGCAGCGGATCGGCGCGGCGGGCCGTGGACGCCGAACAGAGCACCTGCCCACCGTGCGCGGCTGCGGCCACCCGGGCGGCCCGGTGCACCTCGGGGCTGGCGTACTCACCGTCGCCCGGCTCGGCATAACCGGTGTGCAGGCCCATCCGCACCCGGGGGGCGGCCTCCTCGGTGGGCCAGTCGTGACTCGCCAACGCTCGCTGGGCGGTCAGGCACGCGGTAAGCGCCGCCGCCGCGTCGTCGAAGGCCAGGAAGAACGAATCGCCCTCGGTCAACAGCTCCGCGCCACCCGTGGCGGCAAGTGTGCGACGCAGCAGCCGGCGGTGCTCCGCGAGCACCGGTCGGTAGTCTGCGCCAAGCAACTGGGCCAGCCGGGTCGAGCCCTCGATGTCGGTGAACACGAAGGTCACCCAACCGCTCGGCAGCTGGCTCCGTGGCGACATGCGTGGAAACCTCCGCCCGTAACGTCGGGTTCATGCTGCCTGAGTACGAGCGGTCACGCATCGTGAGAACGGCCGGGCAAGTGCCGCCTCAAGGTGCCACTCGGGCCCTCTCCCGGCAAGGACCGGGCCCACCCGTCGGCTGCTATCCGGCCGATCAGCAGCCGCAGGCGCCGCCGCAGCAGCCGCCCCCGGCGGAAGCCGGTGCGCCACCGGCGGGGCCACCGGCACCGCGGCCGGTGACCGAGACAGCAGAGAGCAGTTTGACCGTGTCGGCGTGACCCTGTGGACAGGTGGCCGGCGCGCTGGCAGCCGCCATCGGGCGGTTGACCTCGAATGTGTCGCCGCAGGCGCGGCAGCGGAACTCGTACCGGGGCATGACAACCAGGGTACGTGGACCTGACGCCCACCGGTGACATGAGTGATACTCGACGGGTGGCGGACGGCGAGGACAAGACGCGTGTGCAACCGCTGCGGCCCGCCGCGCCGCTGGACGGCCCGCTCCACGGTTCGGGAGCCGCACCTGATCCGGCGCCCCGAAAACTGCCCCGCCCTCGCCGTCCCTGGTTGAGTGGCAGCAGGCCGGACGCGTCGGTCGACCCGACCAGCGGGGCCGCGCCGACCGAGGCGACCGCCTCCACCACAACCGGTTCCCCGGCGGCCGACGCCCCTGCCGACGCTGCGAAGGCCGACCCGCCCGACAGCGAATCGGCCGCCGCGACCTCGCCGACCGATCCGAGCGCCGAGACGTCAACCGCCGACGCGAAGGCCAGCGACGCCGAACCGGGCGACGCGAAGGCCAGCGACGGCCAGGCCGCCGACACGAAGGCCGCCGACGCCAAGGACGTTGCCGCCAAGGACGTTGCCGCGAAGGACGGGGCCGCGAAGGACGGGGCCGCCGACGACGGGGCCGGCGCGGCGCCGGCTGCGTCTACGGCGGGTGCCGCCGTGGCGGACCCAACGGTGACCAAGGCGGACGGCGTCGCCGTCCCGCCAGCGCCCGGAGGCGGCCGCCGGCGACGGGTGCCGTTCGCACACGCGGGTCGCCGCAGCCTGCCACCACCCCGCCAGGCAGCGGCGACAGCCGTCCGGGCGACCCGCGACTGGTCCCGCCGACCCAGCGGCCGGCTCACACTCCCCGGGCTCTTCCTGCTGGCCCTGGTAGCCGCGACCGCCGCAGCGGGTGCGCTGCTCGTCCCGGCGACAATCCGCGCGCCCCGACCAGTGGCGGCCGACGCCTCCATCACGCCTACCGCGCCCATGCCGCCGGTGATGCCGTCCGCGCTGCCCACCGGCCCACTACCAACAGGGCTGCCGACCGCGCCGCTCCCCACCGGCCCGCTGCCCACCGGCCCGCTGCCCACCGGCCCGCTGCCCGGCGGCGGGCTGCCCACCGGTCCGGGCGCCGGGCTGCCGGGCAGTGGTGGTCGCCCCTCGGACGCCCTGGCGGGCTGGGCTCAGCAGGTCGGCGCCAAGGTCGGCATTCCCCCGGTCGCCATGCAGGCGTACGGGTACGCCGAGTGGGTCCTCTCCCAGACCAACCGCAGCTGCGCGCTGAGCTGGACCACGCTCGCCGCGATCGGCCAGGTCGAGTCGGGCCACGGCTCGGCAAACGGCGCGCGGCTGGGGCAGGACGGCAGGGCGCTTCCCGAAATCATCGGTCTGCCGCTGGACGGCAACGGCGGCCGGATGCGGATCATCGACACCGACCGTGGGGTGCTCGACAAGGACACCACCTACGACCGAGCGATCGGGCCGATGCAGTTCATCCCGACCACCTGGCAGGAAATCGGCGCGGACGCCGACGGTGACGGTGTCAAGAACCCGCACGACCTGGACGACGCCGCGCTGGCGGCCGGCAACTACCTGTGCAAGGGCGGCCGGAATCTCAGCATCCCGGGCGACTGGTGGAACGCGATCCTGTCGTACAACGACGTGCGCCGGTACGCCCAGGCCGTATACGACACTGCGAACCGATACGGACAAGCCAGCCGTACGTGAAGTGATCGTCCGCATACATTGGAGGTCTGGACACTTCCCCCAAGCAGTTGTAAGCGGCAAGCTAGACGGGTGATGGTGCGCGAGTGGGACCCTAGGACGGCGTCGTCCGCCGAGATCGCGTCGCTGCTGTCCACGCTGAACGCGGTTCTGGCGGCCGATCTTCCGCAGGACCCGCCGTGGCGCGAGACCTCCCTGCGGGAATACCTCGCCGAGGTGATGCCCGGTGAACGGCGGATCTCCTGGATCGCCCAGGCCGAGCCGACCGGCCCCGGCGATCCGGGCGCGGTCCTCGGGCAGGTCCACGTGCTGCTCCTGGGTGACATCGGCGTGATCGAGGTGCTGGTGCACCCCTCCGTGCGACGCAGCGGCCTCGGCCGTGACCTGGTGTTGCGCGCCGCCCGCCGGGTCTATCAGGAGGGCTTCCAGTCGATCGGCGTCGAGGTGGTCGGTGACACGCCGGCGGTGGGCTTCTACGAGTCGCTCGGCTTCACCCGGGAGTACGTGGAGACACGCAGCGTGCTTGACCTGGCCACTGTCGACTGGGCCGAGTTGACCGAGATGGCCACCGGGATCGGGTCGGGCTACCAGCTGGAGTTCTTCCCCGGCGGCCCGCCGGATGACCTGATCGAGTCGTACGCCAAGGCCAAGGCCGAGGTGCGCGACGTGGAGGACGGCGAGCTGCGCCCCAGCTCCTACGATCCCGAGCGGCTACGGGACAGCCTGAACACCCTGCACCGCCGTGGCATGAAGCCGTACATCGTGCTGGCCCGGCACGAGCAGACCGGCGAGGTGGCGGGCCTGACCGAGGTGGTGGTGCCGGCGCAGCACCCGACGCGCGCCGACCAGTACGACACGATCGTCGTGCAGAGCCACCGGGGCTACGGCATCGACCGGGCGATCAAGGCCCGGATGCTGCTGGAGTTGCGCTCTGCCGAGCCGGAGCTGGCCGAGGTGCAGACCTGGAACGCGCAGGCCAACGAGGCCATGCTCAAGGTCAACGCGGAGCTGGGTTACCGGCCCGACCGGGACTGGTGCGAATACAGCGTCGACGTCGCGGAGCTGGTGCACCGGCTCGACCCGCCGCGCTGAGGAATTCACGAAACTGTCCAATGAGGGATGGACGGTGGACAGCCGCGCACCTTAACGTGCGTTGACTCCTGTCCACCCATCGTGGAGGCCCTATGCGCCCGCGCCGCACCATGGCTGTGCTCGCGACCGCCACCGCCGCTGTTACCGTCGCGGCTCTCGGCGTCGCACCGACCGCGGCCAGCGCCGCGCCCACCGACCTTTTCATCTCCGAGTACGTCGAAGGCTCGTCGAACAACAAGGCGCTCGAGCTGTTCAACGGCACCGGCGACACCGTCGACCTGTCCGCTGGCGGCTACCAGCTCCAGCTCTACTTCAATGGCTCCACCACGGCGACCACCATCGCGTTGACCGGAAGCGTGGCCGCCGGCGACGTGTTCGTGTTCGCCAGCGCGTCGGCCGGGGCCGCGATCCTCGCCCAGGCCGACCAGACCACCGGGGCGGGCCTGTTCAACGGCGACGACGCGATCGTGCTGCGTCGGGGTGGCACAGTGCTCGACTCGATCGGTCAGGTGGGCGTCGACCCGGGCAGCGAGTGGGGTGCCGGCGTCACCAGCACGGCCGACAACACGCTGCGCCGGCTGCCGTCGGTGACCGCTGGTGACACCGATCCGTCGGACGCGTTCGACCCGGCCGCGCAGTGGGCCGGCTTCCCTGTCGACACGTTCGACGGGCTCGGCACGCACACCATGGACGGCGGTGGGCCTGTCGACGTGCCGGCCACACTTACCTGCGGTGGGCCGCTGGTGACCGCTGCCGGAACGGCGGCGACCCGCGAGATCATCGCGACCGACCCCGACGACACGATCGTCGACCTGGCGGTGACCGCGGTCAACCCGACCCCGGCCACCGGCTCGATCACTCGCACCACCGTCACCCCCGCCGACGAGGTGGGCGGCACCGCCCGGGCCACGGTCGCCACGAGCGCGGACCTCGCCGCCGGGGCGTACACCGTCACCCTCACCGCGACGGACGCCGACGGTGGCAGCGCGAGCTGCGCGCTTGCCGTGCAGGTCACCCGGGAGCTGACAGTCGGCGAGGTGCAGGGCCCGACCACCGACGCCGAGTCGGGGCCGACCGACCGGTCACCGCTCGCGCCGGCGAGCGGCAACAGCACGAGCAGCAGCATGTACGACGTACGCGGCGTGATCACCCAGTTGACCCTGGCGCGTACGTCGGCCGGGGCGGAGCAGCACGGCTTCTTCCTGCAGAGCCGCACCGGTGACACCGACGGCGATCCGACAAGCTCTGACGGCATCTTCGTGTTCATGGGCACGTTCACCTCGCTGATCGGCGGCTACGTGCCGACGGTCGGCGACGAGGTGGTGCTGCGGGCCCGGGTGTCGGAGTACTTCAACTTCACCCAGCTCTCCGGTGCTTCGCTGGTCCGCCGGATCGCCACCGGCCTGGACGTCAACTCGGCGGTCGCGGTGACCGACGCGGTGCCGCCTGTCGAGTTGACCGACGCGCAGCGGTTCTGGGAGCGGCACGAGGGCTCCCGGATGCGCGTACGCGCGGGCAGCGGCGCGGTGAGCGGCCGGGACGTCTTCTCGTCCACGGCCGACGCCGAGCTGTGGGTCGTCGACCGGGACGACCCGCTGTTGGACCGTGCCGACCCGTACGCCCGGCGGGTCTTCCGGGACTCCCACCCGCTGGACAACGACCCGACCCGCCGCTTCGACGACGGCAACGGCCAGCGGGTGCTGCTGGGCAGCATGGGTGTGAAGGCCACCGCCGGGGACAGCACCGCGCTGTTGCCGCCGGCGCACACCTTCGATGCGCTGCGCGCCGACGCGGTGGGCGGCGTCTACTACTCGTTCGAGAAGTACGGCGTCCAGGTCGAGCGGGCGGACTTCGCAGCCGGGGCCGACCCGTCGAAGAACAACCCTCCGAAGCCGGCCGACCGGTCGCAGGAGGTGGCGGTCGCCACCTACAACGTGGAGAACCTGTACGACTACCGCGACGACCCGTTCGACGGCTGCGACTTCGCCGGTAACGCCGGCTGCACCGGGGTCAGCCCGCCGTTCGACTACGTGCCGAGCAGCGAGGCGGACTACCGGCAGCAGCTCACCGCGCTCGCCGACCAGATCGTGAAGGACCTGCACGCACCGGACCTGATCCTTGTGCAGGAAGCCGAGGACCAGGACATCTGCACGGTGTCCGGGGCGGTGCTGGCCTGCGGTGACACCAACAACGCCGACGGTGCGCCGGACAGCATCCAGGAGTTGGCGCTCGCGGTGGCTGCGGCCGGCGGACCGACGTACGCCGCCGCCTATGACCGGACCGGCGCGGACGCCCGCGGTATCACCGCCGCGTTCCTGTACCGCACCGACCGGCTCTCGCTTGCGGCCGCGACGGCTGGCGACCCGCTGCTGGGGTCGACGCCGACCGTTCAGTACCGGGCTCCAGGGCTGCCTGCCAACGCCGACGTGCAGAACCCGAAGGCGCTCAACGCGGTGCTCCCCTCCGACGTGGACACCTCGACCGGCAAGGACGGCAACAACGTCTTCACCCGCGCTCCCCAGCTGGGGAAGTTCAGCGTGGCGGCAGCGCCCGGCTCGACCGAGCGGTTCACCCTGTACGCGCTCAGCAACCACTACTCCTCCGGCCCGGACAGCCGGATCGGGCAACGTCGGGAGCAGGCGGCGTACGGCGCGGCGATCGTCACCGCCATCGAGGCGGCCGACGCGCACGCGCGTGTGGTGTACGGCGGGGACCTGAACGTGTTCCCGCGTCCGGACGATCCGATCGCGACGGGCAGTCAGCCCACTCCGTCGGACCAGCTCGCCCCGCTGTACGAGGCGGGTCTGCACAACCTGTGGGACAACCTCGTCGCTGACGTGCCGTCTTCGGCGTACTCGTACAGCTTCGAGGGGCAGGCGCAGACGCTCGACCACCTGTTCGTCAACGACGCGCTCTACGGCGATCTGGTGCAGGTGCGGGCGGCGCACATCAACGCCGACTGGCCGGCGGAGTTCACCGGCGACGGGTCGCGCGGTTCCAGCGACCACGACCCACAGGTGGCCCGGTTCCGGTCCCGGGCGTCGTTGACCGTCGCCGACACGGCTGTGGTCGAGGGCAACCAGGGCACCCGGCAGCTCAACTTCACCGCCACCGTGTCCCGGCCGCTGTCCCAGCCGGTGCTGCTCTGCGCCGCCACCGTTGGCCTCACGGCGCAGATCGGCTCGGACTTCGACCCGTACGTCGGCTGCCGAACCCTGGCCGCCGGGCAGACCTCGCTGACGTTCCCGGTGACCGTGCGCGGTGACCGCAAGCGGGAGCCGGACGAGAAGCTGACGCTGCTGGTGGCGGGCGTGCCCGGGCTGCGCCTGGCCGATCCGCTGGGGGTGGGCACCATCACCAACGACGACTGACCTGTCAGGCGCCGTATCAGCGGCCCGTCGTCCAGGCTCATGCCTGCACGGCGGGCCGCTGACATGCGCCGGTGAACCGATGTGGGGTCAGTAGTAGTCGTGGACGATCGGCGGGGGTGGTGCGTTGCGGTGCTGTGCCACCCGCACCTCCCACTGGCTGCGACGGCGGCGCGCCTCGCGATCCGCTGAGCTGCGGCGGTAGGTCTCCGGAGGCCGGGCCAGCCCGTAGATGTCCCCCCACCACTCCCCCGGTTGGGGGTCGAGGATGGTGTCGAGGTGCGTTGGATAACGGCGGCCCGCCCCGTCATGAACGTCCTCACGGTCGGCCATCGGTTGGACGACTCGGCCTTCCTGGTCCACGACGACCAGGTAGAGCCCGGCCGCTCCGAGCAGGCGCTCCAGCACGGCCAGGCTCGGCACCAGGCTGCCCGCTTCGACCCGACCCACCGTCGAGGGCGAGACCTTTGCGAAGCGGGCCATCTGATGCTGACTCAGCCGGACGATTCGACGTGCCCGGCGAACAAGACCGGCGATGGGATAGCGGCCGACGGTGGGGCCGGGAGACAGAGGAGGATCGAGCGCGGACGCCATCCGCCCACCATGCCCGCGACGCCAGCGAGGCTCAATCCCTGTGGATAAACCTGTGGACAAATCCCGTGGAATGCCGAGTCGGCAAGGGCAGGGACCACAGTTGGCCTCCTTTGCTCTGCTTCAACCCACGCAACAGTCCGACCCCAAAAGTGTTGCGCCGGTTGAAGCAGAGCAAAGGACGCGCAACAGGGGGCGGGGTCTAGCCGGGGTCTAGCGGGGGTGAGCATCGTGAGCGGCTGCCCACCGCAACCTCGACGAACCGTGCGACCTCCACAGGTCGCTCAGTTGCCCAGTTTGCTCAGTTTGCTCAGTAGCGCTGGCGGAGCAGACCGGCGGCCTCGACCGCCCAGTACGTGAGGATGATCTGCGCGCCGGCCCGCTTGATCGAGGTGAGCGTCTCCAGCATCACCCGCTCCCTGTCGATCCAGCCGTTCGCGGCGGCCGCCTCGACCATCGCGTACTCCCCGGAGACCTGGTAAGCGGCGACCGGGACGTCCACCGCGGCCCGCACCGCCGACACCACGTCGAGGTACGGCAGCGCCGGCTTGACCATCACCAGGTCGGCGCCCTCGGCGACGTCCAGCGCCACCTCGCGCAGCGACTCGCGCAGGTTGGCCGGGTCCTGCTGGTAGGTGCGCCGGTCGCCCTCGAGGGCCGACTCCACTGCCTCCCGGAACGGGCCGTAGAAGGCCGAGGCGTACTTCGCGGCGTACGCCAGCACCGCCACGTCCTGGTAACCGGCCGCGTCGAGCGCCCGGCGTACCACGCCGACCTGGCCGTCCATCATTCCGGACGGCCCGACCATGCCGACCCCGGCGGCGGCCTGGGCCACCGCCATCTCGGCGTACGCGGCAAGGGTGGCGTCGTTGTCCACCTCACCGCCGGGGGTGAGCAGACCGCAGTGCCCGTGCGAGGTGAACTCGTCCAGACACAGGTCACTCATCACCACCGTGGCGTCGCCCACCTCGGCCACCACGTCGCGGATGGCAACGTTCAGGATGCCGTTCGGGTCGATGCCGCCGGAGCCGGTCGGATCCCGCTGCTCGGGCACCCCGAAGAGCATGATTCCGCCGACACCGGCCTGGACCGCCTCGGTCGCCGCCTTGCGCAGCGAGTCCCGGGAGTGCTGGAGCACCCCCGGGAGCGACGTGATGGCCCGAGGCTCGGTCAGCCCCTCCTTGACGAACATAGGCACGATCAACTCGGCCGGGTCGACCCGGGTCTCGGACACCAGCCGGCGGATCGCCGGGTTGCGGCGCAGCCGGCGCGGCCGGATCTCGGGGTACGACATGGGAGGCCTCCTCGGACGGCTACCGGAAGCGCAGGGCGGTCGGCCCCTGCACCTTCGAGCCGCGGCGCTGCTTGGCCGGCATGGCGGCCAGCTTCTCGCGCAGCTCTACGGCGTAGGCGGCGAGCGCCTCCACCAGGTCGGGCACCGAGGCGTGCGGCGGCTGGACGTCGACCCGCAGGCCGAACTCCGTCGCGGTCTCCGCCGTCTTGGGCCCAATAACGGCAACAACCGTCCGCGCGTGCGGCTTCCCGGCGATGCCGACCAGGTTCCGCACGGTGGAGGATGACGTGAACAGCACCGCGTCGAAACCGCCCGACTTGATGGCGTCCCGGATCTCGGCGGGCGGCGGCGCGGCCCGCACCGTCCGGTAGGCGGTCACGTCGTCGACCTCCCAGCCTCGCTCAGTGAGCCCGGCGGCGAGCGTCTCGGTGGCGATGTCGGCGCGCGGCAGCAGCACCCGGCCCACCGGGTCGAGGATCTCGTCGTGCGGCGAGAACTCGGCCAGCAGCCCCTCGGAGGACTGCTCCCCGGCGGGGATCAGCTCCGGCTGGATGCCGAACGCGCGGACCGCGTCCGCCGTGGCCTCACCGATGCAGGCGATCTTGACGCCACCGAAGTGCCGAGCGTCCAGGCCGTGCTCGGCGAACTTCTCCCAGACCGCGCGGACCGCGTTCACCGAGGTGAAGATCACCCAGGCGTACCGGCCGTCGACCAGGCCCTTGACGGCCCGCTCCATCTGCGCCGGGGTGCGCGGCGGCTCGACAGCGATTGTCGGCACCTCGCACGGAATCGCCCCGTACGCCCGCAGCCGGGCACTCATCGCGCCGGCCTGCTCCTTGGTGCGCGGTACGAGCACCTTCCAGCCGTACAGCGGGCGGTTCTCCCACCAGCTCAGCTTGTCGCGCTGGCCCACGCCCGCGCCGACGGTGAGCACGACGCGGCCGGTGAAGCCGAGCGCGGCGGCCACGAAGCTGTCCACTGTCGACGTGGTCGTGTACTGGGTCTCGCCGGTGCCGTCGCCGGTCACCCCGACGCCCGTGGTGCCGTCGACACCGGCGGCCAGCAGGCCGTCCCGGACGGCGGCGAGGTCACCGGCGTCCACGGCGAGCGCGAGTGAGCCCCGGCCGACGGCCGCGGCCAGCGCCTCGAAGTCCAGCGCGGAGACGTCCTCGACGTCGGCGGCGGTACGCACGCCCGGCAGTGGAACACCGGCGTAGGTGGCCACACCCTCGGCCTGGCCGACGCCGGGCACCACCTCGAAGTGGGCGGCGGTGCGGGCCACGGCCTGCACCTCCTTGACCACCGAATCGTGGCCGAACGGGTCACCGGCGACCAGGTGCACCGCGTTCAGCCCGGACCGGGCGGCGGAGATCAGCACCTTCGCTACGTCGCCCGGTGCGCCTTCGGCAGGCGTGAACTGGGCGTCCTCCCTGGCCTCGGCGCGGACGACGGCGAGCAGGGAGTCGGGGACTCCCCGGTCGTAGATGACCTGGTCGGCGTCGACAAGGGCGTCGTGCGCACGACGGGTCAGCAGGCCCGGGTCACCGGGGCCCGCCCCGACGAATGCGATACGGCCGACGGGCTTACGGGTGCGGGTCATTCTGTGCTCCCAAATTGCTGGGTCCCCGGGCCGGTGTGTCCTTCGTGGCCGAGGATCGAGTCGGCGCCGAGTTCGAGGAGTTCGGCGGCGAGTGCCTTACCGATCTCCGCCGCGTCGGCGGGCGTTCCGGTGCGGGACAGCCGAAGGTCACGAGTGCCATCCGGACTGATCACCGCCCCGCGCAGGTAGATCTCATCGCCGGCGTCACCTTCGGCGAGTTCCGCATAGGCGGCGACGGGTGCGCTGCACCCAGCCTCCAGTGTTGCCAGAAACGCGCGCTCCGCGATGATCGCGGCGCGCGACGGTGCGTGGTCGAGCAGCGCGAGCAGCTCGACCAGGTCTTGATCGTCGACCCGGCACTCCACGGCCAGCGCGCCCTGGGCGGGTGCGGGCAGCATGAGCATCGGGTCCAACGTCTCGGTGACCACGTCCGCCCGGCCGAGGCGGGCCAGCCCGGCCCGCGCCAGCACGACGGCGTCCAGGTCGGCTTCGGGGCCGAGCACCCGGGCCAGGCGGGTGTCCACGTTGCCGCGGATCGGGGTGACCTCCAACTGCAGGCCGAGGGCGTGCAGTTGGGCGATGCGGCGCAGCGCGCCGGTGCCCACGGTGGCTCCAGGGGGAAGCTCGGCGAGCGTCCGCCCCTCCCGGGCGATCAGCGCGTCGCGCGGATCCTGCCGGGCCGGCACCGCCGCGACGACCAGCTCGCCGGGGACCGCTGTGGGCAGATCCTTGTAGGAGTGCACCGCGAAGTCGATGGTCCGGGCGGTGAGCGCGTCGCGCAGCGCGGAGACGAACACCCCGACGCCGAGCCGGTGCACCGGCGCGTTGGACCGGTCGCCGGCGGTGACCACCTCGACCAGCTCGACCGGGCGGCCGGTGGCGGCGGTCAACGCCTCGGCGACCTGGCCGGACTGGGCCATCGCCAGGGCGCTGCCCCGGGTGCCGAGTCGCAGGGGGGCGGTCATCGGGCACCTCCGGTGGGCGGGGTGGAGTCGTCGGTGTCCACGCCGGCCGCCGGGTCGATGTTGGCGAACGTCACACCGAGGTCGGGGGTCAGCACGTCGGGGACGGTGTCCACCGGTGAGGTCTGTGGCACCTGGAGGTCGAACAGCTCACGCAACAGGGCCGCGTACTGGTCGCCGCCGGGTTCCGCGGCGAGCTGGCGGACCTTGACGGTGGGCTGGTGCAGCAGCCGCTGCACCACCCGGTGCACTGTGCGGGCCACCTCGGCTCGCAGGTCGTCGCCGAGGTCGGGGCGGCGCTGGGCCAGCCGGCGCAGCTCGGCGGTGACGACGTCGTCGGCCCTGCCGCGCAGCGCGGCCACGGTGGGTGCCACGTCGGCACCGCGCAGCCAGGTGAGGAAGCTCTCCACCTCGCCGCGCACGATCCGCTCGACGGCGGCGGCGTCGGTGGCGGCCGGACCGTCGGCGAGCAGCGCCGCCATCCGGTCGATGTCGATCACCTCGACGCCTGGCAGCTCGGCAACGCCCTCCCCGACGTCGCGCGGGACGGCCAGGTCGAGCAGGACCAGCGGGCCCCGGGCGGGGTCCCGATCGGCAAGTGCGGCGCTGACGACCGCACGGGTGAGGACCGGTTCGGTGGACGCGGTGGCGGCCACTACGATGTCCACTGTGGAGAGGGTGTCGGTCAGCTCGGCCATCGGCGCGGCGCTCGCCCCGTACGACTCGGCGAGCCGGACGGCCCGGTCGGCGCCCCGGTTGGTGACCGTGAGCGGCCCGGCGCCCAGTCGCGACAGCGTGGCGACGCCCAGCGAGCCCATCGCACCGGCACCGATCACCAGCGCGGGGCGGCCGACGAGGTCGCCGTCGAAGTGCCCGGCGGCCAACTCCAGCGCGGCGGTGACGACGCTCTGGCCGGCCCGGTCGATGCCGGTCTCGGAGTGGGCCCGCTTGCCGACCCGCAACGCCTGCTGCATCAGCTCGTGCAGCAGCCGGCCGGCGGAGTCGGCGCCGGTGGCCCAGTGGTACGCGTCACGCAACTGGCCGAGGATCTGCGCCTCGCCCACGACCATCGAATCGAGCCCGCTGGCGACCCGGAAGACGTGGTCGACGGCGGCGGTGTCGTAGTGCACGTAGAGGTGGCTGGCGAGCGCCGACGGCGCGCTGCCGGCCTGCTCGGCGAGGACGGCGCAGATGTCGCCGAGCCCGCCGTGGAAACCGGACACGGCGGCGTAGACCTCCACCCGGTTGCAGGTGGAGACGAGCACCGCCTCGCTCACGTACTGCTGGGCGACAAGGCGGTCGAGGGTTCGGGTGAGGTCGGCGGGGGGCACGGCCAGCTGCTCCAGCGTGGCGACCGGGGCGGTCCGGTAGGACGCGCCGACGACGAGCAGTTTCACGTGCCGATCGCCTCCTGGGTGTCGGTGGTCGCGAGCCCGCCCGGCAGGGCGGTGAGAGCGGACCCGCCGGTGGCGGGCAGCGCTGTCAGCGACGCCTTGCGGTGCTCATGGAAAGACAAAATCTGCAGCTCGATGGCGAGGTCGACCTTGCGCACGTCGACCCCCTCCGGCACCGAGAGTACGCACGGCGCGAAGTTGAGGATGCTCGTCACGCCGACCGCGACCAGCTGGTCGGCGACGCTCTGGGCGGCAGCGGCCGGGGTGGCGATCACGCCGATCGCGACGGATTCCGCGGCGGCGACCGCCGGAAGCTCGTCGACATGTCGGACAATCAGCCCGTTGATCTCTTCGCCGACACGGGACGGGTCGGCGTCGAGCAGCGCGACGATCCGGAAACCCCGGCCCGCGAAGCCGTCGTAGCCGGCCAGAGCGTGACCGAGATTACCCACGCCGACCAGGGCGACGGCACGACGTTGGGTGAGCCCGAGCACATACTCGATCTGCTCGATCAGCAGCGCGACGTCGTAGCCGACGCCCCGGGTGCCGTACGAGCCGAGGTGTGAAAGATCTTTGCGGAGCTTGGCGGAGTTGACGCCGGCGGCGGCGGAGAGGCCTTCGCTGGAGACGGTCTCGTGGCCGGTGTCGGCGAGGTTGTGCAGCGCGCGCAGATACTCCGGAAGCCGAGCGACGGTCGCCTCGGGGAGGTCCGGGAGCGTCGGTACGGCACCGGCGCGGCCGGACGCGCCTGGGTGACGGTGCTGACTCATGAGACTCCGTGCGGTGCGATCCTCGGCCAACGTCGCTGGTCGGCCGCTTGTGGACTCCCGCTGGCGACCGAGATTGCCGGCTGTGCTAGCAGGGCGCGTCGGAACTACAGAGTAGGCGCTTGTGAAGACGTGCACAAATCGCGATCTTGCCGTTCCGTGGCGCGACCCCACCAGCGCCTCCGTTTCACAAGATCGATTAAGCAGCCGTCCGACCCTCGGCAGCCCGGGGCGATTATTGCGCAATCCCGACTTCTCTGACCAATCGCGCGCCGCGCGTCGCCGTCCGCTCCGACGCGTCGATCTTGCAGTTCCTGCCCCCGCATGATTCCCATTCCGGGCGATTCGGCGACCGTAAATGCAAGATCGACGCGTTGAAGAGGTGTGAGGTAGGGGCAGCACTACGGGCGAGAGGCAGGGCTTCGGGATGGGTAGGAGGACCCCTGATGCCTAGCCTTTTGGCATGACCGCTGTTACCGCCGCCACTGATCAACCGACGCTGGCGCCCAGCATCCCCCGCCAGTTGTTCGTCGACTCCCGGTACGTGCTGCTCGGCTTCCCCCTGGCGCTGGCCAGCTTCGTCGTCCTCGTCGTCGGCACCGCGGTCGGCATCGGTCTGGTGGTGACGGTGATCGGCCTGCCGATCCTCAGCGGCACCCTGTACGCCGCACGTGGGCTCGCCGACATCGAACGGCTGCGGCTGCCCGCGGTGCTCCGGCAGCCCCGGATCCGGCCGCACTACCGCCTTCCCGAGGCGGGAGCGAACGCCTGGCGGCGGATCTTCGTACCGATCCGGGACGCCCAGTCCTGGCTCGACCTGGCACACGGCATCCTGCGGCTGATCGCGGCGGCGGGCACCTTCGTGGTGACCGCCGTCTGGTGGGCCGGCGCGATCGCCGGCTCGCTCTACTGGGCGTACGACTGGGCGCTGCCCCGGGCCGACGGTGACGGTGACACCGATCTGCCGCAACTGCTCGGTCTGGGCGACTCGACCACCGCCCGGATCGGGCTGCACACCGCTATCGGGGTGTTCTTCCTGATCACGCTGCCGATCGTGGTCCGGGGCAGCGCGCTGCTCCAGGCCAGCTTCGCCAAGGCCATGCTGACCGGGGTGGCCGAGATGCGCGACCGGATCACCGTGCTGGAGGAGCAGAAGCGGGCCGCCGTGTCCGCCGAGGCGTCCGCGCTGCGCCGGCTGGAACGCGACATCCACGACGGCCCTCAGCAGCGCCTGGTCCGGCTGGCGATGGACCTCAGCCGGGCGCGGATGCAGCTCGCCTCCGACCCGGAGGCCGCCGGCCGCACCATCGATGAGGCGGTCACCCAGACCCGGGACACCCTCGCCGAGCTGCGGGCGCTGTCCCGGGGCATCGCCCCGCCGATCCTGGCCGACCGTGGTCTGCCCAGCGCCCTGGCCGCGCTCGCCGGCCGCGGGCTGATCCCCATCGAGCTGGAGGTGGACCCGCAGCTCGGCACGGCGGGTGGGCGGCTCGACCCGGCGGTGGAGAACACCGCGTACTTCGTGGTGGCCGAGGCGCTTACCAACATCGCCAAGCACAGCCGGGCCACCGAGGCCATGGTCGCGGTGACCCGGCAGGACACCCAACTCCAGGTGCGGGTGGGTGACGACGGGCAGGGCGGTGCCCACCTGGCCAAGGGGCACGGGCTCGCTGGTATCGCCGACCGGGTGCGGGCGGCCGGCGGCGAGCTGGCCGTGATCAGCCCGACCGGGGGGCCCACCGAGATCCGCGCACAGCTGCCGCTGTGAGCGAACGCCCAGCCCCGCACGGCAGGTCCGACATGGTAGACAGCACAACCATGCGCATTGTGATCGCCGACGACGCCGTCCTCCTCCGGGAAGGGCTGGTGCGGCTGCTGACCGAGAGCGGGCATCAGGTGGTGGCCGCCGTCGGGGATGGCGAGGCGCTTGTCAAGGCGGTGGTGGAGCACCGGCCGGACGTGTCGATAGTCGACGTCCGGATGCCGCCGACGCACACCGACGAGGGGCTGCGGGCGGCGGTGGAGGCCCGTCGGCTGGTGCCGCGTACGCCGATCCTGGTGCTCTCCCAGTACGTCGAGGTGTCGTACGCCGACGATCTGTTGGACACCACCGGCGGGCCCGGCGGCGGGATCGGCTACCTGCTCAAGGACCGGGTGGCCGCGATCGACGAGTTCCTGGACGCGCTGCGCCGGGTGGCTGCCGGCGGCACGGTGCTCGACCCGGAGGTGGTCGGCCAACTCTTCGCCCGACGGCGCCGGGACGACCCGCTGCGCGAGCTGACCCCGCGCGAGCGTGAGGTGCTCTCCCTGATGGCCGAGGGGCGTTCGAACACGGCAATCGCCCGTGCCCTGGTGGTCAGCGACGGCGCTGTGGAGAAGCACGTGCGCAACATCTTCACCAAGCTCACCCTCCCCCCGGACACCGAGCAGCACCGGCGGGTGCTTGCAGTCCTCACCTACCTGCGGAACTGACCTTCCCGGCAGCCAGGGCCACCGCGTCGGTGAGGGTGTCGGCGACCGGGTGGCCGGAGGCGCGCAGCCGCGCCGGGTCGGTGAAGCCGCCGGTGTAGAGCACCGCCCGGCCGCCGACCTCCAGCGCCGCGTCCGCGTCGTCGATGGAGTCGCCGATCAGCACCACCGATGCGCCGTCGACGCCCAGCTCGGTCAGGTGCCGCTGGAGCGACTCGGCCTTGCGGTCGCCGCCGATCGTGGCCCGCAGCCCGTCCACGCGGGTGAAGTGGCCGGCCAGCCCATAGGTGTGCACCGTGGGCACCAACTCGTCGTGGAACCACATGGACAGCAGGCTCTGGCTGCCCTCCCAGGTGGCCATCGCGGTCTGCGCGTCGGCGGCCAGCTCGCAGGTGGTCAGACCGTTGCGGTACGCGTCGTGGAAGATCCGGTCCAGCCGGCCGAACGCCTCGTCGTCGACGGCCTTGCCGAGCACCTCGGCGTAGTAGTCGGCGATCGGGCGGCGGAACCGTGTCCGGTGCTCCTCGGGGGTGACCGTCGGCCCGCCCACGCTGGCGAACGCGACGTTTGTGGCGGCCACCACCAGGCTGAGGTCGTTGAGCAGGGTGCCGTTCCAGTCCCACACGAGGTGGGGGTGCGCAGGGCTCATCCGAGCACCATAGGCACCGATCAGAGCTGGGGGGTGGTCAGGTCCCGCAGCAGTCGGTCCTCCTCGACCCGCCAGTAGCCGTGCTCCTTGCCGTCGAGCATCACCACCGGCAGCCGGTCCCCGTACTCCCGTTCCAGGTCCTGGTTGTCACTCACGTCCCACTCGACCCACTTGTCCCCGGTGACCGCCACCACCCGGTCGAGTGCCGCCTTGGCGTCGTCGCACAGGTGGCAGCCGGGCCGGGTGATCAGGGCGAGCCGGGCGTCACTGGCCATCGGTAACCTCCGTGCGGGTGTCGGCGGATGCGGGCGGGCCGGCCGGTGTCGCCGACCGGAGTTGGGTCTTGCGTACCTTGCCGATCGCCGAGTGCGGCAGGGCATCGACGAACTCGACGGCGGTGGGGCACTTGAACCGGGCCAGGTTCCGTGCGCAGTGGGCGAGCAACTCCTCGCTTGTCACCGGTCGCCCCTGTGCCGGCACCACGTACGCCCGCACAGTCTCGCCGGTTCGCGGGTGCGGCACACCCAGTACCGCCGACTCGGCCACCCCGGGGTGCCCGGTGAGCACCAATTCGACCTCGTGCGGATAAACGTTGAACCCGTTGACGAGGATGAGCTCGCCGAGCCGGTCGACAAGGAAGAGGTCGCCGTCTTCGTCGGCGTACGCGATGTCGCCGGTGCTCCACCAACCGTCGGCGTCCGGGCCGCCCCGACCGTCCGGCCAGTAGCCGGCGAAGAGGTTGGCGCCGCGCACGACGATCTGCCCCGGGTCGGTGCCCGGCGCGACGTCGGAGATGTCCAGCTCATCCGGGTCGTCGTCGGGGACGGCCTGCCCGTCGCGCCACAGGTCCACCCCGTCCGGGTCGACCAGGCGCAGCCGCACGCCGGGCAGCGGCCGGCCGATCGAGCCGGCCTTGGCCAGCCCGCCCACCACTGTCGAGGTGAGCACCGGCGCGGTCTCGGTGAGGCCGTACCCGATGTGCACCTGTCGGCCGGTGGCCTCGGCGAAGCGCGCCGCGACCGCGGGCTCCAGCGGCGCCGCGCCGCACACCGCCACCCGCACCGACGCGGTCGCCGCGCGGACCCCCGGCGCGTCGGCCCAGGTCAGGAACATCGACGGTACGCCCACCAGCACGCTGACCCGGTGTCGCGCGATCTCGTCAAGCCCCGCCTCGGGCCCCGGCTCGTCGATCAGCACACCTGTCGCGCCATGGTGGACGACCGCGCCGAGCCCCGCGTTGAGCCCGTACGCGTGGAACAGCGGCAGGGCCAGCAGCACGGTGTCCGTGGGGCCGACGACGGGCGGGTCGATCCGGTCGACCTGTTCGTGGTTGGCCACCAGCGCGCCGTGGGAGAGCATCGCTCCCTTCGGGTGGCCCTCGGTGCCGGAGGTGTAGAGCAGTACGGCCAGGTCGTCGCCGCCTCGGTGTGGGCGCGGCGGCGGCTCGGTCGCGTCGGCGGTGGGCGGCGTGCCGTACACGGCGGTGAGCGCGGGTAGGTCGGTGGCCACCTCGGCGACCAGGCGCCGGACCCGGTCGGTGCCGATAAGCACCGACGCCCCGGAGTCGGCCAGCACGTGGCGCAACTCTGGTGCGGTGAAGCCGGGGTTGACCGGGACGGCGACCAGCTCGGCCCGCAGCGCACCGAGCCAGCCGATCACGAAGTCGGGGGTGTTGGGCAGCGCGATCGCGACGCGGGGCGGTGTGTCCCCCGGGCCGGTGTGTGGCGCGACGGCGGCCAGGCCGTGCGCGGCGGCGGTCACGGCGGCGTCCAGTTCGGACCAGCTGATGCTGCGGTCCCGCCAGTGCAGCGCGGGCCGGTCACCGTGGTCGTGGGCCGCCCGACGGAGCCGGTCGGCGAGGTTCGGCGCGGAGTCTGCGGCTGCGTCCTGCACGGTGGTCGAGTCTGGCACAGCGGACGGTGTCCGGCCACGCCCGACAGTCGGGGTGCGCGTCGGTCGCGAGTGCCGCTCAGGTCCCGCCAGCGGGACCAGCCACTGTGCCGTCGGCGATGCGATCAAGTCCCCCTGACGGGACGTACGACGATTCGCGACGAACGGCTCTGGACACGCCACCGGGACGGCCGGGCGCGGTGGGCCGAACGACCGGCCAATGTGCCCCGAGCAGGGAATCCATCCTGGAACACCGGCCCGACCGAAAGTCAAACGCACACGACGGACAACTGGTCCGCCATTGGTGCGACACAGGGGGAAATACTTCCGCCCTGTGTAACGGACTTGCCACGCGCGGGTGACGTTGGCCCTATTATCACTCGGGTCGGCTCACCCCATTTGCCGTGAGTCGACACCCCTCAGCCCGAGGAGGCCCCCGTGCCTGTGAGCGCATTGGACCAGCACCTCAAGGGGAACTGCCGCCTGTCGGCACACCCCGGATCCGTCCTGCCCGACCGGTCGCCCGGTCGGTCCACACCGATGACCCGCAGACCGGCCCGTCCGGCGACCGACGGGACGGGGGCCGCCCGGTGACCGCCTTCGGTTACACGGAACGCCCGGTCGGTCTGACCGGTCAGACGACCCGCGCCCAGGTCAACGAACGTCCGGCGGCCCGCACGCCACCGGACGACCAGCACAGCTCCGCCGTTCGGGGCGACAGCGCGGCCCAGCGGACCCGCAACCGCCCACACACGAACGAGCCGCCACCGAGACCGGCGGTTCCCGGCGGCAACGCGATGCCTACCGGCGGCCGGGTCGTCGCGCCGGCCCGCCCGACCATGCCGGCCCAGGGCCGCCGCGTCGGTGACACACCGGCTGTGACAAGCGATCCGGCGGCGGGTGAGACCGCTGTGATCCCGGCCGTCCAGGCCACCGCTCCGGCCCCGCCGACCACCCCGACCGGCTTTCCCAGCCGACCGGACCCGTCCGACCCGGCCACCGAGGTCTGGACACTCATCGAGCGGGCCCAGGCCGGTGAGTCCGAGGCGTTCGGCCTCATCTACGACCGGTACGTGGACACCGTGTTCCGGTTCGTCTACTTCCGGGTCGGCAACCGCCAACTCGCCGAGGACCTCACCTCGGACACCTTCCTGCGCGCTCTCCGGCGGATCGGCAGCTTCACCTGGCAGGGCCGCGACCTCGGTGCCTGGCTGGTGACCATCGCACGCAACCTTGTCGCGGACCACTTCAAGTCCGGCCGTTACCGCCTCGAGGTCACCACCGGCGACGTGCTCGACGCCGACCGGGAGGACCGGGGGCCGGAGGGCAGCCCGGAAGCGGCGGTGGTGGAGCACATCACTAACGTCGCGCTGCTCACCGCCGTCAAGCAGCTCAACCCGGAGCAGCAGGAGTGCATCGTGCTCCGCTTCCTCCAGGGCTTCTCGGTCGCCGAGACGGCGCGTGCCATGGGCAAGAACGAGGGCGCCATCAAGGCACTCCAGTACCGGGCCGTACGGGCGCTGGCCCGGCTCCTGCCGGACGGCTTCCAGCCGTAGCGGTTCGGTGGGCGGCCGGAGCTCTGATCTGCGTTTGCGCAGCTCAGAGCCGGTTTCGCGTGGTGACGGCCATCACTTTCGGTGATTTCCGCTCCGCCCGGCCCGTAACCCGTGCCCGGTCCGCCGCGTTTCTCCGGGTGCGACCGGTGGTTGTCCCGGCAGGCCCGGGTCACCGAGGTCCGACCGGCACGCCGGGCGGCACCTCACCTCCGTGGTGTCACACTGCCGCCCGGTCGCTGGCAACGACGGCGGCCGACCGGCCGTGACCAGCGAGAGGAGGTGCCAGCGGTGGACAACATCCTCTTCTCCCGCCGGCGCGCCGAGCGCTTCGCGCAGCTTCTCGACGAGGCCAACGGCGGCCGGCGGCACCACGTACGGTCCCGGGTGGACGGCCAACTGGCACCGCTCGTCGCGGTGGGCCAGCGGCTCAGCGTCGATCCGCCCACGACCGAGGTGGACCCCGACTTCCGCACCGGCCTGCGAGCGATGCTGCTCGCCACCGCCGAGCGCGAGGCGATGGCCACCACCTCGGCGGCTGCCGAGCCGGCCACCAAGCGCCCCGCCGCCACGACCCGCGGGTCGCTGCTGCCGGCGGTCACCGCCCGGCGGGCCCGCGCCCGGGGCGCGATCCTGGTCGGCATCGCCGCCGGTGCCGTCGCCGTCTCCGGGATCTCCGCCGCGAGCGAGAACGCCGTGCCCGGCGACGCGCTCTATGGCATGAAACGGTCGACCGAGCGAGCCCAGCTGGCCCTGGCCAGCTCGGACATCAGCCGGGGCCAGCTCTTCCTGGACTTCGCCCGGACCAGGCTCGGCGAGGCCGCCGAGCTGCGTGGCGACCCGATCGGCTACAGCGCCGTCCTCGACGACATGGACGCCGACACCCGGCAGGGCATCCGCCTGCTCACCACCGCCGCCGTGCAGCGCGCCGAGCCGAGCAGCCTGGACACCGTGAACGCCTTCGTCGCCAGCCAGCGCCGCGCGGTGAGCAACCTGCTCGACGGTGCCACCCGGGCCGACCGTGTCCGGACCCGGCGGTCGTTGGAGCTGCTGGACAGCATTCGGGAGCGCTCCGACACGCTGCGCGCCGCGATCGCCTGCGGCCTGCCGGCGCCGACCGGCAGCGACACACTCGGGCCCGCGCCGACCGCCTGCCCCGGCGCTCGCTGACCCGCCGGAGCCTCCCCTACCGCACGTCCGATCGACCACGCCACAGTTCCCTGTGTGCGTGGTCGATCATCCGTGCCCGCCGGATACCCTCGCTTGAGGCATCCGTTGCACCTGGTCAGGAGGGGAAGTCGCGTGGCGCGCAGCCGCAAGGTGACTGTCAGCACCGACGCCCAGGGTCACACCGCGGGGTGGGCAGAGACCGAGCTGGCGCCGGTGACCCCACCCGATCCGGACCCGACCGCCGCCGCCTTCTTCGACGTCGACAACACGATGATGCAGGGCGCGTCGATCTACTGGTTCGCTCGTGGGCTCGCCGCCCGCGACTACTTCACCACCGCCGACCTGGCGCGCTTCGCCTGGCAGCAACTCCGGTTCCGGGTGCTCGCGCGGGAGCACGCCGGTGACATGTCCCAGGCCAAGGACGCCGCGCTGGCCTTCGTCGAGGGGTGGCGGGTCGACGACGTCGAACGGCTGTCGGAGGAGATCTTCGACGAGCTGATGGCCCCCCGGATCTGGACCGGCACCTACCAGCTCGCCCAGCGCCACCTGGACGCCGGTCAGCGCGTCTGGCTGGTCAGCGCCGCCCCTGTGGAGATCGGCCGGGTGATCGCCACCCGACTCGGCCTGACCGGTGCGATCGGCACGGTGGCCGAGGTGCGGGACGGCGCGTACACCGGGCGGTTGGTGGGCGACCTCATGCACGGGCCGGCGAAGGCCGAGGCGGTCACCCAGCTCGCCGCCGTTGAGGGCTTGGACCTGACGCGCTGCGCGGCCTACAGCGACTCCGCGAACGACCTGCCCCTGCTCTCCGCTGTGGGCCGGGCGGTGGCGGTCAACCCGGACGCCACACTGCTGCGGCAGGCCCGGCAGCACGGCTGGGAGGTGCGGGACTTCCGCACCGGCCGCCGAGCCGTCAAGATCGCTGTGCCGTCGACGGCGGCAGCCGGCCTGGTCGCCGGCGCGGTGACCGCCGGCCTGGCGCTCCAGCGTCGGCGCCGCGACAGCTGACGCCGCGCCTCAGGGGCCGAACGGGTCCGGTCGCCGCTCCAACAGCGAGTGCAGCGTCTGCTGGATGGTCTCCCGCACCTGGTCGGCGAGGTTGAAGACCACAAGCGGGTCGTCCGCCGAGTCGGTCAGGTGCGCGGTGGGGATCGGTGGGCAGAACTCGATAAGCCACTTGCTGGGCAGCGGCACCATGCCCAGCGGCCCGAGCCACGGGAAGGTAGGCGTGACCGGGAAGTAGGGCAGCTTCAGCAGCCGCGCGAGGGGCTTGATGTCGGCGAGCATCGGATAGATCTCCTCGCCGCCGACGATGGCGACCGGCACGATCGGGGTGCCGGTGCGCAGCGCCGCCGAGACGAACCCGCCCCTGCCGAACCGTTGCAGCTTGTAGCGGTCGGCATAGAGCTTGCCGATGCCCTTGAACCCCTCGGGGAACACGCCGACCAGGTCGCCGTTGCCGAGCAGCCGCTCGGCGTCCGGGTTGCAGGCCACCGTGCCGCCGGTCTTGCGGGCGATCTCGGAGACCACGGGCATCCGGAAGACCAGGTCGGCGCCGAGCAGACGCAGGTAGCGGTGCGCGGGGTGCTTGTCGTGCAGCGCCGCCGAGAGGATCAGCGCGTCAAGCGCCACGGTGCCCGAGTGGTTGCCGACCACCAGGGCCGGCCCGTCGACGGGCACGTGCTCCACGCCGCTGACCTCGGTGCGGAACCAGTCCCGGTAGAGTAGCCGCAGCAGCGGGTGGAAGACCGCGTCGGTCAGCTCGGGGTCGAAGCCGAACTCGTCGACCTCGTACTCCCCGGACAGCCGTCGGCGCAGGAACGCCAGGCCGCCCGCGACCCGGCGGTCCCACGGGTCGCCCGGCCGGTCCGGCACTGCCGGGCCGGCGCCCGGTGCGCCACCGGCGGTCGTGCCGCTCGCGACCACTGGTTCGTCGGTGGCCGCGGTGTCGACCTCGTCGGCCGGCGTCGAGGTCGGCGCGAGTTGGGCCGCAGGTCGGTGCCCGTTGCGCCGCGCCGGCTCCACGTCCGACACGGACCCCTGCGGTACGTCGAAACGCCCTTCGCCCGCAGGCTCGCGCCCCTTCGCTGGCCCGGTCACGACGACCGCTCCCGCACCGCGGCACGGACCTGCCGAATGCCCTCCAGGACGAGCTGCTCGGCGGCGGCCAACTGGCTCCGACTGAGCACCACCCCGCCGTGGTGGGCGCGGATGAAGTCGTCGAACGCGGCGGCGGTGGATCGGGGCGTGAAGCCGTACTCCTGCTCAAGCCGGGTGGTGTCGACGACCCGGCCGTGCACGAAGAGATCGACCTGGTCCAGGCCGTAGCGGCCGAAGCCCATGTTGCGGGCCAGCGCGGCGGCGCTGGAGAGGCCCGGCTCCAGCACCGGCACGGCCACCCGACCGGCCCGCCGGATCGCCTGGGACAGCGACAGCACACCCGGGCCGGCGACGTTGTAGGTGCCCGGATGGTCTTCCACGATCGACCGGTGCAGCACCTCCAACGCGTCGTCGAAGTGCAGGAACTGCAACCGGGGGTCGCGGCCGAAGACGGTGGGGACCAGCGGCTGCGAGAAGTAGCGGGTCAACGTCGTGTCGGCTGTCGAGCCGATGAACGGGGCGAAGCGCAGCACCGTGGCCGTCACGTCGGAGCGGCGGCGCCGGAAGCCCCGGACGTACCCCTCGACGTCGAGGATGTCGCGGCCGAAACCGCCACGCGGCACCTCGCGCGGCTCGGTCTCCTCGGTGAAGACGGCCGGATCCCGGAACGACACCCCGTACGCGGCGGTCGACGACCGGACCACGAGCTTGCGCAGCCGGGGCGCGCGCTGGCAGGCGGCGAGCAGCTGCATGGTGCCTATGACGTTCTGGTCCTTCATGGCCGATCGGCCGCCGTGCTGCGGGTCCGGGGAGCTGACAAGCGCGAGGTGCACCACCGCGTCGACGTCCAGGTCGGCGAGGAGCCCGCCGAGTGAGCCGGGGTCGACACGAACCCGCTCGACCCGGTCCAGCAGGTCGGCGAACTCGGCGCCGGGCTCCGGCACGTCCACGCCGATGACCCGCTCGATACGCGGGTCGGCCGCCAGTCGCGCCGCCACGTGGGCACCCAGGTATCGGCTGACCCCGGTGACGACGACGACCCCCGGAGCACCTGGGGTGCTACCGGGGGTCATCTGACGCACCTACGCCGGCAGGAGGGATCGAGCCGGGACGACCACGGCCTGATCACCTGAGCCTCCGGATGTCGACAGTTAGGCAAGAGACGCCGAACGCCGGGCCGTGAGCCCGGCGGCGATCACTTGCCGAGACGGCGACGCTGGACGCGGGTCTTGCGCAGCAGCTTGCGGTGCTTCTTCTTAGCCATGCGCTTACGGCGCTTCTTGACCACCGAGCCCATACGACAGCCTTTCGATACAACGTGCGGGGCGGACCGGATGACACCACGCGTGTGGCGACGGCGACCGCATGCGGACAACGGACCGGACCAGTCTGGGCGGCGGGGCGCGCCGGTGGGGTCTCGGTCGGGCTCCAGGGTAGCGGGAGAGCGTCAGCAGGACCAACGCGCCCCCGTCGACACGGCTTTCCGTGCGCCGTCACCGGCCGAGCGGTGGCTCAGGCGGTTTCCTGAAACGCACCCCGGAGATATTCGTGCACGGCGTGCTCGGGCACCCGGAAGGACCGACCGACCCGGACGGCGGTGAGCTCACCGCTGTGCACCAGGCGATAGACAGTCATCTTCGACACCCGCATGACCGTCGCCACCTCTGCGACGGTCAGGAACTTGACCTCCGACAGCCGTCCGTCGGACTGTGACCCGGCCATGGCTCACCGACCCATCCCATGCCCGGCGCGTGCCAACCCGACGGATGCTCCGGGCCGGGCGGCGACGCGCGTGTTACCAGTACGGTAGCGGGGCCGCTGTGACCGGCGCGATCCCTTCTTGCAACTGATCATGCTTGGATCGCTTGTTCACCCGGTCGGCGCTCCCACTATCGCCCCGGCCGCGTCCGTCGTCCTGATGATCGACACTAAATCCCTGATGTCGGGGTTTCCCGGTGCGGCGAACGACTGTTTCACCGAGTGGATCAGTCCGTTGGCCGGCGTGCGCGTCGCCGCTGTGTCGCGCGGCGTGCGCGTCGCCGCCGTGTCGTGCAGCGGGCGCGGAAGGCGCCCGGTGGCTCCGGCGGCGCCACCAGAGCCACCGGACGGGTGCCCCGGGCCGCTTCCGGACACGGACCGGGGCTCCGCGCTGGGAGCGGGGACCAGTGTCGCAGGTCGACCGTGATCAACGGACAGCGGTCGATCATGAAGTGCGGCGTGGTCGCCGGCGACCACGCTTCCGCACGGTCACGGCCGCACACGAGCGTCAGGCGGCGGCGGCCCGCACGTACGCCACGCACTCGTCGTGCAACGTCGACCACCGCTCGCCGAACACCTCCTCGGCAGCGACGTCGAGGGCCTTGCGCTCGTGCACCACCGCCTTGAAGAAGGCGAGCACCTGGTCCGGCCCGAACCTGTCGACGAGATGCCGGACGGCAAGATAGCCGATGCCGTAGCTGCCACCGACCCGTTCGGCCTCGGCGTCGTCAGCGGGGGTGATCCCCTCCAACCGGCCGTCCCAACTGCCCCGGACCAGCTTGCGCACCTCGGCGAGCCCCTCGTACCGCTCGACCGGTTGGCCTCCGGCCCCGGCGATCTCGGCCAGGCCTTCGACAAGCCACCAGGTCGTCTTGCCCGGATAGCCGCGCTCGGGCAGCGACGCCGCGTGGGTCAACTCGTGCCGGAGCAGGTCGTCGGTGCCGCTGCTGGGCAGACCTTCGGCACTGAGCACCACCTCGTGGTGACCACCACCGACGGTCACCGCGTACCCGCCAGTCCACTGTGGTCGGCCGCCGCCATACCAGCGCTGCCACTCGGTGCGGCCGGCGTAGAAGATGCGGTAGCGGTCCGGCGGCGAGCCCGCCACGACGTACCCGTCGGCGACCCTGGCCGCCGCCTCGGCCTGGGCCAGCAGGCCGGGCAGCTTGCCGCGCAGCGCCGGTGTGGTGGCCACGATGGTCCGCGCGCCGATCGCCACGGCCAGCTCGCTGATCTCCCACGGTCGGGTGCCGGTCTCGGCCGACTTGGACTCCTCCATGGCTGCCAGGCGGGGCTGGTCGCCGTTCTCCCGCCAGCGGGTGCCGATCAACACAGGGCTCGGCCGGCAGTCCGGGGCCACGAAGCAGTACTGGAAGCGCACCAGCAGCCGCCACTCCCCCGGACGGCCGACGATCGGTGCGGGCAGGCCGCTCGGCTCGGCCCGCCAGACGGTGACCTTGAGTGCGCGCAGAGCGGCGAAGCGGCGGCGCAGGTCGGTGTGCGTGGCCGGGTCGGCGATGGCGAGGTAGGCACTCTGGTCCCCGCCGAGCAACGCCGTGGACTGCCGCTGAAGCTGCGCGGTGATCCGGTCGGACAGCCCACGGGCGACGACGGTCGCCGGGTCGTCGGTCGCCGAGGCGCCGGCCCGGCTGACGGTGGCCTGGTCGCCGGATTCCCGCACCACCCCGACGATCAGCAGCGCGGGCAGCCCACAGCCCAGCAGCAGGACGACCACCACGAGCACAGTCCACAGCGGCCAGAGCCGCCGCGACGATGGCTGATGCACCCCGTCAGTCACCCGGCGAAGGTTACGACCATTCGGCGGATCGAACGAACCGCTACCAACCCCGACCCAACCCGTGGACCACAGACCCCCGCCCCGCAGCCCCGCTCCTAGCCGCCGGTGCACACCGCCAGGAAGCCCAACAGCTCCTCGGCGGTGCGCTGCGGCCGGTCGGCGTGCGGGTAGTGACCGGACTCCTCGATCATCCGAGCCTCGGCGATGCGGAAGAATCGGCGGGCGGCTCGCGCCTCAGCGCCCGGGTCACGGAAGTCCGGGTCCTTGGCGCCCATCAGCACAAGCACCGGCTGCCGGACCGCCGGGGCCAGGGCGGTCCAGTGCGGCTCGGCCGGCGCGACCACACCGCGCGCCGCGGCCATCCGGCCGGGCTCGCGCAGGTTGGTCACCACCGACCGGCGGTACGCCGTGTCGTCGGCGGGACGGTGCACCGGGAAGAGCGTCCTGTGGAACATCCCGAACAGGCGAGGGCTGCGCAGCACGGCGGCCCGCGCCACACGGGCCAGCGGCCTTGGTCGCGACCTGTTGACGAAGGCGCCGATCTGCACGATGCCGGCGACCAGGTCGGGCGCGGCCGTCGCGGCGAAGACCACAGCCGCCGCGCTTGACGAGCTGCCGACAAGCACGGCCGGCCCGGCGTCGAGGTCACGGACCACTGCCAGCAGGTCGGCGCCCACCTCCACCGGGGCGTACGTGGGCCAGCCGACGCTTGACTCTCCGTGCCCCCGGACGTCGACCGAGGCCACCCGGTGCCCGGCGGCCACCAGCAGGGGCACGAGGTGCCGGAAACTCGCCCTGGTCTCGCCCATGCCGTGCGCGAGGACGACGAGCGGCCCTTCCCCCCGCACCTCGTAGGCGATGTGTCCGCCGTCGCGCCGCACCCGGCTAGTCGTCACAGCCATCCAGCTAACCCCATCACCCAGCGACTGTGGCCCAGAGACACGTTCGGGCCGACAGGACCCGCAGGGGTCACCGTCGGCCCGCCCGGGCGTCCGGGTTACTTCTTGGAGATCAGGGCACGGCCGAAGAAGACCAGGTTGGACGGGCGCTCGGCGAGCCGGCGCATCAGGTAGCCGTACCACTGGTCGCCGTACGGGACGTACGTGCGCACGGTGTAGCCCTCGCCTGCCAACCGGGCCTGCTCCTCCGGGCGGATGCCGTAGAGCATCTGGAACTCGAAGCGCCCCGCCCCCCTGTCGAACCAGCGGGCTCGGTCCTCGCCGATCGCGATCATCCGGGGGTCGTGGGTCGCGAGCATCGGGTAGCCGTCGCCGGACATCAGGATGTTCATGCAGCGGACGTAGGACTTGTCGACCTCGCGAGCCGACTGGTACGCCACCGACTCCGGCTCCTTGTACGCGCCCTTGCACAGCCGCACCCGCGACCCCGCCGAGGACAACTCCCGGCAGTCCGACTCGGTGCGACGCAGGTACGCCTGGAGCACCGCGCCTGTCGACGGGAAGTCCTTGCGCAGCTTGGCCAGCACCTCCAACGTCGAGTCGGTGGTGGTGTGGTCCTCCATGTCCAGGGTGACAGTGGTGCCCGCCGCGTCGGCCGCCGCGCAGATCGCCCGCGCGTTGTCGTACGCCAACTGCTCGTCGAACATCTGGCCGAGGGCGGAGAGCTTCACGCTCACCTCGGCTGCCGGGGTGAGCCCCGCCCCGGTGAGCATCCCCAGCAGCTTGAGGTATTCGTCCCGGGTGGCGATGGCCTGCTCTGGAGTGACGGTGTCCTCGCCGAGGTGGTCGAGGGTGACAGCCAGGCCGTCGTCGATGAGCCCGCGGGTCGCGCGCAACGCGTCGTCGGTGGCGGCGCCAGCGACGAACCGGCGAACGACGTCCCGGGTGTACGGGGCGGTCGCGACCAGCCGCTCGACCTGGGACGACCGGGAGGCGGCGAGGATGACGGAACGGAGCATGAGCCGAGCGTATCGCCCCTGCCAGCGGCCTCGCCGGGCGGCGGCAGGAGCGCTCCCGCCGAGAGCCGGGAAGGACCTTTTCTGCCAGGTTGGGCTTGTTTCGCACCCGGGGGTGGGGCGACACCACTGGCACCGATCAGCTACAACGATGCCGTGGACCAACACCCCCGCCGCCGACTCCGGTCGGCCTCCGTGCAGCTCGGCGCCCTCACCGCCCTGGCGCTCGCCCTCTCCGGCTGCAACATGACCTCGGACGACGACGATGACGACTGCGCCCTCGGGCCGGTCGGCGGCGGCGACACGGTTGCGCTGGCGATGCGGATCCCCCAGGCTGCCGCCGGTCGGTCGGTACCGGAGCCGACGACAGCAGCCGTGCCCGAACGCGGCGGCTTCGGCACCCACCTCGCCGCCTGCGGGGGCTGACGTGCGCCGGGTCTCCGTCACCCCTCGGCCCGACTGGGACGCCACCATCCGGGAGCAGGGGCTGGTCTACGTCGACACCGAACTCCCCGACGGCGAGATCATGTCGTACTGGGACGAGACCGCCGCGTACGCCTTCGACCTGGACGAGGTGCTGCGCCTGGAGGAGGCCACCGAGGAGTTGCACCGGATGTCGGTGGCCGCCGCCGAGCACGTGGTGACGCAGCGCCGGTACGCCGAGTTCGGCATCCCGCAGTGGGCGGCCGAGGCGGTGGCCCGGTCACTGCGCGAGGCGCCACCCACCCTCTACGGTCGCTTCGACCTGGCGTACGACGGCACCTGGCCCCCGAAGATGCTGGAGTACAACGCGGACACCCCCACCGCGCTTGTCGAGGCGAGCATCATCCAGTGGTACTGGCTGGAGCAGACCCGCCCGGAGCTTGACCAGTGGAACAGCCTGCACGAACGGCTGGTCGGTGCCTGGGCGAAGATCGGCGCCGGGCTGCACGACCCCCGGGTGCACGTGCTCTGGTCGAACGAGGAGGAGTCCGGCGAGGACCACATGACCGCCGGCTACCTCGCCGAGACCGCCCGGCAGGCCGGCCTGAGCGTCGAGTTGCAGCCCATTCAGAAGATCGGCTGGGACGGTCGGCGCTTCGTCGACGCCGCGAACCGCCCGGTGACCACCTGTTTCAAGCTCTACCCGTGGGAGTGGATGCTCGCCGAGCCGTACGGGCCGCTGGCACTCGCACCGGGCACACCTACCACCTGGATCGAGCCGGCCTGGAAGCTGCTGCTGTCCAACAAGGCCCTGCTCGCGGTCCTCTGGGAGCTGTACCCGGGCCACGAATACCTGCTCCCGGCATACCTCGACTCGCCGCGCGGCATGCCTGAGTACGTGGCGAAACCGCTGCTCGGCCGCGAGGGCGGCTCGGTACGCATCGTGACGGCCGATGAGGAGATCACCAACCCGGGGATCTACGGCGACGAGGGCTGGTGCTATCAGGAGTTCCGAGCGTTACCGCAGTTCGCCGGCAATCGGATGGTGCTTGGCAGCTGGATCGTCGACGGCGAGTCGGCCGGTGTCGGGGTGCGGGAAAGCGCAAGCCTGATCACCGACGGTTACGCGCGGTTCCTGCCCCACTACATCGACGCGCCGCGTACTGCGTGAGTCGTCTACCGTTGGGGGCGTGAACTTCGACGCGTACGCCCGGACCGGTGTTGACCTGGTCAACGCCCGCCTGGACGACCTCGACGACCTGCGAGCCCTCTTCCCCGACGAAAACGCCTGGATGCGCGACGAGGTCGCGGAGCGCGACGTCACCATCTTCCGGCGGGCGCAGAAGCGGCTCCGCGACGTCTTCGAGTACGGCACCTCGGGGCGCGATGCCCAGGCCGTCACGGAGCTGAACGCGCTGCTTGAGGCGTTCCCGGTGCAGCCCCGCATCTCCGGCCACGACTCCAGCGACTGGCACATGCACGTGACCAGCCGGGGCGCTTCGGTAAGCGCGGAATACCTGGCCGGCGCGGTCTGGGGGCTGTCGGTGTGGCTCTGCGAATACGGCAGCGCCCGGTTCGGCGTCTGCGCCGACGAGCGGTGCGGCAACGTCTATCTGGACACGTCGTCCAACTGCTGCCGGCGGTTCTGCTCCGAGCGCTGCGCCACCCGCTCGCACGTGGCGGCGCACCGGGCTCGGAAGCGGGCCGCGATCGGCGAGCAGGTGACGGTCGCGCCGCAGCCGACCGCGCCGGCCGACTCGCTGACGCCGATCAGCTAGCCACCGGCACCCGGCCTGCGCCGGCGCTCAGGCGTCGACCGGGGACGGCGTGCTCAGGTGCTGGCGGGCGAACTCCAGCGCGGCGCGCAGATCGGCCTCGCGCACCGCGCGGCTCTTCGCGCCCCGCGTCGCCACCTCCACCGCCACCGAGCCGGTGAAGCCGCGCCCGGCCAGGGACGAGAGCAGCTCCCCGCAGGGCTGGGTGCCACGCCCGGGCACCAGGTGCTCGTCGCGGCCCTCGCCGGTGCCGTCGCCGAGGTGCACGTGCGCCAGCCCGGCGCCCATCCGGTCGGCCATCGCGAGCGGGTCGCTGTGCGAGGCCGCGCAGTGCGACAGATCCAGGGTGTACGAGGCGTAGCCGGCCTCGGTGGGATCCCAGCCCGGCACGTACGGAACGAACTGACGGCCAGCCATCCGCACCGGGTACATGTTCTCCACCGCGAGGTACAGCCCGCTGAACTGGTCCGCGACAGTGGCCAGCCCGTCGACGAAACCGCGCGCGTAGTCGCGTTGCCAGGTGAAGGGCGGGTGCACCACGACTGTCGGCGCCTCCAACGTCTCGGCCAACTCGGCCGCTCGGCGCAGTCGCTCCCACGGGTCCGGGCTCCACACCCGCTGGGTGACCAGCAGGCAGGGCGCGTGCACCGACAGCACCGGCACGCCGTAGTGCTCGGAGAGGCCGCGCAGCGCACCGGCGTCCTGGCTCACCACGTCGGTCCAGACCATCACCTCGACGCCGTCGTAGCCGAGCGCCGCGGCCAGTTGGAACGCCGCTGCGGTCGGCTCGGGAAAGACCGACGAGCTGGACAGAAGCACGGGAACGCCGGAAGTCACATCAGCCAGGGTAGCCCGGCTGTCACGGGACCATCGGGACGAGCACCGGCAAAACGCCCGTAAGCGGACGCTGCCCTCACATCGGTGTGAGTTGATCGAGCCGGCGGAGGATGACCCCCTCGCGCAGGGCCCACGGGCAGATGTCCAGCGAGTCCAGGTCCAGCTTGCGCATCACCGCCTCGGCGACCACCGCGCCGGCCAACAACTGATGAGCCCGACCCGCGCTGACGCCCTCCAACTCCGCCAACTGGGCCGGCGGAATGTGCCGGATGAAGCCGATGACCTGCCGCAGCCCGGCGCGGGTCAGGCTGCGCCGCGCCCAGAGCCCGGCCGACGAGGGCGCCGCACCGGCGAGTCGGGCCAGGGTGCGGAACGTCTTCGAGGTGGCCGCCGTCCGCTCCCAGCCCACCTGGGTCATCTGGTCGACCATCTTGTCCAGCCGGCCGTCCACGTACTCCCGCAGCTTGTCGACGGCCTCGGCGGACGGCGGCGCCGCGCTGCCCGGGTCGACCCGCAGCCGCTCCCGGGTCAACCGGCCGGCTCCGAGCGGCAGCGAGACCGCGACGTCCGGGTCCTCGTCGATCCCGGCGGCGATCTCCAGCGAGCCGCCGCCGATGTCGAGCACCAGCAGGCGCCCGGCCGACCAGCCGAACCAGCGCCGCACCGCCAGGAAGGTCATCCGTGCCTCGTCAGCGCCGGGAAGCACCTCCAGGCGTACGCCTGTCTCGTCGCGGACCCGGGCCAGGACGTCGGCGGCGTTTGTGGCGTCGCGGACCGCGGATGTGGCGAACGCGATCAGGTCGTCGGCCTCCAATCCGGTGGCCGCCGCCCTGGCCATGCCGACCGCCTTGACCAGGCCGTCCGCGCCCGCCTCGGTGAGCGCGCCGTCCGGGCCGATCTGCTCGGCGAGGCGGAGCACGACCTTCTCCGAGTGCGCCGGCCAGGGGTGCGCGCCGTGGTGCGCGTCGACCACCAGCAGGTGCACGGTGTTGGATCCGACGTCGAGGACACCCAGTCGCATGGTGAAGACACTAGGTGCAACGTGTTTGCGCGCCTCGGCGGCCCATCAGGGACACCGGGCGTACGCTGGGCCGAGTGACGATGGAGCTCCGCGTGCTTGTGGACGATCCGGGCGACCCGCGCAGCCGCGAGGTGCCACTGGACTTTCCCCGGGAGTGGATCGAGTTCGCCGATCCGGCGGACGACAACCACCTGATCCGCGCCGATCTGACCTGGCTGCTCTCCCGCTGGACCTGCATCTTCGGCCGGGGCTGCCACGGCATCATCGCCGGCCGGTCCGCCGACGGCTGCTGCTCGCACGGGGCGTTCTTCACCGACTCAGACGACGAGAAGCGCGTCCGCAGCGCCGTCAAGCGGCTCACCCCGTCGACCTGGCAGCATTTCCGGCGCGGGTTCAAGAACTGGACCGACGAGGACACGATCGACGGCAAGAACCCGGCGCGTCGCACCGCCACCCAGGGCACGGACGGCCCGTGCGTCTTCCTCAACGACGCCGACTTTCCCGGCGGCGGTGGCTGCGCCCTGCACGGTCAGGCGCTGCGCGACGGGGTGCACCCGTTGGAATACAAGCCGGACGTCTGCTGGCAACTGCCGATCCGGCGGGACCAGGACTGGGTCAAGCGACCGGACAACACCAAGGTGCTGGTCTCCACGCTGTCCGAGTTCGACAGGCGAGGCTGGGGTGCCGGTGGGCACGACCTGGACTGGTGGTGCACCTCCTCGACGGACGCGCACGTCGGCACCGAGCCGATGTACCTGTCTTACGGGCCCGAGTTGACAGCGCTCATCGGCGCGGCGGCGTACGAGCGGCTGGCCGAGCTGTGCGCGGCCCGGGTGAAGCAGGGCATGATCGCCCCGCACCCCGCCGACCAGTCCTGAGCGACGCCATTGATCTTGGTAGCGGCACGCTGTCGTCGTCACCGCCATCGACGACTACCTGGCACGGCGGAACGCCAAGGAGTTCGGTGACCTCGCCGACGAGATCATCGAACGCCACGCCACCCTGCTCGCCCGCCTGGCGGAGTGATGTGATGTCGGAGGTTAGTTACCCGACGCGCAGGGGCTGCGCCGGCACCGCGCGAGGGCGGCTGGCGAGCAGCTGGAGATATGGGTCGTGAGCCTTTGGAGCTGAATCGCTGACGACATCAACGGCTGATTCATTTGCGACATCAGCTCCAAAGGCACCCGCATGCGCGCTCCCGTCCCCCGCCGGTCGCACGCGAACAGGCAAGACCCCGTTCGGGTCACGGCTCGAACTTGTAGCCCAGCCCTCGGACGGTGACGATGAAGCGCGGCGCGGACGGCTCCGGCTCGATCTTGGAGCGCAGCCGCTTGACGTGCACGTCGAGCGTCTTGGTGTCACCGACGTAGTCGGCACCCCAGACCCGGTCGATGAGCTGGCCCCGGGTCAGCACCCGACCCGCGTTGCGCAGCAGCAGCTCCAGCAGCTCGAACTCCTTGAGCGGCAGCTGCACGGTGCCGCCCTCAACGGTGACCACGTGCCGCTCGATGTCCATCCGCACCGGGCCGGCGGCAAGCGTCGGGGCTCCCGAGTCGGCCACCTCCGGGCTCTGCCGTCGCAGCACCGCGCGGATCCGGGCGACCAGCTCCCGGGGCGAGTAGGGCTTGGTGACGTAGTCGTCGGCACCGATCTCCAGGCCGACCACCTTGTCGATCTCGCTGTCCCTCGCAGTGACCATGATGATCGGCACCGCCGAGCGCTGCCGGAGCTGCCGGCACACCTCGGTCCCGGACATCTCGGGCAACATCAGGTCGAGCAGCACGATGTCCGCGCCGGTCCGGTCGAACTCGGTGAGGGCGTCGGTGCCGGTCGCGGCGACCGAAACCTCAAAGCCCTCCTTGCGGAGCATGTACGACAGGGCGTCGGAGAACGACTCCTCGTCCTCGACCACCAGAACGCGGCTCAACGGGGGGTTTCCTTTCATTGCTGTCAGACCTGCCGTAGCTCGGCCGGACCGGCCTCGATCCCAGCCGGCGGCAGTGTCGCCAGCAGGTCGTCAGGTGGACTTGCGGGCAGCCGGAGGGTGAACGTCGATCCACCCCCAAGAGTGCTCGACACCTCCACCCGACCGCCATGGTTGCTCGCGATGTGTTTCACGATCGCCAGACCGAGCCCGGTGCCGCCGGTGGCACGCGAGCGGGCCTGGTCGGCCCGGTAGAACCGCTCGAAGACCCGGTCCACGTCGGTGGGGGCGATGCCGATGCCCTGGTCGGCGACCGCGATCTCGACGTGCTCGTCGCCGCTGCGGAGGGTCACCCGCACAACGGTGTCCTCGCCCGAGTAGTTGATGGCGTTCTCCACCAGGTTCGCCACTGCCGTGGCGAGCTGGGAGTCGCTGCCGTAGGCGGTGAGACCGCGCTCGCCGTCCACAGTTACCTCGACGCCGCGGGCGGCGGCAGTGGTGCGGGTCCGGTCGACCACCTCGGCGATCACCCAGTCGAGCGCGACCGGCTCCGGAGGCGGCTGCGGCTCGGCGCCCTGCAGTCGGGTCAGCTCCAACAACTCCTGCACCAGCCGGCCCAGCCGGGTCGACTCGTGCTGGATCCGTTCGGCGAACCGGCGGGCGGCGACCAGGTCCTCGGAGAGGTCGGGCGCTGCGGCGTCGGCCGGTTCGGTGGCGTCCAGCAGCGCCTCGGCGAGCAGTTGGAGCGCCCCGATGGGGGTCTTCAACTCGTGGCTCACGTTGGCCACGAAGTCACGGCGTACCCGGGTCAGCCGGTGTGATTCGGTCACGTCGACAGCTTCCACGGCGATGAAGCCGTTGCCGATGCCCATGGCCCGCAGGTGCACACCGAGCGGGTTCTCCCCCGCGCTGTCGCGGCCTCGGGGCAGGTCCAGCTCGATCTCGCGCCGCACGCCCGTGCGCCGCACCTGGCCGGCGAGGGTACGGATCAGCGGGTGAGCGGCGATCGAACCCGGGGTGCTGCCGGCACGCAGCAGACCCATGGCACGGGCGGCCGGGTTGATCAGCACGGGCACGTCGTCGTCGTCCAGGACCACGACACCGGCGCGGAGCGAATCGATCGTCCGTCGCCCGAGCCCGGCCTGCTGCTCGTCGGTTATCGCGGGCCTCCCCATGCTTGAGCGGGAGCTCACGCTCCCCGCCGACGTGGACCGCGCGTCACGCGCCCGCCGGATCCGGGGCAGCAGGAGGCCGGCGGCCAGTCCGGCCACCAACACCACCGCCACCACGACCGCCACTGCCCACTCCACCCGGCGATCGTAGGGTCATTGTTAACCTGGCTACCACACAGAACGGGACGAACCACCCTCACTTCCGAAACTGTTCACCCCCACGTCTGGCGTCGTTCACCGTGGTTCATCCGGGATCCGCCCAGGCCCCCTACCGTTGGCGTCGCACCTGCTCAGCCTTCTGCGCCGGCACCCGTCGGCGGCGACCGACCACAGGACGTGATGATGCGCGACGAGTTCCGGGCCGACCTCCAGATCGTCAGCCAACTGCTCGTGGACATGGCGGAGGGTGTCCGTGCCGCCATGCGCCAGGCCACCCGGGCCCTGCTCACCGCCGACCGGCAGGCCGCCGAGACGGTCATCGAGCGGGACGCCGAGATCGACGACCTCTACCGGCACGTCGAGGAGCGGGTGTGTGACCTGCTCGCCCGGCAGGCGCCGGTCGCCTCCGACCTACGTGCCATGATCACCGCACTGCACGTGGCGGCCGACCTGGAACGGATGGGCGACCTCGCCGACCACGTGGCGAAGACGGCACTGCGCCGGCACCCCTCGCCCGCCGTACCTGCCGAGCTGCGGACGATCTTCACCGAGATGGCCGACATCGCGGACCGGATGGCGGTGAAGATCGGTTCGGTGCTGGCCAAGCCCGACGTCGACCTCGCCGGCGAACTGGACCGCGACGACGACGCCATGGACGAGCTGCACAAGACCCTGTTCTCGGTGCTGCTCGGCGACGACTGGCCGTACGGCGTGGAGACGGCGATCGACGCCACCCTGCTGGGTCGCTTCTACGAGCGCTTCGCCGACCACGCGGTAAACGCGGGCGAGCACGTGATCTACCTGATCACCGGCCAAAGCACCCCCACCACCACCTGACATACAAGGAAGGGCCCCTTGTTATCGCTTTTCGCATAACAAGGGGCCCTTCCTCACTTCTCAGCGGCCCTGGTTGGCGACCGCCGCGGCGGCTTCCTTCGCTGCCGTGGGGTCGAGGTAGGTGCCGCCCAGGCTGAGCGGACGCAGCTGCGGGTCGAGGTCGTAACGCAGCGGGATGCCGGTCGGGATGTTGAGCTTGGCGATCGCCTCGTCGGAGATCTGGTCGAGGTGCTTGACCAGGGCGCGCAGCGAGTTGCCGTGCGCGGCCACAAGCACCGTCCGGCCGGCCAGGATGTCCGGCACGATCGAGTCGTACCAGTAGGGCAGCATCCGCTCGACGACGTCCTTGAGGCACTCGGTGCGCGGCATCAGCTCGGTCGGCAGCAGCGCGTACCTCGGGTCGCCAACCTGCGACCACTCGTCGTCGTCGGCGATCGGCGGCGGCGGGGTGTCGTACGACCGGCGCCAGAGCATGAACTGCTCCTCGCCGTACTCCTCAAGGGTCTGCTTCTTGTTCTTGCCCTGTAGGGCGCCGTAGTGCCGCTCGTTGAGCCGCCACGACCGGCGCACCGCGATCCACTGCCGGTCGGCGGCGTTAAGCGCCAGCTCGGCGGTGCGGATCGCCCGGCGCATCACGCTCGTGTGCACGACGTCCGGCAGCAGGCTGTGCTCGCGGAGCAGCTCGCCGCCACGCCTCGCCTCGCGCTCGCCCTTCTCGGTCAGGTCGACGTCGACCCAGCCGGTGAAGAGGTTCTTGGCGTTCCAGTCACTCTCGCCGTGCCGCAGCAGGACCAGCGTCCCGATGGTAGGCCCCTCGCTCGCAGTCATGCGGATCATCCTGCCTCAACCCGGCACGGGACACGCGGGCACCCGTCGTGACGACCGCCACGTGAAAAAGCAGGTGACCCGCCGATCGGGCCGCCATTAGGGTCGTAAGGCACAACAGTCACTTCGGTCATTACTTGCAAGCGGGGGCACGACGTGCGGACGATGCGGAGCTGGTTCCGGGATACCACCGGCGGACTCCCCACCACCTTCTGGTACCTGTGGGCCGGCACCCTGATCAACCGGCTCGGCTCGTTCGTCCTCGTCTTCCTCGCCATCTACCTGACCCAGGAGCGCGGGTTCTCCGCCTCCCAGGCCGGCCTGGTGCTCGGGTTGTGGGGCGTCGGCGGCGCGGTCGGCACCACCGCCGGTGGCACCCTCGCCGACCGGTGGGGTCGCCGGCCGACGCTGCTCACCGCACATGTCGGCGCGGCAGTCATGATGGTCGCCCTCGGGCTGGCCCGGGACCTCTGGGCGGTGGCGCTGGGTGCGCTGCTGCTCGGCATGTTCGCCGAGGCGGCCCGGCCCGCGTTCGGGGCCATGATGATCGACGTGGTGCCGGCGAAGGACCGGCTGCGCGCGTTCTCCCTCAACTACTGGGCGATCAACCTGGGCTTCGCCTGCGCCGCCATCCTGGCCGGCCTCGCCGCGCAGGCCGACTACCTGCTGCTGTTCGTCGTCGACGCGGGGACCATGCTGATCACCGCGCTGATCATCTTCGTCCGGGTGCCGGAGACCCGCCACGGCGGAGCGACGGTCGCGGCGGCCACGGCACCGCGCGGCGCCCTGCGCACGATCCTCACCGACCGGGTCTTCCTCGGTTTCGTGGCCCTGAACCTGTTCGCCGCGCTTGTCTTCCTCCAGCACATCTCGATGCTGCCGATCGCCATGGGTGAGTCCGGTCTGAGCCCGGCCACCTATGGCTCGGTGATCGCGCTCAACGGCGTCCTGATCGTGGTCGGCCAACTCTTCGTACCCCGGCTGATCCGGGGCCGCAGCCGCTCGCACGTGCTCGCGCTTGCCGCAGTGGTGATGGGTGTCGGGTTCGGGCTTACCGCGTTCGCCGGCACCGCCTGGTTCTACGGGCTGACCGTGCTGATCTGGACGGTGGGCGAGATGCTGAACTCGCCGTCCAACTCCACACTGATCGCTGAGTTGTCTCCGGCCGAGCTACGCGGCCGATACCAGGGCGTGTTCTCCCTGTCCTGGCAGATCGCCGGGGCCGGCGCACCGATCCTCGGTGGCCTGGTGCGTGAGCACGCCGGCAACGCCGCGCTCTGGTTCGGCTGTGCCGCGCTCGGCGTGCTGACCGCTGTGGCCCACCTGGTGTCCGGTCCGGCCCGGGAACGACGGGCCGACGCGTTGCGCCGCTCCGGCGCGACGCTGGCACCTGTCGGCGCCCGACCACCAGCGCCACAGCCTGTCGAGTCGGCAGCCTGAGCCCGACTGGCGCTGTGACGAACCGCCCATGATCAGGATTCCCACTAGCGCGACCCGGCCCGACTTCCTACCGTCCAGGGGAAACGGTTAGGAAACTAAACTGTCGGGAGGTCGGGTGCGAGCCCTGCGGCACTTGTGGCACGACACCGCGAGCGGGCTCCCCGCCACCTTCTGGTACCTCTGGGCCGGCCTGCTCATCAACCGGGCCGGCGCGTTCGCCATGCTCTTCCTCCCGCTCTATCTCACCGACGCACGGGGAGCCAGCGAGTCGCTGGCCGGCACGGTGGTCGGGGCGTACGGAGCCGGCGGCGCGGCCGGTGTGCTGCTCGGCGGGGTGCTGGCCGACCGCTGGGGCCGCCGCGCCACCCTGCTCGCCGCCCACCTGGCCACCGCCGCCCTGATGGTGGCGCTCGCGTTCAGCCGCCCCCTGCTGCTGATCGCGGTGCTCTCCGCACTTGTCGGCGTGGTGCACTCGATGCCCAGCCCGGCCTTTGTCGCGGCGATCGTCGACGTGGTGCCCGCAGAGCGCCGCTCCCGCGCGTTCAACCTCCAGTTCTGGGCGTTCAACCTGGGCATGGCGGTCGCCGCCCTGCTCGCCGGTGTCCTGGCCCAGGCGAGCTTCACCGCGCTGTTCCTTGTCGACGCGGGCGCCACACTGACCGCCGCCGCCGTCATCGGCCTGAAGGTTCCGGAGACGCTCCGGCGCACGGCCGACGGGCGTACGCCCACCCCGTCGACACCGATGGCGATCCGGCCCCGCCGGCCAGGCCTGCACACCGCGCTCACCGACCGGACCTTCCTGGTCTTCGTCGGGCTCACCTTCGTGCTGGCCGTCCTCACCATGCAGACGTCGACGATCATGCCGCTGGCGATGCGCGCGGACGGTCTGGGCCCCTCGGCGTACGGGGTGGTCGTGGCGCTCGGAGGCGCGATGATCGTGCTGGGGCAACTGTTCGTGCCCCGGCTGATCGACAGGCACCGAAAGCACGTCGTCCTAGCGGTCTCCACGGCTCTGCTCGCGGTCGGCTTCGGCGTGCTAGCCGTGGCCGACGGACTGGGCGTCTATCTGGGCGCCGCGGTGGTCTGGACGGTCGGCTCGATGCTCGCCGCCCCACCCAACGCGCAGATCAACGCGGATCTGGCACCGCCACAACTCCGCGCCCGGTACCAGTCGGTCTTCTACCTGACGTTCCCGGCGGCGGCGTTCGTCGCACCCACGCTGGGCGGGGTGAGCCTGCAACACCTCGGCGACCGCCACTGGCTGATCGTGGGCGGTCTGGGCCTGCTTGCCGCGCTCGGGCACCTCCTGGCCGGGCCACCCCGGGAGCGGCGCGTCGAAGCGCTGCGCCGGACCGCCGACCGGGAGCCGGCCATGGACCGGGTGCCGACCGCGTAACCCCCAAGGGGGGTTCGACACGCGCAAAGCGCCCACCATGTCCCGAAGGTCATGGTGGGCGCCCGCCGGTGGGGCCGGCGGCGGCGGGCAACACTCACCCCCGTAAGCGTCGCCCGCTCAGCCGCCGGTCCAAACAGGTGGGCACCGTCCCCCAACGGTAGGTCCACCCGTTCCCTCGCGCCTCGCTTGGTGCGCGGATCTGATCGATCCGCCGCTCCCCCGAACGTTTCCAAGCGTGGCGCGGTGCAATAAAGTTAGTTCGCCCGGATTCTGGGATCAACCCAGTTGGGTTGTCTCGCCGATCACAACTGGCGAGTATCCCCAGTCAGGGCCTCGGTCGTTGGCAACAGCCGCGTACCCCTCCGGCATTCCCGTAAACACCTCAGCCATCCTCCCGATCGGGTGACTCGGTCCGGAAGAAGTTGCTCTGCCGGCCGTCGCGCATCTGCTCCTGATAGATCAGGTTCAGCCGCCGCAGATCGAAGGTGTGGAACCACTGATCCCAGGTGATCTCACGAATTCGGCTGCTTTCCCGATATCCGGGGATGTTGAAGGTCAAAACACCCGCCCGACCGTCCCGCTCGGTGCCGGCGATGGTGGCCGGCTTCGCGCCACGCTCCCGGGCCCAGCGCTGGATCACCTCGTGATTCGCCGTGATCAAACTCCGCCCGGGTCGCTCCGGCCGGTCCGCGATCGACGCGATCACCTGCGAGCTGCGGACCGATCGTCCGGTGCCCCGCCCGGTCCGGATCCCGCCGGCCGCCGGACCACCGCCGGCCGGGCGGCTCGCGGCGGCGCGCTTCGCGGGCGCCGCCCGCTTGGCCACCGGCCGCGCCGGGGCCTTCTTCGCGGGCGCCTTCTTCGCCGGCGCCTTACGCGCTGACGCGGTACGGGCCGTCGCCGTCGTACGCGCGGCAGTCGTCTTCTTCGCGGCGGTTGTCTTACGCGCGGCGGTCGCCTTCGCCCCGGTCGTCGCCTTCCGGGCAGGGGCCGTCTTGCGCGCTGCTGCCGTCGCCTTCCGGGCAGGGGCCGTCTTGCGCACCGCCGTCGTCGACTTTCGCGCGGCGGTCGTCTTCTTCGCGGCGGCCCGCTTCGCGGGAGCGCTCTTGTTGGCCGGCGCGGCCTTCGCACGGCTCGGTGCCGCCCTCGACGCCGACTTCTTCGTCGCGGCGGCACGACCTGCCGACGCCCTGCTGCCGGTGGCCCGACCAGCCGGGCCGGTGCTGCGCCGGCCCGCGCCGCCCTCGGACCGCAGCGAGCGCACCAACTGTTTCACCAGGTCGGGCTTGCGCAGTGCGGAGATCCCGGAGATCCCGCGTTTGCGCAATTGACCGCGGATGTCGTCCACCCGCATCCGGGAGATCTCCGACTCGGAGACCCCGGGAGTACCCGGCGTCTGATTGCCGGCCTGTCGCTTCGTGGTGGTCGCAGTCCCGCCGCGACCTGAGCTGTTCCGCTGAGCCATGGGACGCTCCGCTCCTCGACACTCCGTCCTCGGCGCGCGGGGGTCCCTGTGCCGCACCGCGCGGTGCGGCATACCCGTCAGGAGCAGTCCGAACCACAGGCGACCAACCGGCTGGATTCCGCGCCGTCAGACCGGGCGGGAGACAGGCGTCAGACCGGCGGGAGACAGCCCTCAGACCGGCGGGAGGCAGCCGTCAGGCCGGGTCGGGACCGGTGCCGGACGGTTCGAAAAGGTGGGCGAAGGCGGCCAGGTTGGCCGTCGACTCACCGCGCTTGACCCGCCACTCGTACTCCCGACGGATCGAGCTGCCGAAGCCGATCTCCAGCATCGTGTCGAAGGACTCGTCGGCGTACGTGAGCACGGCACCGAACAGCCGGTCCAACTCGTCGGCGTCCACACCGGCCGGGTTGACCCGCCCGGTCAGGTACACGTCGCCGACGGCATCGGTGGAGAAGGAGACGCCGTACATCCGGGCGTTGCGTTGCAACAGCCAGGCCCACAGCTCCTCGCGCCGCTCGTCGGGCTGGCGCATCACGAACGCCTCGATCCGCAGAGCGTGCTCCCCGACGATCAGATTGCATATCGTCTTGAGCTTGTGGGTGCCCGGAAGGGTCACCGCGTACGAGGCTGGGCCTGTCGATTCCCAGGCCAGCTCACGCTCGGCACACACCGACTCGATAAGGGACGCGAGATCACTCTTCGGGCTCACCGGCTCCACTCTACGACCGGTCCGGTCGGCGCACCGGATGAGCAACGGGTGCCGTCGTCACCAGGAGCAGGACAGCGCGGGGTCACCGGCCAGGTCGGCGGCGAGTCGCGCTCGACGGGTGGCGATCGCCTCGCCGTACACGTCGAGCAGGCCGGAGACAGTGCGGTCCCAGGAGAAGTGCCGGGCGTGCTGTTCGGCGCCCCGGGCCAGCATTGCCCTGCGGGCGCGGTCGGGAAGCAGGCGACCCAGGGCGCGGGCCCAGTCCACCGGGTCGTGCCCGTCGATGAGCACCCCGCTCACCTGGTTCCGCACGGCGGTTACCAGCCCGCCGACGGCGGCGGCCAGCACCGGCGTACCGCAGGCCTGTGCCTCAAGCGCGACCAGCCCGAAGGATTCGTTGTGCGACGGCACCGCGACCAGGTCGGCGGCCCGGTACAGGGCCGGCAGGTCGTCGCCGGTGCACGGCGGCAGGAAACGGACCCGGTCGGCGACACCCAGCGTGGCGGCCAACTCGATAAGCGCGGTCGGCCGGTCCAGGCCACTGCCGCTGGGCCCACCACAGATCGCCACTGTCACCCGGTCGGCCAGGGCCGGGTCGCGCTGGCGCAGCGCGGCGAACGCGCGGATCAGCACGTCCGGTGCCTTCAGCGGCTGGATCCGGCCGACGAACGCCACCAGGTATCCGTCGACAGGCAGCCCCAGCCGGCGACGGGCGGCCCGTGCGGCCACGTACCTGTCACCCGGCGCGGGCCGGAACCGGGCCAGGTCGACGCCCGGCTCCACGACTGTTACCTGGGCGGGGTCGGCGTCGTACCGCTCGACCAGGTCGCGGGCCTCCACCCGGGTGTTGGCGACCAGCCGGTCCGCCTCCGCGACCACCTGCTCCTCGCCGATGACCCGGGCCTTGGGCTCCGGTCGGTCGTCGGCCGCGAGCTGGGCGTTCTTGACCTTCGCCAGGGTGTGAGCGGTGTGCACGAGCGGCACTCCCCAACGCTCCTTGGCCAGCCAACCGACCTGGCCGGAGAGCCAGTAGTGGGAGTGGATCAGATCGTAGTGGCCGGGCGGGCGGGACGCCTCGGCGCGCAGCACCCCTGCGGTGAAGGCGCAGAGCTGGCCGGGCAACTCCTCCTTGGTCAACCCTTCCAGGGGACCGGAGGTGATGTGGCGAACCTGCACGCCGGGGGCCATCTCGACCACCGGGGGGAGGTCGCCGGAGGTGGCCCGGGTGAAGATCTCCACCTCGACGTTTGCCTCGGCGAGCCGCCGGGCGACTTCCAGGATGTAGACGTTCATCCCGCCGGCGTCGCCCGTGCCGGGCTGGTGCAACGGGGACGTGTGCACCGACAGGGTGGCGATGCGACGGGGCCGGGGCCACGGTTGGATACCTCGCTGACGACCGACACCGGTGTGCATTTCCGCCACGTCCGCTCCCTCTGCCACGGTTAATGCCGTCCCGCACGACCGGCGCTTCTCGGTCAACCGGTACGCCGGACGTCATCTTCCCCAGCGGGCCACGGAAATTCGTCAGCGAGGGCCGCCGGGGTGACGGACCTCATCACGTCCATCCCTGTTCTGCCCGTTAACGCTCACATCCACGCCCGGGCGGAACCTGTCGGTCGGCCGAGGCGACAATGATCCGATGACCTCTGTCGCCATCGTCACCGGAGCGTCCAGCGGGATCGGGGCGGCCACCGCCCGCCGGCTCGCCGCCGACGGTTTCCACGTGCTCGCCGCCGCCCGCCGTACCGACCGGCTCGCCGGCCTGGTCTCTGAGATCACCTCCGCCGGAGGTCAGGCCACCGCGGTGACCTGCGACGTCACCTCGGACGAGTCGGTGGCCGGGCTCGCCGAGGCGGCGGCGCGGGCACCCGGGCCTGTCACCCTGCTTGTCAACAATGCCGGCGGCGCGCGCGGCCTCGACCCGGTGGAATCCGGTTCGATCGACGACTGGCAGTGGATGTACGACGTCAACGTGCTCGGCACGCTGCGGGTGACCCAGGCGCTGCTGCCCGCGCTTGAGGCGTCCGGCTCGGGGACCATCGTGGTGGTCTCCTCCACGGCCGGGCTGACCGTCTACGAGGGCGGCGGCGGTTACACAGCGGCGAAGCACGCGCAGACCGCGATCGCGGGAACGCTCCGGTTGGAGCTGTGCGGCCGGCCACTGCGGGTGATCGAGATCGACCCGGGCATGGTGAAGACCGACGAGTTCGGGCTGGTCCGGTTCGAGGGCGACGCGGACCGGGCCGCCGCCGTCTACGCCGGGGTGCCCGGGCCGCTTGTCGCCGAGGACGTGGCGGACTGCATCGCCTGGTGCGCCACCCGGCCCGAGCATGTGAACGTGGATCGGCTGGTGGTACGGCCGAGGGCGCAGGCCGCGCAGCACAAGGTGCACCGCGTCAACCCGTGAGGCGCACGGTTGTCGGGAGGTCGCGATGAGCGGGACGGCGCGACGCCGACCACTCGGCGTGGTCACCCGGGGCACCACAAACCCGAACCGGCTCCGCCGGGTGGACAACTGGATCGTCGCCACCTGCGCGGACCGGCTGCGGGCCGCGGCGGACCCGCTCGTGGTCGATCTCGGCTTCGGCGCCACCCCGGTGACCGCCGTGGAGCTGCGGGCGCGGTTGGCCGCCGGGGTCCGTCCGGACGTACGCCTGGTCGGGCTGGAGATCGACCCGGCTCGGGTGGCCGCCGCGACACCGGCCGCCGACCCGCCGGGCCTGACCTTCGCCCGGGGTGGCTTCGAGCTGGCCGGGCTCCGGCCGGTGCTGGTCCGCGCGTTCAACGTCCTGCGACAGTACGACGAGCGCGAGGTGCCCGACGCGTGGCGGACGATGACCGCCACGCTCGCCCCGGGTGGCGCGATCGTCGAGGGCACCTGTGACGAGTTGGGCCGGCTCGCGTGCTGGCTGCTGATCGACGCCGACGGTCCTCAGACGTTGACGCTTGCCGCGAAACTGACCACCCTGGGCAGCCCTGCCGAGCTGGCCGAACGGCTGCCCAAGGCGCTTATCCACCGCAACGTTCCCGGTGAGCCGGTGTACGACCTGATCGGGGCGCTGGACGATGCCTGGCGGGCCGCCGCCCCCTACGCCGCCTTCGGGCCGCGCCAACGCTGGCTGCGATCGGTGACCCACCTGCGCGAGACGGGTTGGCCCATCCTCCACGGCCCGCGCCGCTGGCGCCACGGTGAGCTGACCCTCCCCTGGCCACCGCCCGACTGACCGGACGGCCCGGCAGGCAGGGGCCGGTGGTTGTCAGAGGTCGCAGTTGACGAGGACCGGCTCGGGGTGCAGGGTCACGCCGAAGCGGCCGTGCACCGTGTCGCGGATGGTGTTGGCAAGGGCGAGCAGGTCGCTGGTGCTGGCCGTCCCGCTGCGGTTGGTGAGGGCGAGGGTGTGCTTGCCGGAGATGGCCGCGCCGCCCGGCCCCTGATGCCCCTTGGTGAAGCCGGCCTTGTCGATCAGCCAGGCCGCGCTCACCTTTACCGTGTCGTCGCGGCCGGGCCAGGCCGGCGGCTCGCCCAGGTCGGTCGCGCGCTCCCGGAGCAGCTCGTACGTCGCCCGGTCGAGCACCGGGTTGGTGAAGAAGGAGCCGACCGAGCGGGTGTCCGGGTCGGCCGCGTCGAGCACCATGCCCTTGCCGGCGCGCAGTCGCAGCACCGCCGCCCGGGCGTCGGCCAGCGGCACCTGGTCGCCCACCTCGACACCGAGCGCCCGGGCCAACTCGGCGTAGCGCACCGGGCCGGAGAGCGGTGACCGGGCGAGCCGGAAGTCGACGGACAGCACGACCCAGCGGGTCTGGTACTTGAAGATGCTGCCCCGGTAGGCGAACCCGCAGTCGACGGCCGGGATCGCCTGACAGGTGCCGGCGACCCGGTCGTACACCTCGACCCCTGTGATCGTCTCGGCGACCTCTTGGCCGTACGCGCCGACGTTCTGGATCGGGGTGGCGCCTGTCGAGCCGGGGATGCCGGAGAGGCATTCCAGACCGGCCCAGCCGTTGGCAACGGTGGTGGCGACCAGGTCGTCCCACGGCTCGCCGGCTTCGACACGTACGGTGACGGTTTCGGTGTCCTCGGCGACGACCCGCAGGCCCCGGGAGCGCACCAGCACGACGGTGCCGGGAAAGCCGGCGTCGCCGATCACCACGTTGCTGCCGCCGGCCAGGATCAGGACCGGGTCGCCGGCGCTCTGGACCGCCCGGACGAGTTCGTCGGCGTCACCCGCCGTCACGATCTGCCTGGCTGGCCCGCCCATCCGCAGCGTGGTGTGATGGGCCAGTGGAGCCGGGGTGGCACGATCGGCTTCGGTTGTCGGCTGGGCATAGGCGTCTGACACGTATCTCACCTTAGGCTGATGTGCAGCCGCAGCACCCACTGGTCGCTCGGCACCCCCGGGAGGATCGCGATGAGCAGACTGCAGGGCAGCAAGGATTTCTGGATTGGGGCACTCCGGACCGAGGGTCCGGCGTTCGCCGCGGCGGTCGCCGAGGCGTCGCCGGAGACACCAGTGCTGTCCTGTCCCGGCTGGACGGTCGGTGATCTCACCCTGCACCTCGCCGGCCTCTACCACTGGGTAGGTTCGTTTGTCACCTCTGGCGAGACGAGCGCGCCGCCGCCCCGCCCGGAGCGGGCGGAGATGCCGCCGGGTGTGAGCCCGCTCCAGCTCTGGCAGCAGGGGTACGACCAGCTGATGACCCGGTTCGACGGGCTCGACCCGGAGGCGCCGGCGTGGAACTGGGCGCCGCAGCCGAAGAGGGCGGGTTTCTGGCCGCGCCGGATGGCGCACGAGACGGCGGTGCACCGCTGGGACGCCCAACTCGCCATCGCCGCCGGGGAGCCGGTCGAGGCCAAGCTGGCGGCCGACGGGGTGAGCGAGGTGCTCGACACCTGGCTGCCCGCGGGCCGGCGGCGGCAGCCGGGCGAGTGGCACGGGGTGGTGCAGCTCGCGTCGACCGACGCGGAGCAGCAGTGGTTTCTGCGGCTGCGCGGCGAGGGGGTGGCGCTGCTGGACACGGCGACCATCTTCGACCACGACGACCACCACGCCCGTGCGCAGGTAAGCGGCACCGCGAGCGACCTGCTGTTGGCTCTCTGGGGGCGGATCAGCTTCGACACGCTCGACGTGGCCGGCGACCGCGCTCTGCTGGACGGTCTGCGTACCCGGTGACCTGCTAACGGGCCGACCGGGCTCGACGAGGGCGTCATCCCGACGGGGTGGCGCCCTCGTCGCGTCAGCGAGGTAGGCCAGCGCCCAAGAGAGCGCTCTCTTGACAGGGGGTCGAGGAGACACCACCCTGGCGTGAGAGCGCTCTCTTGGCTACCGCCATCACCTGACCACCTTGAGAGAGGTCCATATCCCATGGCTGTCTTCCCACGCCGCCGCCTCGCCGCGGTGGCCGTCGCCGCCGCCACCGCCCTCCTCGTCACCGCCGGCTGCGGCGGTGGCGACGACGCCGAAGGAGGTGGGCCGATCACGCTGACCGTCGACGTCTTCGGTCAGTTCGGCTACGAACAGCTCTACCAGGAGTACATGGCCGCGAACCCCGACGTGAAGATCGTCGAACGGGGCACCGGCAGCAACCTCGACGAATACTCACCCAAGCTGACCCAGTGGCTCGCCGCCGGTCGGGGCGCCGGTGACATCGTGGCCATCGAGGAAGGCCTGATGGTCGAGTACAAGGCCAACCCCAACAACTTCGTCAACCTGCTGGACCACGGCGCCGCCGACCTCAAGGGCAACTTCCTGGAGTGGAAGTGGAACGCCGGGCTGACCGCCGACGGCAAGCAGCTCATCGGCCTCGGAACCGACGTCGGCGGCATCGCCATGTGCTACCGCAAGGACCTGTTCGAGAAGGCCGGCCTGCCCACCGAGCGCGACGCCGTCTCCAAGCTGTGGCCGACCTGGCAGGACTACGTCGCCACCGGCGAGAAGTTCGTCGCGGCCAAGACCGGGGCGTCCTTCCTCGACGCGGCCACCAACACGTTCAACACCATCCTGCTCCAGACCGCCGGCAACACCACCGGCTACAGCTACTACGACACCAGCGGCAACCTGGTCGTCGACAGCAACCCTGCGGTACGGCAGGCCTGGGACACCACTATGGACATCGTCGACTCGGGTCTCTCCGGCAAGTACGGCTCCTGGTCCGAGGAATGGGTGTCCGCCTTCAAGCAGTCGAAGTTCGCCACCATCGCCTGCCCCGCCTGGATGACAGGTGTCATCGAGGCCAACGCCGGTACGGGCGCCCAGGGCAAGTGGGACATCGCACAGGCGCCCGGTAGCGGCGGCAACTGGGGCGGTTCGCACCTCGCCGTGCCCAAGCAGAGCAAGCACCAGGCCGAGGCCATCGAGCTGGCCAAGTTCCTGACCAGCGCCAAGGGCCAGATCGGCGCGTTCAAGGCAAAGGGTCCGCTGCCCTCCTCGCCGCAGGCGCTCGACGACCCGGCGATCTCCGGTGCGACAAACGCGTACTTCTCCGGAGCACCGGTCGGCACGATCTTCGGCGCGGGCGCGAAGAGCCTCAAGCCGGTCTACATGGGCCCCAAGAACCAGGCCGTACGCACCGAGGTGGAGAACGCCGTGCGGACCGTGGAGCTGGGTCAGCGCAACCCGGCGCAGGGCTGGACGGACGCGGTGACCAACGCCAAGAAGGCCGCCGCCAAGTAGCCCGAGCGTGCGGGCGGGTCCCCTGTCGCCGGAGGCCCGCCCGCACGGTGAGAGGAGTTCCCGGGCATGACCGTCCAGCTCGACGCCCGCCCGCCCGCCGCACCCGCAGCCGGGCCACACCGTCAATCGACGGGCCGACTCAGCCGGCTCGACACCCGCTATTCGCCGTACCTCTACATCGCCCCGTTCTTCCTAATCTTCGCGGTCTTCGGGGCCTACCCGCTGGCGTACACCTTCTGGGTTTCGCTTCACGACTGGGACCTGCTCGGCACCGACCACCCGTTCGTCGGCGCGGAGAACTACACCCGGCTGCTCGCCGACACCGACTTCTGGCACGCACTCGTCAACACAATGGGCATCTTCGTGATCTCCACCGTTCCGCAGTTGCTCGCCGCGCTCTGGCTGGCGAACCTGCTGAACCGAGGGCTGCGCGGGCGTACCGGTTGGCGGATGGCGGTGCTCGTCCCGAACGTCACCTCCACCGCCGCCGTGGCGATCGTGTTCGGGGTGCTCTTCGGCCGCGAGTTCGGCATGATCAACTGGACGCTCGACCTGGTCGGGATAGACGCGATCGAGTGGAAGTCCAACCGGATCGCCTCCTGGGTGGCAATCTCCGCAATGGTCGACTGGCGGTGGACCGGCTACAACGCGCTGATCCTCCTGGCCGCGATGCAGGCCATCCCCCGCGACCTGTACGAGGCGGCGGCGATCGACGGCGCCAGCCGGGTCCGGCAGTTCTGGTCGGTCACCGTGCCGATGCTCAAGCCGACGATCATCTTCTGCACCATCATCGCCACCATCGGTGGGTTGCAGCTCTTCACCGAGCCCCGGATGTTCCACTCCGGCACCAACCCGATCCGCGGTGGACCAATGCGGGAGTCGCAGACCCTGACCATGTACATGTTCGAGAACGCATTCGCGCCGCACTACAACTTCGGGTACGGGTCGGCGGTCGCCTGGCTGCTCTTCGCGCTCATCGCGGTCGTCGCGGCTGTCAACGTGCTGGTGCTGCGCCGGCTGGGCCGGTCCCGCTCGGGCGCCCGGAAGGGAGTCACCCGATGAGCCGGCTCTGGCGGGCCAGCCCGCTCACCTACCTGGCCCTGGTGGTCGCCGCCGGCCTGTCGATCTTTCCGATCTGGTGGATGTTCGTGGTCGCCAGCCGCACCAACGACGCGATGGGCCAACTGCCGCCCCCGGTCACCCCCGGCGGCAACCTCGGCGCGAACATCTCCCGCCTCTTCGACAACGCCGACGCGTACTTCCTGACCGGCCTGATCAACTCGGTGGTCGTGGCCACCACCGTGACCGTCTCCGTGGTGTTCTTCTCCAGCCTGGCCGGTTTCGCCTTCGCAAAACTGCGGTTCCGGGGTCGCAACGCGCTGCTGCTGGTGATCATCGCGACGATGATGGTGCCGACCCAGCTCGGCGTGATCCCGCTCTACATGCTCATGAGCAAGCTCCAGTGGAACGACCGGCTGCCCGCCGTGATCGTCCCGGTGCTGGTCACCGGGTTCGGGGTGTTCATGATGCGGCAGTACGCCGGTCAGGCGATAAGCGACGAACTGATCGAGGCGGCCCGGATGGACGGCTGCGGCACCGCCCGGATCTGGTGGCACGTGGTGGTGCCCGCACTGCGCCCGGCCGCCGCCGTGCTCGGGTTGCTCACGTTCATGACCACCTGGAACGACTTCCTGTGGCCGTACGCTGTGCTCAACGACCCCGCGAACCCGACCGTTCAGCTCTCCCTGCGGGCGCTGTCGGACGGCTACTACCAGGACATGTCCCAGGTGTTCACCGGGACGGCCATCGCGACACTGCCCCTACTGCTGGTCTTCGTGCTGTTCGGCCGGCAGATCATCGGTGGGATCATGGAAGGTGCGGTCAAGGCGTGAACGAACTCCGGTTTCCCGAGCATTTCCTCTGGGGTGCGGCCACCGCCGCGTACCAGATCGAGGGCGCGGCCCGCGACGACGGACGCGGCCCGTCCATCTGGGACACCTTCAGCCGCACACCAGGCAAGGTCTACCAGGGCCACACCGGCGACGTCGCCTGCGACCACTACCACAGGTACGTCGACGACGTGGCGATAATGGCCGAGTTGGGGCTGCGGGCGTACCGGTTCTCGGTCGCCTGGCCCCGGATCCAGCCGGACGGCACCGGCCCGGTCAACCCGCGCGGGCTGGACTTCTACGACCGGCTCACCGATACCCTCCTCGCCCGGGGGATCGACCCGATCGTCACCCTCTACCACTGGGACCTGCCGCAGGCCCTCGGCGACCGGGGTGGCTGGACCAACCGGGACACCGCCGAGCACTTCGCCACGTACGCCACCGCCGTCTACGCCCGCCTCGGCGACCGGGTGGACGTGTGGACCACGCTCAACGAACCGTGGTGCTCGGCGTACCTCGGCTACGGCAACGGGGTGCACGCCCCGGGCGAGCAGGACCCGGCCGCGGCGTTCACCGCCGTACACCACCTGCTGCTCGGGCACGGCCTGGCGGCGCGGGCGCTGCGGTCGGCCGGCGCGCGCAGCGTGGGCATCACACTCAACCCTGCCGACGTACGGCCGGCGGACCCGCAGAGCGCGGCCGACGCCGCAGCGGTCCGCCTCGTCGACGGCCTGCACAACCGGATCTTCCTGGACCCGCTGCTGGCCGGCGGCTACCCGGAGGACGTACGGGAGCACGTGGCCCGCATCGTCGAACCGACGTTCATCCGGGACGGCGACGAGAAGCTGATCGCCGCCCCGATCGACCTGCTCGGGATCAACTACTACGCACCCAGTTACGTCGCCGGTCGACCCGACGGCGAGGGCAACGGCGCGTACCCGGGCACCGATGGTGCTGTGCACTTCCTGCCGCCAGCCGGGCCGCTCACCGACATGGGTTGGATGATCGAGCCCGCCGGGCTGACCCGCCTGCTCGAACGGATCGCCACCGACTATCCCGGGGTGCCGCTGCTGATCACCGAGAACGGCGCGGCGTTCCCCGACAAGCCGGGCGTCGACCAGGCCGGCGCGCCGGGGCAGGTGATCGACACCGACCGGATCGCCTACCTCGACGGGCACCTGCGTGCCGCGCACGAAGCGATCTCCCGGGGCGTGGACCTGCGCGGTTATCTCGTATGGTCGTTCCTGGACAACTTCGAGTGGGCGGAGGGTTACCGCAAGCGGTTCGGGATCGTGCACGTCGACTACCTGACCCAGCGGCGCACACCGAAGGCCAGCGCCCGGTGGTACCAGGAGGTGATCTCCCGGAACGGGCTGTGACGAGCGGGGGTGGGGAGTCGCGATGACGACGGCGCAACGGCCGACGTTGGAGGCGGTGGCGGCACGGGCCGGGGTGTCCCGGGCCACCGTCTCCCGGGTGGTCAACGGCTCCACCACAGTCGCCGAACCCATCCGGGAGGCCGTCAACCGGGCCGTCGCCGAGCTGGGGTACGTGCCCAACCTGGCCGCCCGCAGCCTGGTCACCCAGCGCACCGACTCCATCGCCCTGGTCATGCCGGAGGCGGCCACCCGGGTCTTCTCCGACGACCAGGTGTTCCCCGGCATCATCAGGGGCGTCAGCCAGGAGTTGGAGGCCGCCGACAAGCAGCTCGTGCTGATGCTCGCCGGCTCCCCCGCCGGGCACCACCGGGTCGAACGGTTCACTACCGGCCGGCACGTCGACGGGGTGCTCTTCGCCTCGCTGCACGGCGCCGACCCGTTGCCCGGGATCCTGGCCCGGCTCGGCATTCCTGTGGTGTGCAGCGGCCGACCGCTCGGCGACGTGCCCGTGCCGTACGTGGACGTCGACCACGTCGGCGGGGTCACCGCCGCCGTACGCCACATGATCGACAACGGTCGCCGACGGATCGCCACCATCGCCGGTCCGCAGGACATGGTCGCCGGCATCGAACGCCTGAGCGGTTACCGGGATGCTGTCGCCGCCGCCGGCCTGCCCGAGCTGGTCGCCGTCGGCGATTTCACACGCGAATCCGGTGCGGCGGCCATGCGCCGGCTGCTCAGCGAGCACCCCGACGTGGACGGCGTGTTCGCCGCCTCCGACCTGATGGCGCACGCCGCCATGCGCACACTGCGCGAGGCCGGCCGGCGGGTGCCCGAGGACGTGGCGGTGGTGGGCTTCGACGACATCGAGACGGCCGCGTACACCGAGCCGCCGCTGACCACAGTCCGCCAGCCCATCGTGGAGCTCGGCCGACGGATGACTCGGCAGCTCCTCCGGTTGGCCGACGGCGAGACCATCGAGCAGGCGATCATGCTCCCCACCGAGCTGATCCTGCGCGACTCGGCATAGGGGGCTCTCCTCGTGGAGGAGAGCCCCCTATGGCCGCTGGTGATTGCGGGGCCGATGCCCGTGCTGGCCGATCAGCTCTGGGCGTCCCGGCGACGGCGCACGGCGATCAGCGTGACGCCGAGCGCCAAGGTCCCGACGCCGAGGATGGCCATCGGGATCAGGCCGGTCCCCGCCGACGTGCCGGTGATCGGCAGCTCGCTCTTCGTCGGGGTGGCCGTGGGCGGCGCGCTGGTGGGAGGCTGGGTGGTGGGTGGCGGCGTGGTCGGCGGCGGCGTCGTCGGCTGGCCGCTGGCCGCACAGGTGTGGGTCAGCACGAAGAAGTCGGCCGTACCGGTGATCACCGCTGTGGCATCGGTAAGCGTCCAGCCGGCGGGCAGCCGGATCCACGCCTTGCTGGTGCCCATGTCGGTGACGATCGCCCCGCCGTCGGTGGGGATCGTCCGGGTCACGGTGCCGTCGTCAGGGATGCTCCACGTGCCGGTGACAGAGACGAAATCACCGGAGGTCTGTGGGTTGCCCGGCAGGTTGAACACCCACACGTCCTGGTCCGGGAACGGTCCGCCGCCGAGGTTCGGGTCGCAGTCCTGCGTGAAGGCGGCCGCGGTCGTGGGGACGTTGCCCGGGTTGATGTCGACGGTGCTCGCCTGAGGCACCGGCTGGGTCGGGTCGGTCGGCTGGGCAAGCGCCGCCCCTCCCGAGGCAACCAGAAACGCACCGGCCATGGCCCCGGTTGCGGCGAGTTTGACGAGTACTGCTCTCACGTTTCCCCCGTAATCGTACTGTTATCAGTAGATACAGGAGGTTAGTCGGTTTCGGTCTGGCCCTGGACTCAGTTTCTGGCTTTCCCCCCGAAGGCTGGGATGGGGTCTCGCATTAATCCGTCGCTCAGGCATCCGATCGTCGCTAGCCTCGCCGACATGCCGGAAGCTGTCGCGCTGCTGCACGTCCCCGCCCTCTCCGACGTCGCCGAGTACGCATACGCGGCCACCGTCGATCCACCCGCCCGGTTGGTGTTCACCGCCGGCGCATGCCCGCTCGACGCCGAGGGACTGACCGTCGCGCCGGGCGACCACGCGGCGCAGGCCCGGCAGGCGATGAGAAACCTGGAGACCGCCCTCGGGGCGGCCGGCGCCTCCCTCACCGACGTCGTCAAGACCACTGTGTACGTCGCGTCGTCCGAGCAGGCGGATCTCGTGAAGGCATGGGAGGTCGTACGGGACTCCTTCGGCGACCACGACCCGCCCAGCACCCTGCTGGGAGTCGCCGTGCTCGGCTACACCGACCAGCTCGTCGAGGTCGAGGCCGTCGCCGCCGTATGGACGGGGGCCTGACATGCGGATCCGTGTGGCGCGGCCGGACGACGCGGCGGCTGTGGTGGCGCTACGGGCGGCTGTCTACCCGTACCTGGTGCGCGGGGTCGAGTCGACCCACAAGATGATCGCCAACCCGCCACCCAGCCCGGGCTGGACCGCGTTGGTGGCCGAGGTCGACGACCGGGTGGTCGGTTGGGTGTCGGCCGAACCCAACAACACGACCTCGACAGCGAACTTCGGCAACATCAACCTGCTGCACGTGCACCCGGAGTACAGGCGTCGCGGCATCGGCACCGCGCTGCTGGCCGCCGCGACCGGGCACCTCACCCCGCTGGGCGTCCGCCGGGTGCGGGTCTGGGCGCAGGCGGACGCGCTCCCCTTCGCCCACCGGCACGGCTTCGAGCCGAGCCGCGAGTTGCGGTTCTCGGCGCTCGACCTCGACCCGGCGCCCGCGCTCCCCGACCCGCCCCCGGGCGTACGACTGCGCCCGATCGCCGAGTTGGACCCACACCTGCTCTACGCGGCGGACGTGGCGTCGGCAGTCGACGAGCCGGGCGACGTGCCTGTCGACGCGGTCAGCTATCAGAGCTGGCAGTACGACGTCTGGGACAACGTCGGGCTGGACAAGACGGCAAGCACCGCCGCCGAGGTCGACGGCGAGATCGCCGCCTTCAGCCTGGTGAAGCGCGACGGTGACCGGATGTGGTCGGACTACACCGGCAGCGTCCCGGCGTACCGGGGTCGCGGTCTGGCCCGGCTGGCCAAGACGGCGGCGTTGCGCCGGGCCGCCGCTGCGGGTGTGCGCGTCGCGTACACGTCGAACGACGAGGCGAACGCGCCGATGCTGGCGATCAACTCACGACTGGGCTACCGACCGGTCGCGGCCGAGTGGTCCTGCCTGGCTGACCTGACCTGACCTGACCTGGCTGCGGCTGCGGCTGCGGCTGCGGCTGGGGCTGGGGCTGGGGCTGGGGTCTCAGGCGCTGTCGCCGTCGAGGTAGGGGCTGAGAAGTTCACGGCCGAGGCGTGTCGCCGCGCGCAGGGAATGCCCTCCCTCGATCATCCGGCTCAGGGCGTAGACGATCGACTGGACCAACTCGGCCATGCGAACCGGGTCCGATGAGCCGTGGTCGGTGAGCGCGGCGCGCAGCGGCGCTTCCAGGCGGTCGTGCATGAGCCGGCTGGAGCTGGCGAGGGCCTCGCTGCTGCCGGCCGACGCCAACGCGCGAGCCAGCGCGTGATCGCCCCGGGCAACCAATTGCAAGTTGGAATCCACATACGCCTGGACCTTCTGCCCGGGCGTGGTGGCCGCGTCCATGCGCTTCTCGACGTACGCCGACCACCTGGGGAACGTGTCGGTAACGAGGGCGTCGAACATGTCGGCGCGGGACTTGAAGTACGAGTAGACGCTCGATCGCGCGAGACCGGCGTGCTGGGCGACCTCGGCCAGACCAGGGATCTGCTCGGGGTGCTTCGACAGCAGGGTGCGGGCGGCGTCGAGCAGCGCGGCGCGTTGGGACGCCCGGTGCTCGGCGACGGTCGAGGCCTGGATCTTCGGCACGCCCGTCCCCCTTGTTGTTTCGGATGGACGTAGCCGGTCCTGCGCTCCGCCCGCACCCTGCTGTCGTGGATCAGCTGCTGGCCGCGAGCTTGCCGTCGACCATCTCGTAAACGGTGTCACAATATTGCAGCACATCGTGGTCGTGAGTGACCATGACCACCGCGACGGACCGCTGCCGGGCCTCGCGGGCCAGGAGCTTCACGATCTCGTGGCTGCGTGCCCGGTCCAGCGCCGCCGTCGGCTCGTCGACAAGCAGCACGGTCGGCTCGGTGACAAGCGCGCGGGCGATCCCGACCCGTTGGCGTTCACCGCCGGACAGCTGGTGCGGGCGCCGGTCGGCCTTGTCGGCCATGCCCACGCTCGCGAGCAGCTCCAGCGGGTCACGGCCGGACCGCTCCGAGCGCGGCCCGAAGTGCAGCGGCAGCCGCAACTGGTCGGCGGCGGTCAGCGCGGGCAACAGGTTGCCCGACTGGAACACGAAGCCCACGTGCTTGCGGCGCAGGGCCGTCCGCGTGCGGCGACTCGGCACGGTCATGTCCTGACCGGCCACGGTGACCGACCCCTCGTCGGGCCGGGCCAGGCCACCGGCGACGGCGAGCAGACTGGACTTGCCGGCACCGGACGGGCCTACGACCGCAGCCAGCTCACCGGGTCGCACCGTCAGATCCACGTTGTCGAGCGCCTGCACGGTCTCGGCGGCGTTGCCGTGCCGCAGGGACACCGCACGCATCACCAACCCGAGCCGCTCGGACGCGTCGTCGGTGGATGTGGTCGCAGCGGTCGGAACGGTATGCCTGCTCATCGGTTTCCTCCCAGAGCGGTGGCCGGGTCGACAGAGGTGATTCGGATGACCGCAGCACCCGCTCCGACAAGGCCGAGTACGACGAGGCCCACACCGGCGGCGGAGATGCTCGGCATACTCAACGCGAACGGGATGCCGCTGCCGGTGATGAGAGCGCCGAGCCCGAGCCCGATCCCCACGCCGACGGCGACTGCGACTGCCAACAGCACGAACGCCTGCGTCAGCGCGTCCCGCAGCACCCAGCGGGTCGAGGCGCCCAGCGCCCGCAGAACCGCCACCTCGGGCTTGCGCTGGATCGCCCACACCGCGAAGAACGCGCCGGCAACCAGCGCCGAGATCGCGTACAGGAAGCCCTGGATCAGTTGCAGGGTCGTCGTCTCGGCGGTGTAACCCGGCGAGGCGCCGTAGGACTCCTTCAGGGTCAGGCTCTCGGTGCCCGCCGCGGTGTCACCCGCGGCCAGGTCGACGGACTTCCCGTCTTCCTCGCGGACCGCGACCGCCGTGATCTCCGTTGCGGCGCGCTCCGAGATTTCCGTGTCGGGAGCGGTGCCGGACTTGATGGCCTGCCAGGCCGCCAGCGGCACGTACGCCACGTCCACGTGCCCGAAGGTGTCCTGCTGCTCGGTGACGCCGACGACCCGCAGCCGGGTGCCGAGCCGGTCGATGGTGACCATGTCGCCCATCTGCAGGCCCGCGTCCAGCGCCGTGGGGCTCACCACGATGCCGTCCGGGGTGCCCAACCGGTCGCCCTGGCTGACCGAGGGAGACAGGAACGAGTCCGGCAGGACGCCGAACAGCGCCAGGTCGATCTCGGTGCCCCGATCGGTACGCGTGTTCACGAGCGTGTTGCCGAACGGTGTCGCCTCCGCGACGCCCGGCTGGGCAGCCCACTTGTCCACCGCCGACAGGTCCACGACGCTGCGGGAGAACGCGGAGTCTTTCTGGACGTCGTGCTGGAAGGCGAATGACGTGACCGGCAGGTTCTGGAGACCGGACACACCGTCGCGGACCAACCCGACCGACAGCCCCGACAGCATCACCATCAACACGGCTATCAGCGCGATCACCGCGCCCATCAGAATGAACCGGAGCCTGGCGAAGTTCAGCTCACGAATCGCGAGGAACATCAGCGCCCGCCCTCGAAGATTGTCGACATCATGTCGGTATGTTATCAACACCGTGTCGGCAAGTACGAGGATGACGGCTGTCGCCCCGACCACACACGTCAGATGTGCCGACGCCCCGGCAGCAAGCTCACACGCCCCAGATCTTGGAATATTTCCGCCCCCAGAGGGGCACTTTCGTTCCAAGATCTGCAGGGGCCGGGCCGGGCCGGCGGGCGGGGCGTTGGCGTCAGGTTGCGTTGTATACCTGGCGGGCCGCGGCGTGGGTGTCCGCGCCGAAGAGGACCAGGCGGGCTTCGATGACCATGGCGGGCGCGGCCGACCGCAGCACCGACAGGGCCTGACCGACCGCGTCGCCCACTGGCCAGCCGTAGATGCCCGCCGAGATCAACGGGAAGGCGAGCGTCGCCGCGCCCAACTCGTCGGCCACCCGCAGGCTGTTGGCGTAGCAGTCCCGCAGCAACGCCGAACGGTCCTCGGAACCCGACCAGACCGGCCCGACGGTGTGGATGACCCAGCGGGCCGGCAACTCGCCAGCGGTGGTCGCCACCGCCTGGCCGGTGGGCAGGCCCTTGCCGTACCGGGACGCCCGCAGGGCCCAACACTCGGCCAGGATCGCCGGGCCGCCACGCCTGTGGATGGCACCGTCGACCCCGCCGCCGCCGAGCAGGGACGAGTTCGCGGCGTTCACGATCGCGTCCACCCGCTGGGCGGTGATGTCCCCCTCGACCAGGGTGATCTCCACGGCTAGCTCCCGTCGACAGGTGACGCGGACAGCGGGCCCTCGATCGACTGACCCAGCGAACGGCGGGCCAGCAGTGCGGCGCCGGCCACCGCCGCCGGCATGACCAGCACGGCGCCGAGCGGGATCAGGAAGCAGACGAAGACCGCCACGCCGAAGCCAAGCGCCATGGGTCGGTCCGCCTTGAGGATCGCCCGACGCTGCGGCAGCCGCATGCCGCGCCGATAGAAGGGCGCCCCGACCAGCTCCAGCGCGAGGAACCAGCCGCCCACCGCAGCCCCGATCACCGGAACAACCGTCTGACCGACCACGGGGATGAAGCCGGCGACGAAGAGCGGAATGCCGATCAGGGCCGCGAGGGCCACCAGACGTACCGAATCGGCGAGGCTGCGACGCAGCGACGACCAGAAGGGCACCTCCACCGCGTTCGGAGTGCCGCCGTACCGCTCCTCCACCCGCTCGGAGATCTTCTCGTAGAACGGGTCGCCGATGACAAGCGTGACGGCGGTGAAGCTGACCACCGCGAGCAGGCCACCGAGGCCCAGGAAGGCCAGCCCGGCGACGACCCGGGCCAGGTTGCGGGCCGTGGTCGACCAGTCGTCGGCGAACGGGGTGACCAGGGCGGCGATGTCGTCCACGAAGTACACGAGTGTGGCGAAGGCGGCCACGAAGAGCACACCGGAGATCAGCGCCGGCACGATGCCGAGCAGCATCAGTCCCGGGCTCCGCACGTACAGGCCGAGCCCGCGCAGCAGCAACCCGACACCCGTAAGGAAGCGTCCGGCGGCCCCGGTCACCGGGCTGGCGATTCTGCTGGCGTCCACGATCGAGCAGCCTAGCGAGCGGTAATCGTTTCCGCCGGGCGGAGCGCTAGCAGCGACACCGGCCGTACACATCAACCAGTTGGCGGACCGACGTGATCAACCGGCAACGCCGCTGATCATCGCCGGCTGGTCGATTCGCCGCCGGCCCACCCCGACAACCCTTGAGGGGTACGAAGCCAGCGACGGAAGGGCGGCGCGATGCCGGTCATCGAGGTGAGCAGACTGCACAAGCGGTACGGCGATCTGGTGGCGGTGGACGACGTGTCGTTAGCGGTGGAGGCCGGCGAGATATTCGGCGTCCTCGGGCCGAACGGCGCGGGCAAGACCACCACCGTGGAGTGTGTCGCCGGGCTGCGCGTCCCCGACGGGGGCGGGGTGTCGGTCCTCGGGCTCGACCCGCGCCGGGACGGCGCCCAACTCCGGCAGCGGGTCGGGGTGCAGCTACAGGAGAGCCAGCTGCCGGACCAGCTCCGGGTGGCCGAGGCCCTGGAGCTGTACGCGTCGTTCTACAGCGACCCGGCCGACCCCGCCGAGTTGATCGAGAGGCTGGGCCTCGGCGAGAAACGGAAGACCGCGTACAAGAACCTCTCCGGCGGCCAGAAACAGCGACTCTCCATCGCGTTGGCGCTGGTCGGCAACCCGGAGATCGCGATCCTCGACGAGCTGACCACCGGGCTGGACCCGCAGGCCCGCAGGGACACCTGGAGCCTCATCGAACAGGTCCGGGACAGCGGAGTGACGGTCGTGCTGGTCACCCACTTCATGGAGGAGGCCGAGCGGCTCTGCGACCGGGTCGCGGTGATCGACAAGGGCCGGGTGGTCGCACTGGACAGCCCGGCGGGCCTTGTGTCGGCGGTGGCTCCCGAGCAGCGGATCCGGTTCCGGCCGTCCGCCCCTGTCGACGACCGCCTCCTCACCGACCTGCCCGAGGTCTCCGCCGTGGCGCGCATCGGCAGCCAGGTGGTGGTGACCGGCACCGGTGAACTGCTGCACGCCGTCACCTCGGTGCTCGCCCGTCACCAGATCGTCGCCGCCGACCTGCGGCTGGAGCAGTCCACCCTCGACGACGCCTTCGTCGAGCTGACCGGGCGCCAGCCCGCCGCCTGAGGGAGAACCGACATGCACGCCTTCGGGCAGATCCTGAAGATCGAGACACGGCTCTTCCTGCGAGAGCTCGGCTCGCCGCTGATCACCATCATCCTGCCGCTCGCGCTGCTTGTGGTGTTCGGGCTGATCCCGGCGGCGCGTCAGCCGGAGACCGAGTTCCGTGACCTGTCCTTCGTCCAGTACTTCGCACCCTCACTGCTGGTGATCACGCTCGCCATGTCGGCGGTCAACATCCTGCCCACGGTGCTGGCCACCTACCGGGAACGTGGGGTGCTGCGCCGGCTGGCAACCACCCCGGCCAGCCCCGCCGCGTTGTTGGCCGCCCAACTGCTCATCTCGCTCGCCACCATCCTGATCAGCGCCGTACTGCTCGTCGTGGTGGGCTGGTTGGCGTTCGACGTGCCGTTGCCCCGGCGTCCGCTGGGCTTCACACTGGCCCTCCTCCTCGGCACGGCGGGCCTGCTGGCGCTCGGCCTGCTCGTGGCGGCGGTGGCGCGGACGGCGAAGTCGGCGCAGGCGTTGGCAGTGCCCCTGTTCATGGTGGTCATGTTCTTCGGTGGCGTCTACGTGCCCCGGTTCCTCCTGCCGGACTTTCTGGTTCGAATCGGCGACTACACACCACCCGGGGTGCAGGCGCTGCTCGACGCCTGGACCGGCACCCCACCGCAGCCGCTGCACCTGGGGATAATGGCGGTGGTCGCGTTGGCGGCCGGCGCCGGCGCGGCAAAACTGTTCCGCTGGGAGTGATCGGGGATTCGATGACCAGCAGCGGTGCGCACGACCGTCTGACCAGGTGGCGGGAACACGAGGCGACCCTCTACCGCCTGGTTCCCTACGCCGGGCTGGCCCTGGGCACCCTGCTGGCCCTCGTCGCACCGGCACCCGCCGGCCTCAAGGTGATGCCCACCCTCGTCGTCGCCGTGGCGGCCGGATGCTGGGTCACCTGGTTCGTCACAGTGCACCCCGACTGGCGGAACCGGCGCAGGCTGATGGCTGTCTACTACGCCGGGCTGCTCACGCTCGCCGCCATGCTGGTGGCCGCCAGCCCGTGGTACGGCCTCTTCGCCTGGATCGGTTACATCCACGCCTTTCCCGTCCTGCGCAGGCGCTGGCGGATCGCCGGGGTGATCACCACTGCCGTCATCGTCGCCACCTCCCAGGGCGGTGGCGTGGCGGTAGCGCTGTCGTACTGGCCCCTCTGGTTGCTGCTGGTGCTCTTCAACCTTGTGGTGGCCGGCTCGGTGAGCTGGTTCGCGATGGTCGCCGAACAGGAGGACGCCAAACGCAAGCGGTTGGTGGTGGAGCTCGGCGAAGCCAACCGCCAACTCACCGAGACGGTCCGGGAGAACGCTGGGCTGCACGCCCAACTGCTCACCCAGGCACGGGAGGCCGGCGTGCTTGACGAGCGCCAACGGATGGCGCGGGAGATCCACGACACCCTGGCCCAGGGCTTGGCCGGCATCATCACTCAACTGGAGGCGGCCGAGCAGACCCGCGACCGGTCCGCCGACTGGCGCCGGCACGTCGACAACGCGCTCGCGCTGGCCCGGGAGAGCCTCACCGAGGCCCGCCGCTCGGTGCGAGCGGTCCGCCCGGAATCGCTCGAAACAGCCCGGTTGCCGGACGCCCTCGTCGAGTTGGGCGGGCGCTGGTCGGCGTTGCACGGGGTACGCGCCGAGGTCTCCACCACCGGCACGCCCCGTCCGCTGCACCCGGAGATCGAGGTGACACTGCTGCGGGCCGCCCAGGAGGCGCTTGCCAACGTGGCCCGGCACGCCGCCGCCTCACGGGTCGGGCTGACCCTGTCGTACATGGCGGACGTGGTGACCCTTGACGTGCGCGACGACGGGACCGGCTTCGAGGTCACCGCCCAGCCAGCGCCCCGAATGCCGGCTGGCGGGTACGGGCTGACCGCCATGCGACAGCGGGTGACCCGGGTCGGTGGCGAGTTGGCCGTCGAGTCGGAGCCGGGCGGCGGTACGGCCATCTCGGCGTCCATCCCGGCGCTACCCGGAGGTGCCGGGTGACCACCTCGATACGACTGCTCATCGTCGACGACCATCCGGTGGTGCGGGACGGGCTGCGCGGAATGTTCACCGGCGACCCCGATTTCGAAGTGGTTGGCGAGGCCGCCGACGGGGCCGAGGCGTTGGCCCTGGTCGCGACGCTGCGCCCGGACGTGGTGCTCATGGACCTGCGGATGCCCGGGATGGACGGCGTGACCGCCATCGGTCGGTTGGCCCGCTCCGACAGCGCCGCCCGGGTGCTGGTGCTCACCACCTACGACACGGACGCCGACGTGCTGCCGGCTATCGAGGCCGGCGCCACCGGCTACCTGCTCAAGGACACGCCCCGTGAGGATCTGGTGCGCGCGGTCCGGGCCGCCGCCCGGGGCGAGTCGGTGCTCGCGCCGAGCGTCGCCGGCCGGCTGATGGGCCGGCTGCGCGCACCGGCCGAGGAGCCGCTCAGCCAGCGTGAGCTGGAGGTGCTCACACTTGTGGCCCGCGGCGCCTCCAATCGGGAGGCGGCGGCTCGACTGTTCATCAGCGAAGCCACAGTCAAGACACACCTGCTGCACCTGTACGCCAAGCTCGGGGTCAACGACCGTGCCGCCGCGGTGGCCACCGCGTACGACAGAGGGCTGCTGACCCCCGGCGGACGCTGAGCCGGGCCGGGCAGGATGGGCGGGTGCGCGCATCCCGACTGATCTCGCTGTTGTTGCTGTTACAGGCGCGCGGGTCGATGACCGCGGGCGAGTTGGCGCGGGAGCTGGAAGTCTCCGAGCGGACCGTCTACCGGGACGTGTTGGCGCTGTCCGCCGCCGGCGTGCCGGTCTACGCCGACAGGGGTCGCGCTGGCGGCTACCGCCTGCTCGGTGGCTACCGGACCCGACTGACCGGGCTGAACCGCGACGAGGCGGAGGCACTCTTCCTCGCCGGCCTGCCCGGACCGGCCGGCGACATGGGGCTCGCCGACGCGGTGGCCGCCGCCGAGCTGAAGGTGCTCGCCGCGCTGCCGCCGGCCCTGCGGGACGCCCCGGCCCGTGCCGGGCAGCGGTTCCACCTGGACGTGCCGGGCTGGTTCCGGGAGACCGGACCGCCGCCGTGGTTGACCGAGCTGGCTCGGGCGGTCTGGGCTGACCGGGTGGTGGAGGTGCGCTACCGGCGCGGCGACCGGGAGGTGACCCGCCGGGTCCAGCCGTACGGGCTGATCCTCAAGAGTGGCGTCTGGTATCTGGTCGGCCGGGTCGGCGACGACACGCGCACCTACCGCGTCGACCGGGTCACCGGCGTCGAGGTGGGCGACGAGCAGTTCGAGCGCGACGAGGGCTTCGACCTGGCCGGGCACTGGCGCGAGCAGGCCGGCTCGTTCCTACGGACCATGCTGCGGGCCGAGGTCACCGTCCGGCTCAGCCCCGCCGGCCTGCGCCAGCTCCGGCACCTGGTCGATGCCCCCTTCGTGTACGACGAGGTGGTGGCCGCCGCCGGGGCACCCGACGGGCAGGGCTGGGTGGTGGCCCGGTTGCCCGTCGAGTCCGTCGAGGTGGCGTACCACCAACTGCTGGGGCTCGGCCCCGAGGTGGAGGCCCTCGACCCGCCCGAGCTGCGCCGGCTGTTCGCCGAGGCGGCCGGTCGCCTCGGCGCGCTCTACCGGTAGCCGGTGACGTCCGCCGGCTTGCCCGCGTCCACCACCTCCACGATGTACCGGATCGCCTCCGGCTGGCTGCCGTCGACGTCGGTGAACCCGTACACCTTGGACAGCGTGCCGGCGTCGACGGACATGCCGTTCCAGCGGGCCTTCTCCTCGTCGGCGGCGAGCGCGGCCACCGCGCGGCCGACGAAGGCGGGCGTCTCCGAGATGAGGAAGTGCGGATCGGTGGCCGCACCGTCGCGCCAGGTTTCCTCGGTCACGCCGAAGTGCTCCAGCATCGCCTCCGACCGGAGCCAGCCCGGGGTGAGTGCCACCGCCGTGCAGCCGTACGGCTTCAGCTCGTGCGCCTGGCTGAAGGCGAGCCGGTTGACCGAGACCTTTGCCAGGTCGTAGAAGACCGACAGCCGGTAGTTGTCGTCGTTGTACGCCTTGGTGCCGTCGCCCATCTCCACCACCAGCCCACCGGGCTTGCGGATCAGCAGCGGCAGGGCGAAGTGGCTGGTGATGATGTGCGTGTCGATGGCCAGTCGCAGGGTGCGGAAGCCGGCGTCCAGCGGCTGCTCCCAGACCGGCTTCTCCCAGGTGACGAGCGGGTCGCCGCCCCAGATGTCGTTGACGAGCACGTCGAGTTGCCCCTGCTCGGCGTCGATCCGGGCGACCAGGTCGCGGACCTGCTCGGGCACCAGGTGGTCGACCTGCACGGCGATGCCCGTGCCGCCGGCAGCGGTGACCAGCTCGGCGGTCTCCTCGATGGTCTCCGGCCGGTCCATCTCCGAGCGGCCGGCGCGACTGCTGCGGCCAGTTGCGTACACGGTGGCTCCGGCCGCGCCGAGCTGGACGGCGATCTGTCGCCCGGCACCCCGGGTGGCGCCGGCGACGAGCGCGATCTTTCCGATGAGCGGTTGAGTCATGCCAACGACGTTGTCAGCAATACCTGACAACCGCCGTCCGAATTGCCGCGCCTCAGTCCACGAGTCGGACGCGGACCCGGCGGTTGGCCCGCCCCTTGCTCTCCACCTTGACCACCTGCACCTTGCCGATCTGCGCGGTGGACGCCACGTGGGTGCCACCGTCGGCCTGCACGTCCAACCCGACGATGTCGACGATCCGGACCTCCTGCTCGTCCGGCGGGATGAGGTTGGACTGGGTACGGATGATGTCCGGCAGAGCCAGCGCCTCGGTACGCGGCAGCACCCGGGTGGCGACCGACCGGTCGGCGGCCACCTCGGCGTTGACCAGCTCCTCGATCCGGCTCTTGAAGTCGGGTGGCACCTCGGGCAGGTTGAAGTCCATTCGAGCCTCGCCCGGCTCCATGTTTCCGCCGGTGACGAGGGCACCGAAGTCGCGGAACACCACGCCGCAGAGCACGTGCAACCCGGAGTGGGTACGCATCAGACGGGTGCGGCGCTCGTCCTCCACCGCGCCGACGACCTCGGTGCCGACCGGCGGCAGCGGGTCACCCTCGGCGGGGATCAGGTACGGGTCGTCGCCCTTGCGGGTGCCGACGATCCGGGTCTGCACGCCCTGCCAGAGCAGCACCCCGTGGTCCGGTGGCTGACCGGCCGCCGCCCGGATAGAACGCCGAACGGTCCAGCACGATGCCCTGCTCCGGGTCGGCGTGCAGGACCGTGCAGGTCCACTCGCGCAGGGTCGGGTCGGCGAGGTCGAGGCGGTGCGTCCGGCCGTGCTGTGTGACACCCATGACCGGGGACGTTACTCGTTGAGAAAGCCGGACACGCGCTCCCGCAGATCGGCGCGTTCCGACCAGAGCACGCCCGGCCGGTCGTACACGTGGAGGGTGGCCTGTGGCAGCGCGGCGGCGAGCTGCTCGGCGACCTCGACCGGGTGCAGGTCATCGCCCGCGCAGCCGATCACCAGCGCCGGCGCGGTGACGGCTGCCAGAGCGGCGGCGTCGCGCAGCGGTGCCTGCTCGGGCAGCGTGGCCAGACCGTCGGACAGACCGTCGCGGAGGAGTTGGTCGAGTCGCTGCCGCAGGTACGCCCAGCCGGCCGGAGTGTTGCGGACGGCCGGGGGCAACTCCAGCGAGACGACGTCGGCGACCGCCGACGCGTCCCCGCTCTCGACGGCCTCCAGCAGGGCGGTGAGGCGCTCGGAGGCGACCGGGCCGCGCGGCTTGTCGAGCACCGCAGGCAGGAAGAAGACAAGCTTCTCGAAGCGGTCCGGGCTCTCGGCGAGCAGCCGGCAGAGCGCGCCGGCACCCAGGCTCGCCCCGAACGCCCGGCTGGCGTTGCCCAGATCCGCGATGGCGCGCAGGTCCCGGGCGAGGTCCAGATAGTTCCACGGGCCGGCCGGCGCTTCGGAGCGGCCGTGCCCACGGAACTGGAAGAACACCTTGCGGCCGGTCACCCCACTGCCGAACGGTCGGGTGGTGGCGATCCCGTTGCCCAGCCCGTGCGCGAACACGGTGACCGGATCACCGATGCCGGTGACCAGCCGCTCCAGCCGCACGCCGTGCGGGGTGGCGACCAGTTCGGTCTCCGGCTCCGGCAGCGCCGGCCGGCCGGTGCGCGGCCCGCCGGGGCCGGGCCCCCAGGTGCGGGGGCCACCGTCGGGCGGCGGTGGCCAGCGGAAACCTCTCACCAGAACCCTTTACCGTCACTGAGGTCGCGCAGACCGACCCGGACGTCGAGCAGGTAGATGAGCGCGGCGGCGATGCCGATCAGTCCGAAGAGGCTGATCGGACCGAAGCCGAGCAGGGTCAGCACGAGGCAGACCGCCAGGATGGCGATCCAGCCACCCTTGGGCAGCGTCCCGATGGCGGAGAAGCCGTCGGAGCGCTGCGTGACGGCATGCACCAGCGCGACACCCTGGATGATCAGCGCGAAGACGAGCAGGATCAGCTCGATCACGTAGCGGACTTCGAACGCGAAGATCGGCGCAGCGTTGGCCATGCCGGCAAGCTTATGTCGACGGCCCCGGCTACGTCCGACAAGGACGCCGCCGGGACCGTCGACGCCGCCAACTATTCGGCGGCCGGGCGGGTCCGCTTGGTGGCCCGGGGCAGCTTCGCCGACGGGGTCGCGGTCGACTTGGTGGTCGAGGTGGCGGCCGGCTTGGCCGCCTTCGCCCGGGTGGCCTTCTTGACGGCAGCCGGCTTGGCCTCGACGATCTCGGCCACATCGGCGGGGGTCGGCACCTCGGCCGGGGCAGTCGCCGCAGTCGCGGTGCCGGCGGTCACGGCCGGCGTGGCGGTCGCGCTCGGCGTGGCGGTCGCGGTCGGCACGCCCTCGGTGGCCTCGATGTCGGCGTTTACCGTCTCGGCGGCCTCCAGCACGCCGGCACCGACGACCCGCTCACCCCTGGCGACAAGCGCGCCGTACGCGGCGAACGCCCGCTCCTGGGCGGCGTGGGCGCTGGCGACGACCACTGCGGCGTTGCGGGTCGCGGCGGCGCGCAGCTTGTCCAGGTCGGCCACCTCGCGCAGCTTCGCCAGGTCGGCGGACTCGCGGAGCTTCGCCAGGTCCAGCTCGGTCTGCGCGCGACCCCGCAGGGTCTCCGCGGTCTCGTTGGCGGTACGCAGCGTCTCGGTGGCCTTCTGGCGCAGCTCGAAGCCGGTCAGCACGGCCCGACCACCCAGGTCGGCGACGACCCGGGTGCCGAGGACACCAACCACGGCCGGCAGCTTGCGCAGGTGCTCGAGGGCCAGCTCGCCGGCGCCTGCGGCGGCGTAGATCGGGGCGGGGATGCGGTTGGTCTTCGGCTCGGTCATGACGTCTCCTCCTCGGCCGTCGGGGCGGCCTTCTTCTCGGGGGTGCTGGTGCGGGTCGGGGCGGGGGCGGTGCCCGCCTCGGTGACGGCGACCGACTCGAGCACGGCCTCGGTCGGGGTGCCGCCTGCGGTGGTGGGGCCGGTGGCGGCCAGGTTTGCCACGTCGGCCGGCTGGCCGGCGACGTCGGTCGGGGTGGTCACCCGGGCCGCGTCGGCGGTGGCCTCCGTGGTGTCCGTGGCCTCCGTGCGGGTGCCCTCGGCGGCGGCCTGGGCCTCGGCCAGCCGGGCGTTCTCCCGGCGGAAGGTCTCGTAGATCTGGGTGAGCGACTGCTTCTGGGCCATCGTCAGGTCGGAGTCCACAGCGATGGAGGCGAGCACCCCGTGGCCCTCCTTGTCGTCGAGCAACCCCGCCCGCAGGTACATGGCCGGCGTGGAGACCCGCAGCGCGTTGGCCAATTGCTGGAGCACCTCGGCGCTGGGCTTGCGCAGGCCGCGCTCGATCTGACTGAGGTAGGGGTTGCTGACCCCCGCCTGCTCGGCGAGCTGCCGCAGCGAAATCTTGGCGTTACGCCGCAGATCACGAATGAACCCGCCGACGTCGGGGAGATCCTTGGGTGTGGCCATGGCCCCGACGCTAATCCGCCCCGCTAGCTCCTGCAAGCAAAACGCTAACCAGAGTTAGCAACGTCTCAACATCCCGTTTGCGTGCCACTCGCACGTTCCGTACGGTCCGTCCCGTGGACAAGATCACAATCAACGGCGCAGTCATCGCGTACGACGAGGCCGGCACCGGCTCGCCAGTCGTACTCCTGCACGCCGGAATCGCCGACCGCCGGATGTGGCGAGGCGTGCTGCCCGCGCTCGCCGCCCACCACCGGGTGATCGTCCCCGACCTGCGCGGGTACGGAGACTCGGAACTGCCGACGACGCCGTTCGCGCACCACGACGACGTAGTCGGCCTGCTCGACGGGCTGAACCTGCCCCGAGCCGCCCTGGTCGGCTGCTCCTTCGGCGGGTCGGTCGCCATCGACACCGCGCTGGCGTACCCGGACCGGGTGAGCGCACTCGCGCTGTTCGGCACGGCGGTCTCCGGCAACGAGTGGTCCGAGGAGGCCAACGACCTCTGGGACGACCTCGTCGGCGAGGTCGACCCCGACGACTTCGCCGCCGGGGCGGCCGGCGAGGTGCGGTTCTGGGTGGTCGGCCCGAACCGCCAACCGGCCGACGTCGACACCGGCCTGATCACGTTCGCGCAGGAGATGGATCAGCGTGCGCTCGCCGCCGAGTTGGCGCTCGGCGCGGTGGAGGTGGGCGAGCTGACCCCACCCGCGATCGGCCGCCTCGGCGAACTGCGGGTGTCCGTCCTGGTCACCGCCGGTGCGGCCGACGTGCCGGACATCCGCCGGCTCGCCGACCGGATCGCCGCCGAGGCGCCCGACGCGGTTCGGCTGCCCGACGTGCCGGACGCCGCGCACCTGCTGCCCCTGGAGCGCCCCGAGCCGGTCAGCGCTGCCCTGCTCGACTTCCTGAGCTGACCCCACCGCACGGGCCACCCGCATGGACCACACCGCTCGGAGCGCCACACCGCCCGGAACCCACACCGCTCGAACAAGCGTGATGCCATAGCGGCATCTTGATTCCGCTGTGGCATCACGCTAATCAGGTGCGCCCCCAGCCAGAGCGGTCCCCGACCGTGCGCCGCGCCGACCGCCCCCACCAATTGCGGCCAGCCCCGCCGTCCGGGCCAGGTCCAGGCTGGATCGGCCCAGGGCGCTGGCGCTCACCAGAGCGGACGGACCGCTCCGACCGGGACGCCGCCGCCGAAGAGTGGCACCTCGGCGTACTCGGCCAGCACGGGAGCGTCCACGCCGAGCCGGCGCAGCGCGGAGACCAGCACCGGCATCCGGGCCCGGTCGGCGCCGTCGTCGATCTTCAGGGCCACCGCGCCGACACCCGGCAGCCCCACCGCGATCACACCCTCGGCGCCGACCTTGGCGAGCAGACCCGGGACGCCGCGCATCAACCGGGTGTCGTCGGCCTCGGTGCCGCCGACGATCTCCGGATGGGCACGCATCGCGTCGGCGACCGCGCGCGGCACCGAGCCGGGCTCGGCGTCGACAAGCCGGAGGTACGCGCCAGCCAGGCCGGTGAGCGACACCGCGAGCACCGGGGCACCGCAGCCGTCCACCCCCACCGCCGCCGCCTGCTCGTCGGTGAACTCCTCGATGGCAGCCCGCAGGCACTGCTGCAACGGGTGCTCCGGCCGCCAGTAGCCGTCCAGCGGCCACCCGGCGGCCTGGCAGGTCAGCACCATTCCGCTGTGCTTGCCCGAGCAGTTCATCTGCACCCGGGTCGGGCCACCCCCGGCGCGCAGCACCGCCTCCCGGGCCGCCGCGCCGACCGGCAGATCGGGCGGGCAGTGCAGGGCCGCGGCGTCCAACCCGGCCCGGCCCAGCAGCGCGTCGACCCGGGCCAGGTGGAAGGCCTCACCCGCGTGACTGGCGGAGACCAGCGCCAGGTCGGCCGGGTCGGTCAGCGACAGGCCTGCGCGGACCATCCCGATCGCCTGCATCGGCTTGCTCGCCGAACGGGGAAAGATCGGTGCGGTCACGTCCCCGGCGGCGGCCACCGGCACCCCAGCGGCGTTCAGCACCACCACCGAGCCGCGATGTGCGCCCTCCACGAACCCCGACCGGACCACCTCGGCGAGCGGCACGCCGCCCTCGTACGTCTTCGTCACGGCTGGACGGTACCGACGGTTCGGGGTCGGCCGGCGGCGGGGTGACCAGGAGGTCCTCCGCCCGGGTGACAGGGGCCCAGGGCGCAGCCGCCCTTACATCACCGTGGGCGTGGCGGGCCCTACAACCCGAGCAGCGCGCGCGCCTCGACGGTGGTCAGCGGCGGACGCTGGGCGAGTTGGGCGAACCCGACCGCGCGGGCCACCAGTTGCATGTTGGACTCCACCGGACGGCCCTTGGCGTACGTCACCGTGTCCTCCATGCCGACCCGCAGGTGCCCACCGGCCGACAGCGAGGCCAGCAGCACCGGGATCGTGCTGCGACCGATGCCGGTGGCCGCGAACGTGGTGCCCTCCGGCAGGTCCCGCAGCATCCGGTGCGCCGCAACAAGCGTCTCGGTGGTGCCCGGCATGCCGCCCGGCACACCCATCACGAAGTCGACGTGCACGTGCCCACCGGCCGGCAGCCCGTACTTGCCGAGCAACCGCTGCAACGCGGCCAGGTGGCCGAGGTCGAAGATCTCGTACTCCGGCACGATTCCGCGTTCCTGCATGCGGGTGTGCAGGTCGACGATGAACTCCCAGCGGTTGAGGAAGACGTCGTCGCCGAAGTTGACGGTGCCCATGGTGCAGGAGGCCATGTCCGGCCCTGCGTCGAGCACGGCGAGCCGGGAGGCCTCCGGATCGGTCACCGCGCCACCGGACGAGAGCTGCACGATCAGGTCGGTGCCCTCCCGCAGCGCCGCCACCGTGTCGGCCAGGCGTACCGGGTCGAGGGTCGGCCGCGCCGCCTCGTCACGGATGTGGACGTGGATCACGGCGGCACCGAGCGCCTCGCACTCCTTGGCGGTCAGCAGCAGCTCGTCAAGCGTCACCGGCAGCGCCGGCACCTCCGCCTTGGCCGACTCCGCGCCGGTCGGCGCCACCGTGATCAACGTCCCTGTCGTCATGCCGGCGATCCTAGACGGCCCGCTCAGGACGGGTCGATCGCCGCCGCGGTCTCGTTGATCATCAAGGCGGCGTCGTCCGGGACGTTCCGCTTCAGCACGGCGAGCGCTACCTGACCCAGCTCGTGGTGCAGCACGGCGGTGCCCACGAAACCCACAGCCCGGCCGTCGAGGGTCACAGGCGTACCGGCGGTCGGCGGATGGTCGGTGGTCACCCCGTCCAGGTGCAGCAGCACCAGGCGGCGCGGTGGCCGCCCCATGTTGTGCACGCGGGCCACCGTCTCCTGGCCGCGATAGCAGCCCTTGTCCAGGTGCACCGCAGGGCCGATGAGGTCCACCTCGGCCGGAATGGTCCGGTGGTCGGTGTCCACCCCGACCCGAGGCTGCCGGGCGGCAACCCGGATCGCCTCGTACGCCCAGAGGCCGGCGAGCGGCACGCCCGCGCCGCGCAGCTCCGCCACCACCTGCTCCATCGCCGACCGGGGCACCAGCAGGTCCACCCCGAGCAGGCCGCGCCGGGCCCAGCCGCCCGTCGGCAGCGGTCGGACGTCGTACCGCACACCGGCCCGGGGCGGCACGGCGCCGGCGGCGAACTTCGGGCCGGGAACGGGGATCAGGTCCGGGGCGGCCAGCCCGGTCACCCCGAGCGTCGCCAGGGCTTCCGAGGCCGCCGGGCCGACAAGCGACAGCAGCGCCCGTTCGGCGGTGGCGTCGCGGGGCTCGACCTTGCTGAAGAACCGCATCTTCTCCAGATAGGTGAGCAGGCCCTCGGTCGCACCTGGATCGGTGTCCAGCCAGGTGGTCTCGCCGTCCTCGGCGACAAGCGCGTGCTGCTCGATGTGGCCGTGCGGAGAGAGCACAAGCAACTCGGTGCCCTCACCGGCGGCCAGCGTCGTCAGGTGCTGCGAGGTGATCGTGTGCAGCCAACCGGCCCGGTCCTCACCGGGGACCGCGATGATCCCCCGGTGCGACCTGTCGACCAGGCCGACCTCGGTGTCGAGGACGCGCTGCTCACGAAGCGGGTCGCCGTAGTGCGCGGCCACCCCCCGCACCCCGGCCGCGGCGTGCGCCGGATCCGGCTGGTCGCGGCTGGCCTCGTCGATGCTCTCGACGGCCACCGCGCCCGCGATGTCGATCATGTCTGGTCCCCGTTCTCGCAGCGACCGCAGACGCCGAAAAGTGACACGTGCCCGATGTCCACCTGGAAGCCCCGCTGCGCGGCCAACTGGTCAGCCAGCGGGCGGAGCAACTGGGGTTCGATCTCGTCGATCGCGCCGCACTCCCGGCAGACCAGGTGAACGTGTTGGTGCTCACCCGCGGCGTGATAGGTCGGCGAACCGTGCGAGAGGTGGGTGTGTGTCACCAGGCCGAGCCGTTCCAGCAGCTCCAGCGTGCGATAGATGGTGGTGATGTTGACGCCGGCGGCGACCTCCCGGACCGCGGTGTGCACCTGCTCCGGGGTGGCGTGGCCCAGATCGAGCACCGCCTGGAGGACAAGCTGCCGCTGGGCCGTCAGCCGCAGCCCACGGGCCCGGAGCATTTCCGCGAGGGAAGATTCGGACACCGTCCGATCATAGTTCGGTAGTCGCGGTTGTCTCCGCCGCGCGACAGACCACCACTACGCTCCACGGTCATGGCGATGCTGCCCGGCGGAGAGGTCGTGGCCGAACCGGCCGCCCGGATCGCCGTGCTCGGGCGCGGCCTGGTGCCGGCCACCGAGCCCGTCCTGCGCGGCGACGACCTCGGCGTCCTGCACGGCGACGGGCTCTTCGAAACCATGCACCTACGTCAGGGCCGGCCGTGGCTGCTCGACGAGCACCTGGCCCGGCTGGCCGCGTCGGCCGCCAGCATCGAGCTGGCCCTACCCCCCACCGCCGCGCTTGTCGAGCTGCTCGACGAGGTACGCGCGGGCTGGCCACCGCAGGTGGAGGCGGCCCTTCGGCTGGTATGCACCCGGGGCCCGGCGGCCGGCGGCCCGCCGACGATCTACGCCACGCTTGACGAGGTGCCGGCGTCGTCCCGGAGGGCCCGGCGGGACGGGATAAGCGTCGCCACCCTGCCACTGGGGGTGCCCGCCGACGCCCGCAACGCGCTGAGCTGGCTGCCGGCCGGGATCAAATCCACGTCGTACGCGGTAAACAGCGCCGCCCGTCGCTGGGCCGTCCGGGCCGGCGTGGACGACGTGCTCTGGATCTCCTCCGACGGCTACGCGATGGAGGGCCCGACCGCAAATGTGGTGTGGCTCGCCGGCGACACGCTCTGCACGGTGCCGGCCGCCACCACCGGCATCCTGCCCGGCACGACAATGGCCTGGCTGCTCGCCCACGCCACCGAGCTGGGCCTGAGCGCCGCCGAGCGGATGGTCACCACTGCCGAACTGCACGCGGCGGACGGCGTCTGGCTCACCTCGTCGGTACGCGGGGCCGCCGAGGTCCACACACTGGACGGGGTGCGCCGGGCTCCCTGCCCACGCACCCCCGCCCTGCACGCCCTGCTGGGTTTCCCCGTCTAGTCAGCCACCGACCCGGATGAGCCGGGCGGAGAGGTGCGGACTGAGCGGCTGCCCGACCGCGGCCAACTCCTGGGCGTAGAGCAGCGCGCCCTCGACGATGCCGAAGAGACGGTGCCCGCCGGTGACCTCCTTGGCGGTGGGCGACCGGACCACCGCGTCGGTGGCGAACTCGACCTGGGTGCCCGTGCGTTTGCCCAGGTGCAGCTCCATCACGCCGGTAGGGGTCGAGATCAGGGCCTCCAGCTCGTCAGTGGCCCGGCCGTCCACCATCACCGGCCGCCACCAGCCGACCTCACGCCCAGCCGGGCGGACCGGCCTGCTCTGCTCGTCGAGGATCCAGGCGCGGGACTCGAAGTGCAGGAACGGCCGGCCGTCGTGGCTGATCCGGATTTCCTGGGCGTAGTCGAAGTCCTCGATTGTGGGGTAGCCACCCTTACCCCGGCCTCGCCACAAACCGATGTAGGGCAGCAGACCGTCAAGCGCAGGATGCAGCTTCGGCCCGACCCGCAGGTCGTGGCTCTCCTCGTACGGGTATTCCTCGACCGGCGGCGCGTTCAGCCACGGTGGCTGCAGCGGGGTGTCGTCGCTCACCGTGCCAGCTCCGTTCGCGACTGCGGGGCTCGCAAACCCGGCTCACTCCTCGCGCTCACCAGCGTCCTCTCGATATGCGTACTGCCAGGTACACCAGGCCACCGGCGAGCCCGCCCAGGCCGGCGACCAGCAGGCTGACGAACCCGATCTCGGTAACCATCCAACCCATCCTATGCTGTGCGTCATGGCCCGCTCTCTCGTCGTCAAGGCCACCGCAGGGGCGGACGCCCCGGAGCGGTGCGCACAGGCGTTCACGGTCGCCGCCACGGCTGTCGCGGCCGGTGTGGACGTCTCGCTCTGGCTCACCGGGGAATCGACCTGGTTCGTGCTGCCCGGCCGCGCACAGGAGTTCGAGTTGCCGCACTCCGCGCCGCTGGCCGAACTGCTGCACGTCATCCTGACCAGTGGCCGGGTGACCGCCTGCACCCAGTGCGCGGCCCGTCGGGAGATCGGCCCGGACGACGTCCTCCCCGGTGTCCGGATCGCGGGCGCCGCGGCATTCGTCGAGGAGGCGATGGCAGAGGGCGCGCAGGCGCTCGTCTACTGACCGCCAGCGCGCCACGGCGGAACAGGCCGGCGGAGTACGGATACCGGCCCGGCACCCCGGTCTGCTGCCTACGATTCGGAGGTGACCGAGGCGACGGAGAGGTTCTTCGAATCACTGCCGGCGCGTGCCCCTGCGATCCTCTGTGGCCTGGCCGACGGCGCCCTCCAGATTGATCTCGGCACCGGCCAGCAGACCGAACACTGGATGGTCCGGATGCGACCGGGCACAGTACGCATCAGCCGCGAGCGGGGCCCAGCCGACGCCATCTGGTCCTGCGACACGGCCCTGTTCGACCGGTTGATCACCGGGGAGGCCCAGGGGATCGCCGCGGTGTTGCGCAACGAGAGCACGTTCAGCGGCAACGTGGTGCTCTTCCTGGCCTTCCGCCGCTTCTTCCCGGACCCGCCGGGCACCCGCGACCCACGTGAGGTGGCTCGAAAGGCAGCCGGGCGGCCGGTGTGAAGGATCTCGTCAGCATCCTGGACGGCAACACCTTCCTGGTCTGCGACCGGGCGGGCGACATCGAGCCGTCGTTCGACTTCCCCACCGGGCTGTTCTCCTTCGACACGCGCTTCCTGTCCAGCTGGGTGCTGACCCTGGACGGCCAGCGGCTGCACACCCTCTCGATGGACGACAGCGAGTCGTACCGGACGAAGTTCTTCCTGGCCCCCGGGCAGCCCACGCACTACCTGGACGCCAAGGCGTCGGTGATCCGCAGCCGGTCGATCGGGGGCAGCTTCGAGGAGGAGCTGACCGTGCTGAACCACACCGGCGACGACGTCGAGTGCACAGTCCGGCTGGAGATGGGCAGTGACTTCGCCGACCTGTTCGAGATCAAGCACGCTCGGCAGAAGCAGGGCCGCACGACCGTCTCGGTGACCGACAACGAGCTGCGGTTTACCTACCGGCGGGAGGCGTTCCACCGCGAGACGCTTGTCAGCTCCAGCATGCCCGCGCAGGTCGACACCGCCGGGATGTCCTTCCGGATCAGGATCGGCCGCAAGGGCGAGTGGACCACCCGGCTCCGCGTGTCCACCGTCGTCTACGGGGCGCGGGGCGAGGACATCCGGGCCACCCTGCCGTTCGGCGGCAGCCGCAGCGCGGACGCCATCCGCGCCGAGCAGCAGGAGCTGATCGACCGGGCGCCCAAGCTCGGCTGCGACTGCGAGCCGCTGGCCGGGGCGTACCGGCGCAGCCTCAACGACCTGGCCGCCCTGCGCTACGAGTCGATCGCCCTGGGCGTACGGCTGATCGCCGCCGGGCTGCCCTGGTTCATGACCCTGTTCGGGCGGGACAGCATCTTCACCTCGTTGCAGGTGGTGCCGTTCCTGCCGGAGCTGATCCCGCCGACCATCCTGATGCTTGCCGGCCTGCAGGGGCACCGGGTGGACGACTTCCGGGACGAGGAGCCCGGCAAGATCCTGCACGAGCTGCGGTACGGCGAGACCGCCGGCTTCGAGGAGCAGCCGCACTCGCCGTACTACGGGTCGGCCGACTCGACGCCGCTGTTCGTGATCCTCATCGACGAGTACGAGCGCTGGACCGGCGACGCCGCGCTGGTCCGTCGATTGGAGCCGCACGTGCGGGCGGCGCTGCGGTGGATCGACACGTACGGCGACCTGCTCGGCACCGGCTACCTCTGGTACCAGACCCGCAACCCTGAGTCCGGCCTGCAGAACCAGTGCTGGAAGGACTCCTGGGACGCCATCTCGTACGCCGACGGCAAAATGCCGGGCTTTCCCCGTGCCACATGCGAGTTGCAGGGCTACGCGTACGACGCGAAGATCCGCGCCGCCCGGATGGCCCGGACGTTCTGGAACGACCCGGCGTACGCCGACCAGTTGGAGCGGGAGGCAGCCGCGCTCAAGCAGCGGTTCAACCACGATTTCTGGATCACCGACCGGGAGTACTACGCGCTCGCGCTGGACGCCGACGGCGGGCAGGTGGACGCGCTGACGTCGAACATCGGGCACCTGCTGTGGAGCGGCATCGTCGACGAGTCCCGGGCGGGCAAGGTTGTCGAGCATCTGCTCGGGCCACGGCTGTTCTCCGGCTGGGGGGTGCGGACCCTCGCCGAGGACCAGGGCCGCTACAACCCGATCGGCTATCACGTGGGCACCGTCTGGCCGTTCGACAACTCGATCATCGCCTGGGGCCTGTGGCGGTACGGCTACCGCAAGGAGGCCGGGTTGCTCTGCGACACGATGCTCGCGGCGTCCCGCTACTTCGGTGGTCGGCTTCCGGAGGCGTTCGCCGGCTACGCCCGCGACCTCACCGACTATCCGGTGGAGTATCCGACCGCGTGCAGCCCGCAGGCGTGGTCGACGGGCACCCCGCTGCTGCTGCTGCGGGTGATGCTGGGGCTGGAGCCGCAGGGTGAGCACCTGATCATCGACCCGGCTGTGCCGCCGGGCATGGGCCGGATCGAGCTGCTGGACATTCCCGGCCGCTGGGGTCGGGTCGACGCGCTGGGCCGCAGCCGCGACCCGGATGAGGCGACGGGCGGCTGACCGGGGCGACGGGCCCTAGTCCGGGCAGCCGACGGTGGCGGCGAGGCGTACGGCGTCCGGGCCGAGTTGGGCCAGCACTGTGACACCGTCGACGCGGTACGCGTACACCGGCGGGTTGTCCAGGAGTGGGGTGCCGCCGGCCAGCGGCGCGAGTGCGCCGGCCGGCGCGGGCGGGTCGAGCTCGGCGGACCGCGCGGTGCGGGCCAGCGCGCCACCCGGGCAGGGTGCGGTGACAAGCTCCGGCGCGGCATCGGCCGGCCGGCCGAGTGCCGTCAGCGCTGCCGTCAGGGCTGCGGCCTCCGGGCCGGCGGCGGTGGCGGGCGCCGGGGTGTAGCCGGAGCCCACCGGCCGGCAGCCGGTTTCGACTGTCAACCGGACCCGGCCGTCCCCGGTCGACCGGCCTCCGACGGCGACGAACTCGCCGGCGTCGGCGCGCAGCTCCGGGCCGTCCAGGCCGGGGCCGACCCCGGCCTGCCAGTTGGTCGGCAGCCGATCGGCGATCCCGGTCAGCACGGCCCGCTCGGTGCCGGCGGGCGCGAGCACGACGACCTCGCGTCGCAGGGCAGCACCGTCGGAGAGCGGGGTGACCCGACAGCCCGAGCGGATCCGGACGGGGCCCAGTTCGAGCAGCCCGGCCGGGCCGGCCGCGCGGGCCAGCTCGCCGACCGCCCTGTCGACTATCGGACCGGCCTGGTCGAGGGTGCGTTGCTCGCGCACGGTCGGTGGGTCGTCGCGGACCGACGTCCAGGCGAGCACGGCAAGCAGGACGGCCCACAGCACGGACGCGACAAGCAGCCAGTGCCGCCGACGCCGGGCGGGTGCCGGCGCGGCGGGACCGCTCGATGGGGCCCAACCCGTCTGGACAGCACCGCTCACCCGGTCATGGTGTCACGGGTGGTCCGCCGCCCCGGAAGCGGCGGTCGGTGGGGCGCGGCTGACCCCACCGGGCCGGTGCGGCTCGGCCGGTTGGGGAGCAACACCGGCTCGTCCGCGCACGACGCGAGACAAGGCTCTGAGCAGGCACAACCTCGCCGGCTGATCATGGCTCGGCCGGGCCGACGGAGACGGGTCGGCTGAACGGGCAGAACCGGGGACGACCCTTTGGAGATCAACTGAACGACACTTAGTGTTACCGCAACGCCGCAGCGTGAGCGGCTTTCGCATCCTCCCTCACCTGCGAGTGGCCCCTTCATGCGGGAAATCCTCCTGATCTCCTTAGTTACTCTCAGCGGGATCGCCCTGTTCCTCATCGTCGCTGCGTTCTGCTACGGCTTCGTCCGCCCCGACCGGGTCACCCGGCACGGCGAGCGACCCGAGTTCCCCCGGTACCGACCGGTCGCACCCCGCGAAGTCGCCATCATGATCGCCTGCCGGAACGGGGCGTCGACGATCGCCGGGGCGGTACGGGCCGCCCGCGCCACCGGCGCACCGGTTTACGTGATCTCCGACGCCTCCACCGACGCGACCGCCCGGGAGGCGCTGAAGGCCGGGGCCGCGGTGCTGGAGCTGAGGGAGAACGTCGGCAAGCCCGCCGCCCTGCACGCCGGTTACGTCCGGTTCGGGCTGGGCGGGCTCTACCGAGCGGTCGTCATCCTCGACGACGACGTGCTCGTCGAGCCCGATTTCGTCACCACCACACTGGCGCACCTCACCGAACAGGTGGCGATCGTCGTCGGGCACAACGTCACCTGGTGGCCGCCCGAGCGGCGGTGGAACATCTGGCTGGCCAAGCGCGCCTACAGCTACTGGAACTACCAGGCCGTCATACGCCGCATCCAGAGTCACTTCAACGTCATGAACTGCATCTCCGGCTCGAACTCGCTCTACCGCACCGAACTGCTCGACCTGCTGCTGCCGCAGCAACCGCCGTACATCGTTGACGACACGTACTGGGTGCTGGAAACACACCGGCGCGGCCTCGGCCGGGTCGTGTACGCCCCCCGCGCCGTCGCGCTGTTGCAGGACCCGACGACCGGCCGGGAGTGGTACAAGCAGAACCTGCGCTGGCTGTGGGGCACCTTCCAAGGGATCATCGGGCACCAGGTCGGTCGGCGGAACACCCGCTTCGACTACGCGTACCTGCTGCTGATGGCGCACTGGCTCCTCTACGTGTTCGGCGCGCCGTTGACCCTCTGGCTGCTGGCGACCGCCGGGCCGGGACTCGGGGCGGGCCTGCTGTTCCTGCTCGCCGGCCAGGGACTCTGGGTCGCGCTCGCCGCCTGGCGGCTGCGACGCCCCCGACTGATTCTCTTCCTTCCCACGATCGTGCTGACCGACGTGCTGTACCGGGTGATCCTGGTGCACGCCCTGGTCAAGGCCATCCGTCAACCAACGGTGGATCGCTGCGTGTGGGCGTCCCCCGCCCGCCTCAGCGTCTCCGCCGCGACGCAGTCGGGAGGGAGGTGAATCAACATGTCCGCGAACCAGGATCTTCCGCTGACGGGCGCCTCGACGGCAGCCGTCGGTGTGATCGGCGCCATCGCCCTCGGCCTCGGCGCGCTGCTGGTAACTGTGGCGCAGTGGGGCGCGAAGGTGCGCACCAGGGGTAACTGAACAAGCAGAGGCCGGGCACCCCGGGTTGGGGTGACCGGCCTCTGTCGATCATTGCAACAGGTCAGGCGACGGTTACGGTGACCTCGTTGAGGCCCCGGCCGGCGGTGACGGCGGCGTCACCGTTGCCGTGCCGGGAGAGCGCCCGCAGCGTCCAGGTGCCCGGCGCGGCGAAGAACCGGAACTGACCGGCCGCCGACGTCACCACCTCGGCGGTGAACTCACCTGTCGAGTCCAGCAGCCGGACGTACGCGCCCGGCACGACCTCGTCCGCCTCGGAGCGGACGATGCCCGTGATCACGGTTTCCTTCTCCAGATCCAGGCTGGCCGGCAACGGCGCGGCCTGGTCCGGTGCGGCGCAACCCGCGGCGGTGGGAGCGGTCATCGTCAGGCCTCCCCGGGTTCGTCGCCGAGCGCCACCGGGACGCCGACAAGCGAGCCGTACTCGGTCCAGGAGCCGTCGTAGTTCTTCACGTTGCGGTGGCCGAGCAGCTCCTGGAGCACGAACCAGCTGTGCGAGGAACGCTCGCCGATCCGGCAGTAAGCGATCGTCTCCTTGCCGTCGTCCAGCCCGGCGTCGGCGTAGATCTTGCGCAGCTCGTCGTCGGACTTGAACGTGCCGTCCTCGTTGGCCGCCTTGGACCACGGAACGCTGATCGCGGTCGGGATGTGACCGGCCCGCTGCGCCTGCTCCTGCGGCAGGTGGGCAGGGGCGAGCAGCCGACCGGCGAACTCGTCGGGGCTGCGCACGTCGACCAGGTTCTTGGTGCCGATCGCGGCGACGACCTCATCGCGGAAGGCCCGGATGGAGGTGTCCGGCTCCTGCGCGACGTACTGCGTCGCCGGGCGGGCAACCACGTCGGTGACCAGCGGACGGGCCTCCAGCTCCCACTTCTTGCGACCGCCGTCGAGCAGCTTCACGTCGCGGTGGCCGTACAGCTTGAAGTACCAGTAGGCGTACGCCGCGAACCAGTTGTTGTTGCCGCCGTACAGGATGACGGTGTCGTCGTTGCTGATGCCCCGCTCGGAGAGCAACGCCTCGAACTGCGTCTTGTTGACGAAGTCCCGGCGAACCTGGTCCTGCAGGTCGGTCCGCCAGTCGATCTTGACGGCACCGGCGATGTGGCCGGTCTCGTAGGCCGAGGTGTCCTCGTCGACCTCGACGAAGACGACGCCTGGGGCGTCGAGGTTCTTCTCGGCCCACTCGGCCGAAACGAGTGCGGTGTCGCGACTCATCGAATCACTCCCTGGTGAATGGATGGTGAGCCAGCGCGCGAATGTCGATGGTGAATCTGTCGCAACGCGCGGGACCCAACGGAAGGACGGGATCACGGGTTCGTGCGACGGCGCCGCTGCCGGGCGTGTGGTGGGATCACCGGAGGGGTCGAGGGACCCTGCATGCCGGTGGCCGCCGTCAGGCGGCCGAAAACAGCCCCGCCGTCAGATGACGGGGCGACACAGGCAGGTGGCCACGCGGCACAGGTCGACCGCGCGCCGTTTGGTGAGGTGAGTCCCCATGGTCACGGAGCCTACCAGTGGGTGACCGGGCTACCACAGAGCCGACCAGCATCCGGGAATCCCCCGAGCCGCTGGGCCGGCGCGGCGTCCCACCGCCCGAAAAGGGCCTGACGCGCCGCTCAGCCGGCGGAGTTGATCGGCACGTCCTTCGCGTCGGCGGTGATGGCCAACCCCTCCGGCAGCGGCCGGACCTCCCGGACCGCGAGCTGGAACGGCAGGTCGGGCAACGGCACGTCGACCGAGATGCCCTTGGCGTAGTTGTTGAGGATGGTCCGGGCCAGCGGCAGGTTGGGCAGGCCCTCGGCGTCCAGATTGCTGAATCGCAGGGCGACAGCGCCGTTCTCGGCGACGGTGACGTCCGCCGTACCGCTTACCGTGAACTTCTGACCGAGCACGTCGACAGGCGCGGTGACGGCGAGCTTGCCGCCCTGCTCGCCGAGGGTAAGCCCAGGCCGGTTCAGCAACGCGGCGAGGCTGTCGTAGCTGATCGTGCCGGTGCCGTTGACGGTGTCCGCAACGACGTCACCCTGCCCGGTGCGCAGGGTGTCCAGGGATGCCCGCACGTTGCGGGCGTCCACGTCCAACACCGGCAGGCGTACGGCGTCGCCCTCGACCGAGGCCTGCACGTCCCTCAGTTTGATGGAGATCCGCTGGTAGCGGCCGTCGAGCACCTGGGTGAGGAACGGCGTCCCACCGACCTCGACCTCGGGGGCGGCTGACTGCGCACCCTGCTTGCTGACCTCCTGGCTGACCCGGTCGGCGATGAGACGCTCGGCCACACCGACCGCCACCCGGTCGGCGACCACCAGCAGGCCCCCCACCACCAGGAGCAGAACCACAAAGCCGATGAGCAGCTTGCGACCGCGCCGCCGGGGCCGGGCCTCGCCAGCCGGATACTCCTGCGCCACGACGCCTCCTGTCTCCACCCGCCACGGCGCGGCGGGGCGTGCGTACCGGTGCCGCAGCGCGGCGCCTCCGTTGGTACCCGACCGGCACCGCACTCAACCGTTGCTCAGAGAAAGAGCATGCACATGGCGTACGCCGCGGGGGCGGCCAGCGCGAACCCGCCGAGCGGTCCCTGCATGTGCCGGGCGACCCACATGGTGGGCAGTTCGCCGGCCATCAGGCGGCCCGCCTCCGCGTACCCCACGGCGAGGTCGGAGAGGACGGCCGTGACCGCCGCGACCAGGCCGAGCATCGCGGCTCGGGTCGGCGTGAAGGGCGTCACCAGGTAGCTCCCGAGCACGGCGCTGACAAGCGTGCCGGCCATCGCACCGGCCACCACGCCAGCGGCGCCGCGAGGCACCTGCGGGGCAAGCCGGGGCCACGGCAGCACCGCGTCGGTGAGCCGGGCGACGGTGAGCGCGACCCCGCTCGCGGTCAGGCAGACCGTTATCGCCTGGGTGCCGGCCGGGATGCGGCTGAGCACGATCAGGGTGCCGAAGGCCACCACTCCGACCACGATGAGCAGCGTGGCGCCGAGTGAATCGGTGACGCGGACCCGGTCGACGCGACGGACCAGTTGACCGAGCACCGCGGCGAGGAATCCGCCGACGGCCAGGAAACCCAGTGGTGCCAGGCCTGCGATGTCGGTCTGCACGGCGGCGATGTCGACGGCGGCGGCGACCGCGGCGCTGATCCCACCGACAAGCAGCAGCGCCGGTGGGCGCATCGCCATCGTCCACGCGAGAACGAACAGCAGTTGGACGCCGAAGATGATGAACGCGAACGGCAGCCGGTGGCCCGGCCCCGAGGTCTGCGCGCCGAGCACCAGACCGAGACCGAGCAGCGCGGCGAAGCCGGCGATGGTCAGCGCCAGCGAGCGGCGCACCTCGACCGGGGGTACGACCTCTTCCTCCGGCTCGTCGATCTCGTCTTCGGAGCGGCGCGCCGGCTCACCGGCGCGGCGGGCCCGGCGCGGCCCACCTCGTTCACGGCGTTCGCCGTCGGTGACGGCCGGCCCGGTGCGCGGCGCTGGCGGTTGGCCACGGGTCGGGGCGGCCGGACCCGAGCGGGGGCCGTCCGGCCACGATTCGCGGCCGGCGTCGGGCGAGGTGGAGGGAAACACGCCCCGATCGTGCCAGACCGACAGCCCGACACGGTGGTCACGGGTTTCAGCAACGTTAAAACCTGCGCCACGATCAGGGGCAAGCTAGACAAACTGGAAATGGCCTGATGGTGCGGCCGAGGCGATCAGCTAGGCTCAACGCGTTACCCGCCCGTCAGCGACGCCGGGACCACGCAATTTCTCAGCGCACTCCCTTGCGAGTGTGTCTGGTCGCGCGCGGCGATGCGCCGCCGGGACGGAGGTGATCGTGGAGATCCTGCTGCTGGTGACCGCACGTGCGGGGGAGCCTTCGGCTGTGCTGCCGGCACTCGACCTGTTGCCGCACTCGGTTCGCACCGCACCGCGCGACGTCCGCACCCTTGTCGCCGGGCCCAGCCCGGACGCGGTGCTTGTCGACGCCCGGTCGGAGCTGAGCGAGGCGCGGGCGACCTGCCGGATGCTGCACGCCACAGGGCTGGGCGTGCCGCTTGTCGCTGTGGTGACCGAGGCCGGCCTTATCGCGTTGAACGCCGACTGGGGCGTCGACGACGTCATCCTCGCCTCGGCCGGTCCCGCCGAGGTGGAGGCGCGACTGCGCCTGGCGGTCGGGCGTCTGAGCAACGCCACAGCCGGCGCCGGCGGCTCGATCCGCGCCGGTGAGCTGACCATCGACCCGGACACGTACGCGGCCAAGCTCAAGGGCCGCCCGCTCGACCTCACCTACAAGGAGTTCGAGCTGCTGAAGTTCCTGGCTCAGCACCCGGGTCGGGTGTTCACCCGGGACCAGCTGCTGCGCGAAGTCTGGGGTTACGACTACTTCGGCGGCACCCGCACGGTGGACGTGCACGTCCGGCGGCTGCGCGCCAAGCTCGGCTCGGAGTACGAGTCGATGATCGGCACCGTCCGCCAGGTGGGTTACAAGTTCGTCGTGCCGCCGTCGCGGTCGCTGGCCGAGGCGGAGCACGCGCCGCTGCCCGTCTGACCCCACGTCGCCCGGGGAGCGGGTCCAGCCCCGGACGATTTCCTATATGCCCCTTTTGTGCAGCTCGTCGGTTCTATTCTGACTGCCGGGTTTGCCGAAAAAGGGGGGCGTCGGTGCGCGCAGGTACCACGGGGGCGACGGGCCGGCGCGCCCGGTCATCCGGGCGGAAGCCGTGACTCGGGTCAACTCGACCGCGCGAGCGGCAGCGATCGTGACGGTGGTGGTGGTCGCGCTGCTCGGCTCGGCGTACGTGCTGGGTCGCGCCCTCGTCCCCGACCAACCTCGACGGCATGCCACGGGCGCCGCCACGAGTGGCGACGAGCCGCACTACGCCGACCAGCTTCCCAGTGACGAGCCGAGCAGCACTCCACGTGCCAGCCGCAGCGCCGGCCCCACCGAAGCCGGCCAGGACGGTTCGGGGCGGGACGCCAGCGACGACAAGCTGTTCGGCGCGCACACCGACACCGGCAACGCGCGCCTCGCGCTGACCTTCGACGACGGACCGGACCCGCGCTACACCCCGCAGGTCCTCGCCACGCTCCGCGAGTACGACGTCAAGGCCACGTTCTGCGTGGTGGGCGAGAACGCACAGGACCACCCGGACCTGATCCAGGCGATCGTGGCCGACGGGCACACCCTGTGTAACCACTCCTGGCACCACGACGTCTCCCTGGGCAACCGGTCGGCCGACCAGATCCGCGCCGACCTGCTGCGCACGAACGCGGCGATCCGGGCGGCGGCGCCGGAGGCGCCGATCGTCTGGTACCGACAGCCCGGCGGCGCCTGGACCTATCCCGTGGTGTCGGTGGCGCAGCAGCTCGGCATGACCCCGCTGCACTGGTCGGTGGACCCGTCGGACTGGCAGGCGCCGGGCGCCGGCAAGATCGCGGCGACCGTGGCCACCCAGGTCGAGCCGGGCTCGGTGGTGCTGCTGCACGACGCCGGCGGAGACCGGCAGGGCACTGTCGACGCGCTGCGCCGGATCCTGCCGGACCTGAGCACGCGCTTCGAGTTGGAGGCGCTGCCCACCAACCCGACGTGAGCCGGGCCGCGCCGCGGCTCTACTCCGCGACCGACGCGGCTTTACCCGGCGACGGTCCGAGCGTCACAACACCCAGCGGATACGGTGGCGGGATGAGCAGCGCGGAGCCGACAAGCGATCAGGTGACCCGGGCCGACCGGCTGGAGCCGGCGGACATCGCCGACGTGCTGGCCCTGGCCCGAGCCGCGGGCGACACCGACGGCGCGGACCCGCTCGACGAGCACGTCCTGCTGCGGCTGCGCGACCCGGGGGCCGCGGCCGTGCACCTGCTGGCCCGCGCCGACGACGGCACCCTCACCGGGTACGCGCACCTGGACACCACCGACCCGGTGGGCGGCATCGGCGTGGAACTCGTGGTGCACCCCGGCTACCGGCGGCGGGGCACCGGTCGGGCGCTGGCGCGGGGCGTGCTCGCCTCGGCCACCGGACCGCTGCGGGCGTGGGCGCACGGCGACCACCCCTCGGCCGCGGCGCTCGGCGTGGACCTCGGTTTCACCCGGGCGCGGGTGCTCCTGCAGTTGCGCCGGCCACTGACCACCTCGCAGGGCGAGCCGCGCCTGCCCGACGGAGTGGCGCTGCGCGCTTTCCGGCCGGGGGCGGACGACGCGGCGTGGCTGACCCTCAACGCCCGGGCCTTCGCCGAGCACCCCGAGCAGGGTCGGTGGACCCCTGAGGACCTGCGGGTCCGCCTCGCCGAGCCGTGGTTCGACCCGGCCGGCTTCCTGCTCGCCGAGGAGACCTCGACCGGCCGGCTGCTCGGCTTCCACTGGACCAAGGTGCACGAGCGCCCGGGTTCGGCCCGCATCGGTGAGGTGTACGTGCTCGGCGTGGAGCCGACCGCGCACGGTGGCGGGCTCGGCCGTGCGCTGACCACGGCGGGGCTGGCGTACCTGCGCGACAAGCGCGGCCTGGATCGGGTGATGCTCTACGTGGACGAGTCGAATGCCGGGGCGGTCGCGCTCTACGAGCGGCTGGGCTTCGCCCGCTGGTCCGCACACATCAACTACCACCTCGGCTGAGCCGCAACGGGCACGAAGTGCCCCGGTTCACTTAACGGACAACTCACCCTCAGCGAGCGGTCATCTCGAAGGCCGTACGTGTTCACCCTGCGTTCACTTGCGACCGGCGAACCGGCTACCTGGCACTTCTAGCTTTCGTGTCAGCCGGTCACTGCCGGTCCTCGGGCCCCGGGATCGGGGCGCCAAGTCAGACGCGAAGGGAAACCCCTCAGGTGAAGCTCCAGCGGTACGGCGCTATTGCCGGCCTCGCTCTCGCCGCGACGCTCGGCCTCAGTGCATGCGGCTCGGACAACAACGAGCCCGCCTCCGGCGCAAGCGCTTCGGGCTCGGCCGCCGCGGTCGACTGCGCTACCGGAACGCTTAACGCCCAGGGCTCCTCGGCCCAGAAGAACGCCGTGGACGAGTGGATCAAGGCTTACCAGCAGAAGTGCACCGACTCCAAGGTCAACTACGAGTCCTCCGGCTCCGGCGCGGGCATCCAGGCCTTCATCGCCGGCACCGCCGACTTCGCTGGCTCCGACTCCGCGCTCAAGCCGGAGGAGCAGCCGCAGGCCGACGCCAAGTGCGTCGGCGGCAAGGCCATCCACCTGCCGATGGTGATCGGCCCGGTGGCCATCGCCTACAACGTCAGCGGCGTGGACAACCTCCAGCTCAAGCCGGCCACTCTGGCGAAGATCTTCGCCGGCAAGGTGACCAAGTGGGACGACGCTGCGATCAAGGCTGACAACCCCGGCGCGACGCTCCCGTCGACCGCCATCAACGCGGTGCACCGCTCGGACTCCTCCGGCACCACCGACAACTTCACCGCGTACCTCTCCAAGACCGCCGAGAGCGACTGGACCTTCGGTAAGGCCAAGGAGTGGAAGGCCCCGGGTGGCACCGGAGCCGCCAAGTCCGACGGCGTGGCCAGCGCCATCAAGGGCCAGGCCGGCACCATCGGCTACGTCGAGTGGTCGTACGCCGAGAACGGCGGCCTCAAGATGGCCAAGATCGGCAACGGAAACGGCGAGTTCGCCGCGCTGACCGCCGAGTCGGCCGGCAAGACCATCGCCGGGGCCAAGGTCGAGGGCGAGGGCGACGACCTCAAGCTGGCGATCGACTACAACACCAAGGAGGCCGGGGCCTACCCGATCGTGCTGGCGACCTACGAGATCGTCTGCAGCAAGGGCCTCGCCGCCGACAAGTTGCCGCTGGTGAAGGGCTTCTTGACCCACGCCGCCAGCACCGAGGGCCAGGCTGCCCTGACCGAACTGGGCTACGCCCCGCTGCCGGAGACCGTCCGGGTCAAGGTCGAGGCCGCGGTCAAGAACATCGCCTGATCTGACTGACCGAGCACTCCACCTCCGCAATCGAATCGAGCGAGCAGATGGGTGAAACCCCCCACCGCTCGGCTGACGCCGGCACCGGCGGGACCCGCGTGACTGAGAGTCACGAGCGGCCCGCCGGTGCTTCGGCGCGTGTGGCCGAGGCACCAGTCAGCACCCGCATCCGGGGCGGCACCGGGCTGGGCGGCGGCGGCGCGCTGCCCAGATCCCGCCGATTCGGCGCCGAGCGGGCCTTCCACGGTCTCACCCTGGCTGCCGGCGCCACCGTTCTGATCATCATCGCCGCGATCGCGGTCTTCCTGATCACCAAGGCGGTGCCGGCGCTGCGCGCCAACACCGAGAACTTCTGGACGTTCGAGGGCTGGTTCCCGAACGACGCGGAACCGAAGTTCGGCATCGGGGCCCTCGCCTTCGGCACCGTCCTCACCGCCGCCCTGGCGCTGCTCGTCGCGGTGCCGATCGCCCTGGGCATCGCGCTCTACCTGTCCCACTACGCGCCTCGCCGGGTCGGCACCACGCTCGGCTTCCTGATCGACCTGCTCGCGGCCGTGCCCAGCGTGGTCTTCGGCCTCTGGGGTCGGGAGATCTTCATGCGGCCGGTACACGACTTCTCGCTCTGGCTGAACAAGTACTTCAGCTGGATCCCGATCTTCGGTGGTGACGGCCCCTTCGGTAAGTCGATCCTGCTCGGCTCGCTGGTGCTCGCGATCATGGTGCTGCCGATCGTCACCTCGCTCTCCCGCGAGGTGTTCCTGCAGACCCCGACGGCCAACGAGGAGGCCGCACTCGCCCTGGGCGCCACCCGCTGGGAGATGCTCCGCACGGCGGTGCTCCCCTACGGCCGTCCCGGCATCATCGCCGCGGTGATGCTCGGCCTGGGCCGCGCGCTCGGCGAGACCATCGCGCTCGCGATGACCCTCGGCATCACCTTCAACATCTCGTTCAACCTGATCGAGAACGGCGGCAACAGCATCGCCGCGAACATCGCCAATACGTTCGGCGAGGCGAACGAGACCGGGCGGGGCGCACTTATCGCCTCCGGCCTTGTGCTCTTCGCGATCACGCTGATCGTCAACATCACCGCGCGCGTGATCATCTACCGCCGCCGGGAGTTCACGGAGTCGGCCGCATGAGCACAACCGTCACCTCCCACCGCACTCGGCCGCCGGCCCAGCCCGACTCGCTGCGGACCAAGCGGCTTCCCTGGTACGCCGCACCGGCCATCGCCGTCGCGGCCCTGGCGCTCTCCGCAGTGATCGTCTACGGCACCGGCATCGGCGGCACCGTCCTCGTGGTCGTCCTCGGCGCGATCCTCTACCTGGCCGGGCTCTTCATCGTCTCCAACGCGGTCGAAGGGCGCCGATCGGCCCGCAACCGCACCTGGAGCGCGCTGATCCACTCGGCGTTCGTACTCGCCGTGCTGCCGCTCGCCTCGGTGGTCTGGACGCTGATCAGCAAGGGCGCCGAGCGCCTGGACGGCAACTTCTTCCTCACCTCGATGAACAACATCGGGGCGCGGGACCCGGAGGGCGGCGCGTACCACGCGATCGTCGGCACGCTGGAGCAGGTCGGCATCGCCACCCTGATCACCGTGCCACTCGGCATCCTCTGCGCCATCTACATCGTCGAGTACGGCCGCGGCAGATTCGCCTTCGCGATCCGTTTCTTCGTGGACGTCATGACCGGCATCCCGTCGATCGTCTCCGGCCTGTTCGTGCTGGCGTTCTGGGTGCTGATCGTGTCGCCGTGGTTCAACGACGGCCGGCCGAGCTTCTCCGGCTTCGCCGCCGCGCTCGCGCTGAGCGTGCTGATGCTGCCCACAATCGTCCGGTCCACCGAGGAGATGCTCCGCCTCGTTCCGGCGCCCCTGCGCGAGGGCGCGTACGCGCTCGGCGTACCCAAGTGGAAGACCATCCTGCGGGTGGTCCTGCCGACCGCGCTGCCCGGCATCGTCACGGGCGTCATGCTCGCCATCGCCCGCGCGGCCGGCGAGACGGCGCCTGTGCTGCTCGTCGCCGGCGGCGGCGCCGCGATCAACACCAACCCCTTCGAGAACAACCAGTCGTCGCTGTCCCTCTTCGTCTACCAGCAGGCCGGTGACGCGTCGAGGTACGCGCCGGCACGGGCGTGGACGGCGGCACTCACCCTTGTCGCCCTCGTGCTCATCCTGACGATCGCGGCGAAGCTGCTGGCCCGTCGCAACCGGCTCGGCCGATGAACCCCGGAGGTACCACCACCATGGCCAAGCGCGTCGAAGCCTCGAACGTCACCGCCTTCTACGGCGGCTTCAAGGCGATCGAGAACATCAACCTGACCGTCGAGCCGAAGACGGTAACCGCCCTGATCGGCCCGTCCGGCTGCGGCAAGTCCACATTCCTGCGGTCCATCAACCGGATGCACGAGGTGCTGCCGGGTGCCCGGGTCGAGGGCAGCCTGACCATCGACGACCAGGACATCTACGACCGGGACGTGGACGTCACAGCGGTCCGGCGCATGATCGGCATGGTCTTCCAGCGGCCGAACCCGTTCCCCACCATGAGCATCTTCGAGAACGTGGTGGCCGGCCTGAAGCTCAACGGCGTCCGGAAGAAGTCGATCCTGGAGGACGCGGCCGAGAAGGCGCTGCGCTCGGCGAACCTGTGGGACGAGGTCAAGGACCGGCTGGGCAGGCCCGGCGCGGGCCTCTCCGGCGGTCAGCAGCAGCGGCTCTGCATCGCCCGGACCATCGCTGTCGAGCCGCAGGTCGTGCTGATGGACGAGCCGTGCTCGGCCCTGGACCCCATCTCCACGCTGGCCATCGAGGACCTGATGTTCCAGCTCAAGGACAAGTTCACGATCATCATCGTGACGCACAACATGCAGCAGGCCGCGCGGGTGTCGGACCGGACCGCCTTCTTCTCGATCGAGAAGACAGGCGACCCGGGCCGCCTGATCGAGTACGACAACACGCAGAAGATCTTCAGCAACCCGAGCGTGAAGAAGACCGAGGACTACATCACCGGCCGCTTCGGCTGAGCCGACCGCGACCGGCCACCGGCGTCCCGCCCTCCCGGTGTGGGCGCCGGTGCCGCATCCGGCCTCTCCAAGGCGGGTCAGGCGAGCATGAAGCGGGGTTCGCCGTCGGGCGGCAGGTCCAGGCGCGGGACGACAGGCGTGGCGGCGTCCCGGTCGGCTGCCGCCAGCCTCACCCCGGCCAGGTCGCCGGCCGCCGCCACCTGGGCCAGCGTGACAAGTGTCGGCGGCAGCATCGTCAGCTCGCCCGCCTCGGCGCGGGCCAATGCGTCCGCCGGCCGGATCCACAGGGTGTGGTCGGCCTCGCCGGAGACGTCCCGGGTCCGCTGCCCCGCCGGCAGCAGGGCCACGAAGAAGTACGTGTCGAAGCGACGCGGCTCGAACTCCGGGGTGATCCAGCGGCTCCACGGCAGCAGCAGGTCCGACCGAAGCGTGAGCTGACGGTCGGCGAGCAGCGCGGCGAAGCCCAGGCGGCGCCCCTCCAGGTCCTGCCGGGCCGCCTCCCAGTCGTCGCCGCTGACGTCGCCCACCACAGTCGTCGAGTCCGGGCCCGCGAGCAGCACACCTGCCTCCTCGAAGACCTCGCGGGCAGCGGCGCAGACCACCGCCTGGGCGGCATCCGGGGCGACTCCCAGCCGGGCCGACCACTCGGTCGGCTCCGGGCCGGCCCAGTCCAGGTGCGCCTCGGAGTCGGAGCGGTCCACGCCGCCGCCGGGGAAGGCGTACATCCCGCCGAACGTCATCGCGGCAACCCGGCGGATGACGTACACCTCGAAGTCGGTGTCGGTCGGACGCAGCAGCAACACGGTGGCCGCGACCCGCGGTGTCGCCGGGGTGCCGCCCTCGGCCTGGAACCGGCGGGCGTGCTCGACCAGGGCGGCCGGGGCGGCGAAACCGTCACTGTCGATCGTCATGCCCGCGAGCCTAGTTCCCGCCGGATGAACTGGTCGGCGGCCGGCGGTTCACCTGGCTCGGCTAGCGTTTCCGACATGACTCGTTGGGGCATCCTGGCCACCGGCCACATCGCCAGCCGTTTCGCCGAAGACCTCCGGCTGGTGCCGGACGCCGAGTTGGTAGCCGTCGGCTCGCGCGCCGCCGAGAGCGCCGAGCGCTTCGCCGGCACCTACGGCGCGAAGCGCGCGTACGGCTCGTGGGTGGAGTTGGCCGCCGATCCGGAGGTCGACGTGATCTACGTGGCCACTCCGCACGCCGCGCATCACGAGGCGGCGATGACCTGCCTGACCGCCGGGAAGGCGGTGTTGCTGGAGAAGCCGTTCACCCTCGACCTGGCCAGCAGCACCGAGTTGGTGGACATTGCCCGCGCCGCCGGGGTCTTCCTGATGGAGGCCATGTGGATGCGGACCAACCCGCTGATCCTGCGGGCGGTGCAGCTGATCGCGGAGGGTGCGATCGGCACCGTGCGCGGTGTACGGGCCGACTTCGGGGTGGCCGGGCCGTTCCCGCCGGAGCACCGGATGCGCAACGCGGCGTTGGGTGGAGGTGCCCTGCTCGACCTGGGGATCTACCCGATCAGCCTGGCCCACCTGCTGCTCGGCGTGCCACAGCACATCCGGTCCTGGGCGAAGCTCGGCCCGGAGGGAACGGACGAGAACACAGGGATCCTGTTCGGCTACGACACCGGGGCACTTGCCACGTTGAGCTGCGGCATGGTCGGGGCGAGTGAGCTGTCCGCCTCGATCACCGGCAGCGCGGGTCGGATCGACCTGCCCGAGCCGTTCTTCCGGCCGGGGTCGCTGACCCTGCACCGCGACGGTGTCGAGCCGGAGACGATCTCCACCGAGGTCGCCGGCAACGGCTACCAGTACGAGGCGATCGAGGTGCAGCGCTGTCTGGCGGCCGGGCTTACCGAGAGCCCGCTGGTGCCGCACACCACCACCCTCGAAGTGATGGCGCTGCTGGACAAGATCCGCGAACAGATCGGCGTCCGCTACGAGTGATGAAAGGAAGGGCCCCTTCTTAACGCCTGGCGTTAAGTTGGGGCCCTTCCTTTCACGAGCGGGGGTCAGCCGAAGAGCGGCCGGACCAGCAGGTAGGTGACGCAGGCGATCAGCGCGGCGGCCGGGAACGTGACGATCCAGGCGATCACGATGTTGCCGGCGACGTTCCAGCGGACTGCGGAGAGGCGCTTGGTCGCGCCCACGCCCATGATCGCCGAGGTGATGGTGTGGGTGGTGGAGATCGGCGCCTTCAGCACCAGGGCGTTGAAGTAGAGCACCGCGCTGGCCACGGTCTCGGCGGCGAAGCCCTCCGGCGGACCCAGGTCGATGATCTTACGACCGAGGGTACGGATGATCCGCCAACCGCCGGCGTAGGTGCCCAGGGCAAGCATCGTCGCCGAGGTCCAGAACACCCAGCCGGGGATGTGGGACTTGTCGTCCTGGAAGCCGCCCGTGTAGAGGGCGAGCACCACGATGCCCATCGTCTTGGCGGCGTCCTGCATGCCGTGTCCGACTGACATGGCTGCGGCCGAGGCGGTCTGCGCCCACCGGAAGCCCCGGTTGAGCTTGCCCGGCTGCCCCTTCCGGAACAGCCAGAGGATGGCCAGCATCAGCAGGTAGCCGAGGGTGAGGCCGATGATCGGCGACAGCACCATCGGCAGGATGACCTTCTCGCCGATGGTGACCCACTGCACGATGCCGCCGCTGGAAAGCAGGGTCGCGCCGACCAGGCCGCCGAAGAGCGCGTGCGAGGACGACGAGGGCAGACCGAAGTACCAGGTGATCAGGTTCCAGGCGATCGCGCCGAGCACACCCGCGAAGACCACCCCGAGGCTGGCGACTCCGGTGGGCAGGGTGACCAGGCCGTCGCCGACGGTCTTGGCCACCCCGGCGCCGAAGTGGGCGCCGACGAAGTTGCCGACCGCGGCGAGCGCCAGGGCGATCCGGGGTGTCAGCGCCCGCGTGGAGACGCTTGTCGCGATCGCGTTGGCGGCGTCGTGGAAGCCGTTGGTGTAGTCGAACGCCAGGGCTACCGCGATCACCGCCAGCACGGCGACGAGTTCTGGACTCACTGGCTCAGGACTCCTTGACCGCGATGGTCTCGACGGTGTTGGCGACGTGCTCGAAGGCGTCGCAGGCCGCTTCCAACTCGTCGGCGACCTCCTTCATCTTCAGCACCGTCAACGCGTCGTACTCACCGGAGAAGAGGCGGACGAGCAGCTGACGGTTGATCCGGTCGCCCTCGTTCTCCAGTCGGTTGCACTCGATCCAGTAGTCCTCGAGATCTTTCATCGACTTCAGCCGGGGCATCGCGTCGGCGGTCAGCTTGGCCTGCTGGTCGAGGACGTTGACCATCTCGTGCAGCTCGCGGGGCAGCGCCGGCAGCTCGGTCAGCCCGTACAGGTAGAGCAGGTCGCCGACCGCTTCCAGGTGGTCCATCACGTCGTCGAGCAGCGAGCCGAGCCGGTAGATGTCCTCCCTGTCGAACGGCGTGATGAACGTCGAGTTGATCTTCTTGTAGAGATCGTGGGTGATCTGGTCGCTGTCGTGCTCGACCTCGGTCAGCCGCTCACTTACGGACTGCACGTCCACGCCGGGCAGAGCCAGTTCGTTGAGCAGCGCGGTGCCCCGGACCAGGTTCTGCGCGGCCCTGGTGAAGAGCTCGTAGAAGGCGCCCTCGGTGGGGCGGAAGGAAAACTTCACAGCACAGACCTCGTCGCGTCGGTGGAAGGTGGCGGCGTCCGTCGGCGTCCGCCCGGTGAATGCTAGAAAACGCCAGAACCAGGAATTCGTCGGCCTACCCCTGGTCGGACCACATTCACCACTCGTTCATCTACTGTTCATCTCTGGCGCCCCACCCGCACCCGCTCCCCCAGCAAGCAAGCGCTCCCGCTCGTGCGCGACGTCGAAATCGGCAGCCGGATACCCGAGAGGGAGCGTGTCGAACGTCTCACGCAACAGATGCGCCACAGCCCAGTCCCGGTACCACTTGCGGTCCGCCGGCACCACGAACCAGGGCGCGGCGTCCGTGGCGCACCGGCTCAGCGCCTCGGCGTACGCGGCCTGGTAGTCGTCCCAGCGGGCTCGGGAGTCGACGTCCGACGGGTTGTACTTCCAGTGCTTACGCGGGTCGGTGAGCCGTTCCAGCAGGCGCTTGCCCTGCTCGGCGTACGAGATGTGCAACATCACCTTCACCAGGGTCACCCCGCCGTCGACCAACTCCCGCTCAAAGGAATTGATCTCGTCGTAGCGAGCCCGCCAGGTCGCCTCCGGCACCAGCGAACCGACCCGGGCGATCAACACGTCCTCGTAGTGTGACCTGTTGAACATTCCGACATACCCGGGCGGCGGCAACGCCCGGCGGATCCGCCACAGGAAGTCGTGCCGCAGCTCCTGCGGCGTCGGCGGACCGAATGACCGGATGTGCAGGCCGAGCGGGTTCATGGCGCCGGCCACCCGCTTGATCGTGCCGTCCTTGCCGCCGCAGTCCATCGCCTGGAGCACCAGCAGCACCCTGCGCGCCGGGCGGTTCGCGGCGGCCGCCGCCGTCGCGAACAGCATCTCCTGCTGCCGACCCAACTCACCGCCGATGAGTTCGACCTGGTCACGGGCCCAGGCCTTGCGGCGCTCGCCGGTCACCTCGGTCGCCGGCAGACCCGGTGTGGACCGGGGGTTGATCGCCGCGAGGTCCACCGGCGCGGCGACCCGCAGCAGCTCCCGCACGGACCCGCCGTCCGGCGCCACGATCTGCCCTTGCTCGGGTGCGCTCATCGTCGGATCATCGCCCACCCGCCGGCCGTCCGCCCGTCGAGGGCCACCCCGCCCTCCGGCCGGAACCGGAGGAACCGCCAGCGCACCGCGACCGGGCCGCCTGGCGAGCGGGATGGCCGGCATCGGCGGGGCTGCCCGATCGTCGGGTTTGGCGGGAGGATGAACGCCGGGACGTGTGCCGGTGGGGAGGGCGGTGGGTCGTGCGGGACCTGGCGACGGAGTTCGAGGCCGAGCGAAGCCGCCTGCTCGCGGTGGCCCACCGGATGCTGGGCAGCCGCAGCGAGGCCGAGGACGCGGTGCAGGAGACCTGGCTGCGCTACGCCGGTGCGCTCGGCAACCCGGCGGCCCGCGCCGAGATCCGCGATCTGTCCGCGTGGCTGACGACCACCTGCGCCCGGATCTGCCTCGACGTGCTCCGCTCGGCGCGGGTCCGGCGCGAGGCGTACCCCGGGCAGTGGCTTCCGGAGCCGGTGGTGAGCCCGCTGGACGGCGGGCCGCCCGGGTTCGCACCCGACCCCGCCGAGCGGGCGGTCCGCACCGACCAGGTCGGCACCGCGCTGCTTGTCATGATGGAGCGGCTCGCGCCCGAGCAGCGGGTCGCGCTCGTGCTGCACGACGTGTTCGCGGTGCCGTTCGCCGGTGTCGCGGACGTGCTCGGCACCACCGAGGCCGCCGCCCGGCAGCTCGCCTCCCGGGCACGGCGGGCGGTCACCGCACCGGACGCGCCTCGGCACACCGCCGATCCGGCCGAGCAGCGGCGCGTCCTCGAAGCGTTCGTGGCCGCCGCCGAGTCCGGTGAGTTGGATCCGCTGCTGCGCGTGCTCGCGCCCGACGTGGTCCTCCTCGGCGACTCGGGCGGCCACTTCCCGGCGGCGCGCCGGCCGGTGGTCGGCGCGGACGCGGTGGGCCGCTTCACGCTCGGCCTGTTCGGCCGGGCCGGCCGGTACGCGCAGCGGGTGCGGTCCCGGCCGGTACTCGTGGACGGCGTCCTCGGCCTGCAGATGGAGTCGGTGCACAGCGACGGCCGGCCGATCCGCATGATCGCCGCCTTCGCCGTGCACGAGGGCCGGATCACTGGCGTGTTCAACCAGCTCAACCCGGAAAAGCTGGTCGGCCTGCCGCCGTTGGGCGACGACGACCCGTGGCCGCCGCGCTGGTGAGCAGGGCTCAGACCACCAGCGCGAGCCATTTGCGGTACGAGGTGGCGAACGGTTCGGTGCCGTCGCCCAGCGCTCCGAACAGCCACTGGGCGGCCGCCTCGGCCTCGACGACCACGTCCTGCGGGTAGCCGAAGCGGGCCCGGTGCTCGGCGAACTCGTCCTCGTCGAGCAACTCCACAAGGCCTGTGGCCCGGCGGCGGACGACGTCCAGGTCCAGGTCGATCAGGTGGACCGTGTCGTCGGACTCCCAGCGGGCCGGGGTGGCGATGTCGCAGTAGACCTCGCTTGTGCGCGGCGGCGGGTTGAACATGCACGTCCACCAGGCGTGGTGCGGCACCAGCAGGACGAAGGGGATCTTCTCCACCGACGGCCGGCCGTGGTAGACCGACTCGGTGCCGAAGGGGACACCGAGCCAGATGCCCAGGTCGTCCTCGGCGAGGCGACGGGCCGGGTAGTCACGGTGCGCGCTGCCGTCGTACTTGCGGTAGATCACTCGGACCACGTCGCTCGGCATGATTCGCACCCTAACCGATACTGCCCACGCCTCGTAGTGCTGCCGTAACCGGACGGCGTGCACCGAACCCGACGTGCGGGTCGGCCGCGCGCCACGCGGGCGGATGGGCGCAGCCGCTGTCGGCCGCGACGGGTACCGTCGCACGGTGACTCCGCCCCGCACCGCCACCGGTTCCGCCACCCCGTCGGCCCGTGCCGGGAGCCGGCGGCGCGGTCCCCGGCCCAGCGGCACGGAGTTGCTCGCGGCGGCGGTCGGCGCGGTCCCCGGCGGTGCGGCGCGCCCCGGCCAACAGCAGATGACCACCGCGATCGAGGAGTGCGTGACAAGCGGCGAGCACCTGCTCGTCCAGGCGGGCACCGGCACCGGCAAGTCGTTGGCCTATCTCGCGCCGGCGCTCACCGTGGACGGCCCGGTGGTGGTCTCCACGGCCACCCTGGCGTTGCAGTCCCAGCTCGTCGACCACGACCTGCCCCGGCTGGCCGACGCGGTCGAGCCGCTACTCGGCCGTCGACCCACGTTCGCGGTGCTCAAGGGTCGCCACCACTACCTCTGCCTGGCCCGACTGGACAACTCCACCGAGGACGAGCCGGAGGACACCCTCTTCGACGCACCGGCCGCCCGACCTGGCGGCGGGACGAAATGGCTCGGCGAGGCGGGTCGGCTGGGCAAGCAGATCGAGCGGCTGCGCGGGTGGGCCGAGCGCACCGCCACCGGCGACCGCGACGAGCTGGATCCGGGCGTCGACGACCAGGCCTGGCGGCTGGTGTCGATGCCGGCCCGCGAGTGTGTCGGTGCGACCCGCTGCCCGTTCGGCGCGGAGTGCTTCGCCGAGGCGTCGCGGGCGCGCGCCCGCGAGGCCGACATCGTGGTGACCAACCACAGCCTGCTCGCGGTCGACATGCTCGCCGACAGGCACATCGTCCCGCCACACAAGCTGCTCATCGTCGACGAGGCGCACGAGTTGGCCGACCGGGTCTCCTCGGCAGCCCAGGCCGAGCTGGTGCCGGAGCTGATCGACAGGTCCACCCGGCGGGCCCGCCCGCTGCTGCGGCCGGAGACCGCCGAGTCGCTCACCGCCGCTGGCGACGCGCTCGCCGTCGGGCTGGCCGAGGTGCCGGCCGGGCGGCTCACCGCCGGGCTGCCGGCGCCGCTGCGGGAGGCGTGCACCCTGCTCGACGCGGCCACCCGCGCCGCCCTGGACGCGATCGGCGACGTCAAGTCCGACGATCCCGACCCGGTCCGCAAGCAGCAGGCCAAGGCCGCCTTGGACGACCTCTCCACCACCACCCAGCGGCTGCTGGAAGAGGCCGACCACGACGTGGCCTGGGTGGAGAAGAACGACAGCGGCAGCCGCCGGGCCTTGGTGGTCGCGCCGCTGTCGGTCGCCGGCACCCTCGCCACCCACCTGTACGACGAGCGCACCGTTGTCGCCACGTCGGCCACCCTGGCGCTCGGCGGCCGGTTCGACACGGTGGCCCGCGCCCTCGGCCTGGACGCGCCCCCGCCCGCACCGCCGTCCCCCGCCTCCGCCGCGCTGGCCGCCCGCACCGCGCCGGGCCGCCCGGCCGCCGAGGCGCCCGGTCGTCGATTGGCCGGCGACACCAACCTGGGGGTGGTCGTGCCGGCCACCGAGGGGCCGGGCTGGCGGTCGCTGGACGTCGGGTCGCCCTTCGACTACGCCCGGCAGGGCATCCTGTACGTCGCCGCGCACCTGCCCCGGCCCAGCGTCTCAGGGCTGCCGGAGGCCGCCGGGGAGGAGCTGCTCGGGCTCGTCGAGGCGCTCGGTGGGCGTACTCTCGGGCTCTTCTCATCCCGGCGGGCCGCGCAGCAGGCGGCGGAGCTGCTGCGCGCACGGACCGACCTGCCGGTGCTGTTGCAGGGCGAAGAGGCGTTGCCGCTGCTGGTCCGCCGGTTCCGCGAGGAGCGCTCCAGCTGCCTGTTCGGGGTGATGTCGCTCTGGCAGGGTGTGGACGTGCCGGGTGACGCCTGCCAGCTCGTCGTCATCGACCGGCTGCCCTTCCCCCGACCCGACGAGCCACTGGCGGCGGCCCGCGCCGCAGCCGTGGACGCGGGCGGCGGCTCCGGCTTCGCCGCGGTGAGCGTGCCGATCGCGGCGGTCCGGCTGGCGCAGGGGGTGGGCCGGCTGATCCGGGCGACGGGCGACCGGGGGGTCGTCGCGGTGCTCGACTCCCGGCTGGAGACAGCCCGGGGGTACGGGCCGTTCCTGCGTCGCTCCCTGCCGCCGTTCTGGTACACGACCCGCCCCGAGGTCGCCCGAGGGGCTCTGGAACGCCTAGCCGGCTCCTGAGCCCTGTCTCCCGTCCGGGGCGTGTCAGGGGGCTTGCGCGGCGACGACCACGGCGTCCGGTGGGGTGTCCGGCACCGTGCGGGCCGCCAGTCGGCGCACCGCCGTGTTCAACACGGCGATCAGAGGCACCGAGACCAGCGCGCCGGTGATGCCGGCCAGCACCACGCCAGCCGCGATACCGATGATCACCGCGAGCGGGTGGATGGCCACCGCCCGGCCCATGATTATCGGCTGGAGCACGTGCCCCTCCACCTGCTGTACGCCGATCACCACACCCAGGATGATCAGCGCGGTTACCGGCCCGCTGTCGACAAGCGCCACCAGCACCGCCACAACGCCGGAGAGCGCGGCACCGACGATGGGGATGAACGCGCCGAGGAACACGAGCGCCGCCAGCGGGAACGCGAACGGGATGTCGAAGATGACGAGGAAGATGCCGATGCCGACCGCGTCGATGAACGCCACGAGCACTGTCGCGCGGACGTACGCGACAAGGGTCTGCCAGGAGGCCCGCCCGGCGTCGTCGACCTTCCACCGGGCGGCCACCGGCAGCAGCCGGACGAGGAAACGCCAGATCCGGCTGCCGTCGCGCAGGAAGAAGAACGTGGCGAAGAGCACCAGCAGCGTGCCGGTCAGCACCTCCGCGAGCGTCGCGGCAGTGCTCAGCGCGCCGCTTGTGAACTTCGAGGTGTTGTCGTTGATCCAGCCCTGCGCCTCGGCGATGTAGCGGTCGAGTTGCCCGTCGGACACGTGCAGCGGGCCGGTCTTCAGCCAGTTCTGGATCTGCCGGACGCCCTCGGAGGACTTCGCGCTCAACTCCGGCACACCCTGGATGAACTCGTTGACCACAAGGGTCAGCGTGCCGATGACACTCGCCAGGCCGCCGACGAGCACCACCGCCGTGGCCAGCGACCGGGGCAGCCGGGCCCGCAGTAGCCAACCAACGGCCGGCGCGAGCAGCGCCGACAGCAGCAGCGCGATGGCCAACGGGATGATCACGATCTTGACCGTGCCGACGATCCGGAGCAGCGCCCAGGCCACCACCCCGATCACGATCAGCCGCCAGCACCAGGCGGCTGCGATCCGCAGCCCGTGCGGCACATCGGCGTCGTCCCGACTGGACGTCGACGTGTGCAGATCCACCGGAGGCTCCGCGCCGATGACAGTGGCGGTCGGCGGGGCGGGGGGCCCCGGCACGGCGGGCGAGGCGAGGCCGGGCGTCTCCGGCGAGTCACTCGGCTTCTGCTGGCCGGTGCGTACCGACTCCCGGGTCGACTGGTAGGCACGGCGCAGCCGCCCGCGTACCGGCTCGAAGCGGCTCAAGCGCACCTCCTGGCAGAAAGAACCAATCCGCCCCCGCGGCGACAGGCCGGACAGCGCACATCCGTTCCCGACACACTAGGGCAGTTCCGCCACACAGTGCCCCATCCACCTCGGGCGTAACCACCGGCAGCCGGCCACCGGCGACACGGTAGCGTCTCCCCGTGACCGCCGACCAGGATTTCGACTCCGGCCTGCCGATCCGCCTGCTGCACGACCGCGTGCTGGTGCGGATGGACGGCAGCGAGGGCGAGCGGCGCTCCACCGCCGGCATCGTCATCCCGGCGACCGCAGCGGTCGGCAAGCGCCTCGCGTGGGCCACCGCCGTCGGCGTGGGGCCCAACGTCCGCGCCATCGTCTCCGGCGACCGGGTGCTGTTCGACCCCGACGACCGGTCCGAGGTCGAGCTGCACGGCCGCGGGTACGTGCTGCTGCGGGAGCGCGATGTGCACGCCGTGGCGGCCGAGCGGATCGAGAACAACTCCACGGGCCTCTACCTCTAGGACGCACCTCCCGGGTCACCTGCGGCGGCGCGTGCCGTTTGCCCGGCCGCACGGCGGGAAGCCAGCCGGCGACCGTTGCCCTGGGGAGGGACGATGCCGGTATTCGTGAAGAAGCTGCTGACCTGGGGCAGTGTCGCGTTCCTGATCTACTTCATGGCGTTCCGACCGGACGGCGCCGCGCAGCTGTTCAAGGCGATCGGGGCGATGCTCGTGGCGATGGCCCAGGGGCTCGGTGACTTCCTCACCACCCTGATGACCTGAACCCCCAGCCGTCAGGGACGACCGGGCGGCCAGGGCGCCACGGGACGCGCGCCGTGCCAGCCGGGCGGCGGATAGCCCATCGGGGGCGGCGGCGGGGCCAGCACCACCGGAATCGGCACCACCGGCTCGTCGGGTGCGGCCACCGGCCGCTGCGTACCGTCCGGGAAGCGCAGGTGGTATCGGCTACCGTCCCAGACCCCCACCGGAGCCTGCGGGTCCCGACCCACGAAGAACGACCGGTACGCGGTGATCGCGTCCAGCAGTTGCCGCTCCTCGGCAGCGGTCCGCTCCTGGTCGGCGGGCTTGCGGTCCAGGCCACGAAGCGTTCCGTCGCGCAGCAGCGCCAGCCGGGTGGCGGAGAACTGGTAGCCCCGCATCGCCCGGACACCGGCGTCGCCTGCCACCCGGCGCGCCCAACTGCGGGCCGCGTGCCGACGGCCGAGGCTGCTCAGCGCGGCCACCTCGGGTGGGCTCAGCCAGCCTGCCCGCACGTAGTCCGGCAGTCTCCGCTCGGTGAGCCGGCCCTCCCACGCGCGCAGCCACAGCGCGAGCCCCACCATGCCGAAGAACACAGGGACCATCAGGCCGAGGAAGCCGTACAACATGATCACTGCTTCGCCGGTGGCCTGGGTCAGCGTGGGCAGCAGGTTCCAGGTGCCGTGCAGGATCATCGCCAGCAGCAGGCCGGCGATGGGGGCGAGCACCCGGACCCGACGGTCGGCCGTCCGGGCCGCGATGCCCAGCCCCACACCGGTCATCGAGGTGAAGAGCGGATGGGCGAACCCGAACAGGAGGATCCGGACGATGAAGATGGCGATGACCTGCTGGGTGCCGGTCGCCGGGCCGTACCGGTCGGCGCCTGCCGCGTAGCCGTACCCGCCCAGGTAGAGGATGTTCTCCACCATGGCGAAGCCGACCGCGGAGAGCCCGCAGTAGACAAGCCCGTCGGTGATCCCGGACCACTCCCGGCGGCGGAACACGAGCAGCAGGATCGGGCCGAGGGCCTTGGTCAACTCCTCGATGAACGGTGCCACGAGCACCCCGGTGAGCGCGGCGGGCAGCCCCCAGTCGGCGAACCGGCCGGCGGCGAACTCGTTGACGGTGAGCGAGGCCGCCGTGGAGACGAAAGCTCCCCAGGCGAAGCAGAAGATCAGATATTTCAGCGGCTCCGGTTCGTACCTGTCGAGCCAGAGGAAGCAGGCGACCAGCACCGGCACCGGCAGGATCGCGGCGACCACCCCGACCAGCAGGGCCTGCACGCCGAGCGACTGGCCGAGCGTGAAGACCATGAACACCGCGCACGCGGCGATGAGCAGCACCACCCCGGCCAGCACCAGGAATCGTCGCCAGCCGAGTCGGCGCAGCGGCATCCGGGGTGCCTCGCCTGCGGGCGGGGCCGCGGGCGCGGGCGGCGACGACGGCAGGGGTGCACCGGGCGGGGTGTCGGCCATGCGGTCAGCGTAGCCATCCGACGCCGGCTGGTTCGGGCGCATCCACAGCCGCTATGCTGCTGGGCAGGTCACGAGTGCCAGCGCGAAGCCCCGGTTTGCTGGCCGGCAACCCTCGTCAGTTCGCGGTGGGGTGCCCCGGGTGATGACCGGGCCCAGCCCGATCGGCGTGCTGGGCAAGCGCGGACCCCGTCCCGGCCTAACGCCAGGGGTCCCTGACCCCGGAGGCTCCGGCATGCCCGTCACCCTCGTACCCTCGCTGCCCACGATCGCCGCTCCCGCTTCGGCGGCGCCGCTCGACGTGCTCGGCGTACCCGGCGAAATCAACCTGGACTACGCGGCCACCGCGCCGTGCGCGCGGGCCGCGGCCGACGCGGTGACCGAACTGCTGCCCTGGTACGCGAGCGTGCACCGAGGCGCTGGCGCGCTGTCGCGCCGTTGCACGCTCGACTACGAGCGGGCCCGGCAGACGGTCGGCGACTTCTTCGGCGCCCGCGCCGACGATCACGTGATCTTCACCCGGAACACCACGGATGCGCTCAACCTGCTGGCTCGGGCCCTGCCGGCCGGCGCGACGGTTGTCACATTCGCCGGTGAGCACCACGCCAACCTGCTGCCGTGGCCGCGCGGCTCGGTCCGGCTGCCGGTGCCCACCGACCCGGCCGAGGCGGTACGCGCTCTCGCCGCCGCCCTCACCGAGCTGCGCCGGAACAGCAACCCGGCGCTGCCGGTGCTTGTCGCGGTGACCGGGGCCAGCAACGTGACAGGGGAGCGGTGGCCGGTCGCCGAGCTGGCGCGGGTGGCCCACCGGCACGGTGCCCGGATCGTCCTCGACGCCGCGCAACTCGCCCCGCACGCCCCCGTCGACCTGCTCACGCTCGATGTGGACTACCTGGCCGTCTCCGGCCACAAGCTGTACGCCCCGTTCGGCGCGGGCGTCCTCATCGGCCGCTCGGACTGGCTGGACGCCGCCGCGCCCTACCTGTCCGGTGGCGGCGCGACAAGCCACGTCGGGCCGGCCACCCACGACGTGACCTGGACGACCGGCCCGGCACGGCACGAGGGTGGCACGCCGAACCTGTTGGGTGCGGTGGCGCTGGCTGCGGTCTGCGAGGCGCTGGGCAACGCGGACCGGGCCGCGCTGGCCGCCGACGAGCAGGCGCTGCTGGCCCGGCTACGCGCCGGCATCGCCGCCCTGCCGCACGTGGTGGAGCTGCGCACCTTCGGCCCCGAGGCGCCCCGGGTCGGCATCGTCTCGTTCGTGGTCGCCGGGCGGGACTCGGCGGAGGTGGCCGCCCGGCTGGCCGCCGAGCACCGGATCGGCGTACGGGACGGGTTGTTCTGTGCCCACCCGTTGGCCCGGCGGCTGCTCGCCGACGCGGCGGCGCGTACCGGTCGGCGGGATCTTCCACCCACCGCGTTGCGTGCCAGCATCGGCCTGGGCAGCACCGCTGCCCAGGTGGACCGGCTGCTCGCGGCGCTGGCCACGCTGGGCTGAGCGCTCAGCCGATGGGTGGCGCGGTGGGCGGCTTCGGCGCCTCGGCCGGCCCGGCCGGCTGACCGACCGGCCGCTCCTGCTCCCCGAAGGCGGTGCGGATCCACCGGTTCGCCTCCTCCTGCTCGATCCCGGAGGCCACCAGCAGGTCACTCGCCGTCGTCCGGATCTGGGCGACCACCACGCTGCCCGAGAAGCCGACCCCTGCGGCGTACGCCCGGCCGGCCTCGCTTACCGCCCGCAGCGACCGCTCCCGTGCCTTCTGCGGCTCCTGGCCCGCCGCGAACTGCTGTTTGAGCAGCCGGACCGCCTCGGCGAGGTGCGCGATCCCGTCCGGCATGGGATCCGGCACGGGCTCGGAGTCCTCGATCAGCGTGACGGACCGGCGGATCAGGGTGCCGGTGTTGCGCATCGCCCGGTCGATCGGGTCGGCGGCCTCCGCGTAGTGGGTCAGCTCACCGCGACGGTGCCAGCGGGCCGGGGAGAGCGTGGCGGTCTCCTTCGCGCCCTCGATCGCCTCGGACAGGGTGGCCAACTCCTCCTTGTTGTCGCGCATCCGCTCCAGTGCCCGCTGGGTGGCATCGCGGTCCCGTTTGCGCAGCCCGTCGGCGCAGGCGTCGAGCTGGTCGGCGAGCAGGTCCAGCGCCGGTCGGGCGGCCCGATTGAGCACCCGCAGCGGGTTCAGCGGCAGCAGCACAGCCGTCACCAGCAGCGCGATCCCGCCGCCGAGGAACGCGTCGATGAAGCGCGGGATCTCCAGATCCTCGGTGGAGGGGCTCAGCGTCACGATAAGCACCGCCGTGGCCGCCGTCTGGATGACGATGGACACGCTGGCGCCGGCGAAGATGGTGAGCAGGATCGCCACAGTGACCACCAGGCCGAGCTGCCACGCCCCGGTCCCGACCAGGTAGATCAGGAAGTCGCCGATGGCCACTCCGATCGCCACCCCGAGGATCAGCTCCACGGTCCGGCGGGTCCGCTGGCCGACCGAGGCCGCCAGGGTGCCGACCGCGGAGATCGGCCCGAAGACCGGCTGCGGGTTGTTGAGCAGCTTGAGCGAGATCAGGTACGCCAGCCCGGCGGCCAGCCCGGCCTGCACGGCCAGCCCACCGGCCATCCGCACCCGGTGCAGCCGGTCGTGCAGGGTGGCCCGGCCGCGATGGCGCAGTTCCTCGGTGGCCTCGGCGATACGCGCGCCGTCGAGGTCCACCAGCCCTTCCCGCAGCGGGGCACGACGCACCATCGGAGGTCTCTTGTCCCGGGCCACGGCCATGAGCGCGACTACCCGAGGCGGGCGCGCTGAATCCTCCCGCCACACGCGCACGGGACGAATACGGCAGACTCGGGCGGTGGCCGATCTGCTGGACCGGTGGCGGGCGGCAGCCCGGGGTGCCGGGGTGATGCTCGACGATGCCTCGACCCGGGCCGGCGAGCAACTGCTCGCCCGGTGGCGGGAGCCGCACCGGCACTACCACACGGTGGCGCACCTGACCGCCGTACTCGACGTGGTGGACGGGCACGCCGCGCTTGCCGACCGGGCCGACCTGGTCCGCCTTGCCGCCTGGTGTCACGACGCGATCTACGACCCCAGGGCTCCCGGCGACACAAACGAACGGGACAGCGCCGCGCTCGCCGAGAGCCTGCTCACCGGGCTCGGGCTGCCGGCGACGGCGGTGGCGGAGGTCCGGCGGCTCGTCCTGCTCACCGCCGGGCACGTGGTGGCGCCCGACGACCCCGACGGCGCCCTGCTCTGCGACGCGGACCTCGCCGTGTTGGCCGCGCCGCCCGCCGCCTACGACCGCTACGCGGCGGCCATCCGGCAGGAGTACGCGCACGTGCCCGAGCATGCCTTCCGGACGGGTCGGGCCGGCGTCCTCACCGCGCTGCTGGCGCTGCCCGAGTTGTTCCGGCTGCCGCCTCTCGCCAAGCGATGGGAGCAGCCGGCCCGGGACAACCTGCGCCGGGAGCTGGCAAGCCTCAGCGGGCCGCCGACGCTCGCGGTTTGACCAGGTGCTTCGGGCGGCGCAGGCCGGCCTCGCGGAGCAGCCGGACCAGCTCCCTGCTCGGCACCACACGGGCGCCGAGCCACACGGCCGACGCGAACCGGTCGGCCGGGATGTCGTAGTGGTCGCGGTCGAAGCCGCGCCGGGGCGCGCCGAGCGCCTCGGCGAAGGCGTGCAACTCGGCGTAGGAGACGTCGCTGATCAGGTGTGACCAGAGTCGGCCGCGCCACGGCCAGGCAGGCCGGTCCAGGTAGAGCATGTGCCCAAGTTAGCCCGCAGAGTTGATCATGTTGATGATCGGCGGCTGGCGACCTAGCCTCGGCTGCATGGCCCCCACCACCGGACTCCTCGACGACCTGCGCGCCGCGCTGGGCGAGAACGCCGTGCTCACCGACCCGGACCTGCTGCGCATGCACCAGCGCGACGAGGCCGACCTCTGCGCCGCCGGCATGCCGTTGGTGGTGACCCGCCCGAGCAGCACCGAGCAGGTGGTCGCGGTGGTACAGGCGGCGGCGCGGTACGGCGTACCCGTGGTGCCGCAGGGTGCGCGGACCGGGCTGGCCGGCGCGGCGAACGCGGTGGACGGCGCTGTGGTGCTCAGCACCGTCGCGATGAACGAGATCCGGGAGATCGACCCGGTGAGCCGGATCGCTGTGGTCCAGCCGGGTGTGGTCAACGCGACGCTTGCCGGGGCGGTGGCCAAGCAGGGGCTCTGGTACCCGCCGGACCCCGGCTCCTGGGAGTCGTCCACCATCGGCGGCAACGTGGCCACAAACGCAGGCGGCATGTGCTGCGTCAAGTACGGGGTGACCACCGAGTACGTGCTCGGCCTGGAGGTGGTGCTCGCCTCCGGCGAGGTGCTGCGCACCGGCCGGCGTACCGCCAAGGGGGTGGCCGGTTACGACCTGACGCGGCTCTTCGTCGGCTCGGAGGGCACCCTCGGGGTGATCACCGAAGTGACTGTGGCGCTGCGGCCCGCCCCTGCCGAATCGCTGACCCTGGTCGCGGTCTTCCCGTCCACGGCGGCTGCCGGCGCGGCGGTGGCGGAGATCGCCGCGCGGGGCCTCACCCCCAGCCTCCTGGAGCTGCTGGACCAGACCCACCTGCGGGCGATCGAGGCGTACCAACCGATGGGGTTGCGGACCGACGCGCAGGCCCTGCTGCTGGCCGCCGCCGACACCGGCAGCCGGGCGGCCGACGACCTGGTCGGCCTGGCCGAGGTGTGCGAGGCCGCCGGCGCCGACGAGGTCTACGCGGCCACCGACGCCGTGGAGGCGGCGGCGTTGTTGCAGGCCCGGCGGCTGGCCCACCCGGCGATGGAGAAGTTCGCCGCCGACACCTACCCGGGCGGCAACGGTGGCCTGGTGATCGACGACGTGGCGGTGCCGCGCGGCTCGCTCGCCGCGCTGCTGGACGGGGTGGCCCGGATCGCCGCGGAGTGCGAGGTGCCGATCGGCGTGGTGGGGCACGCCGGAGACGGCAACATGCACCCGAACATCGTCGTCGACCGGGCCGACCCGGCGAGCGTGGAGCGGGGCCGGCGGGCGTTCGACGAGATCATGCGGCTCGGCCTGGACCTGGGCGGCACCTGCACCGGCGAGCATGGGGTCGGGCTGCTCAAGCGGGACTGGCTGGCCCGGGAGATCGGCCCGGTCGGCGTCCGGGTGCACCAGGCGATCAAGTCGGCGCTCGACCCGGAGGGTCTGCTCAACCCCGGCAAGGTGCTCTGATCGAGCCCGCTCAGCCCTCGACCTCGGCCGGGGTGGCCTGGGTGAGCAGCAGCAGGATCTCCCCCGCCACCGTCGTGCGCTCCTCACCCGGGCAGTCCTGTGAGGTGATCAGCCCGGAGGACGTGAGCAGGCTGGAGGTAAGCGCGTCGATGCAGGTGGCCCGGTACCGCCGGACCTGGTCGGTCTCCTGGGCCAGCGCCGGGTCGGCAAGCAGCACCTGAAGCCGTTCGGTCAGCTCCGGGGCCAGCCTGCCCCGGGAGGTGACCCCGTCACCGGCGCAGTCGAGGCACTGCCAGCTGCCGTCCCGCTCGACGCTCAGAGTGCGCATCGGGCCGTCCGCGCCGAGCCGTTGCAACAGGCTGACCTGCCCCACCGCCACAGTGGTCGGAATCTCGAGCTGCGACCCGCCCGCTGCCGCACCGGCCGGTGGTTGCGCGGCCGGCTCCGCAGCCGCATCCCGGTCGAGCAGCGCGCAACCGGTCAGGGTGCTGGTGAGCACCGCAGCGAGGAGGAGAGCGAGCGGGCGGGGGTGCGCGCGGTAAGGCACGCGCGGAACCTACCCCACCGTAGGTAGCGTCCGAAACCACCATTCGGGGGGGTATCGTTAGTTACCCCTTGGTAACGTACCTTTCCTCACCGAGCGGACGGACGCAACTTCGCCTGATCGTCGTCCCCACCCCGATCCGCCGCGTAACCCCTGACATCCGGAGCGCCGAGCCGTGCCGCGTCCGCCGCCGCGTCGTCCGGCATCAACTGGGACTGCCGCTCCGCCTCCACCCGCACGCGGTAGTGCTCGACCTCGCGGGCCCGGGTCGTCGCGTCCCAACCGAGCACCGCCCCCATCAGCTCGGCGGCGTGCTCCGCCGACTCCACGCCACGGTGGCTGGTCTCGAAGGAGATCCGGGTCCGCCGGGTCAGCACGTCCTCCAGATGCAGCGCACCCTCGGCCCGCGCCGCGTACGCCACCTCGGCGGCCAGATATTCCGGAGCCCCGGCCAGCGGCGACGCGAGCAGCGGATCGGCGTCGATCATCGTGAGCAGATCCAGCGTGAGGCTGCCATACCGCTCCAGCAGATGCTCCAGCACGCCCACCGGCATACCGTGCCGGCGGGCCAGGTCGGCCCGGTCCCGCCACAGCGCCGGATAGCCGTCCGCACCGAGCAACGGCAGGTCGGCGGTACGCGACGCGCGGGCGCCACCCAACCGACGCACGGCCCGATCGACCACGTCCGAGGCCATCACCCGGTACGTCGTGTACTTGCCGCCCGCTACCAGCAGCAGCCCGAGCATCGGCTCGAACACGGCGTGCTCGCGGGAGAGCTTCGAGGTGGAGTCGGCCTCGCCGGCCAGCAACGGCCGCAGCCCGGCGTAGACGCCCTCGATGTCGGCGGTGGTCAACGGCCGGTCCAGCACGGTGTTGACCTGCTGCAACAGATAGTCGATGTCGCTGGCCGAGGCCGCCGGGTGAGATCTGTCCAGACGCCAGTCGGTGTCCGTGGTGCCGATGATCCAGTGCCCGCCCCACGGGATGACGAAGAGCACCGAACGCGCCGTACGCAGGATGAGCCCCGTCTCGCCGGTGATCGCCGAGCGGGGCACCACCAGGTGCACCCCCTTCGAGGCGCGCACCCGGACGCCGGGCCGCAGGCCCACGTCGTTGAGCATTCGGGACATGTCGTCGCTCCACACACCTGTGGCGGCGATGACAGTGCGGGCCTGCACCTCGAACTCGGCGTCCGGGGACCCGGCCGGTGCCTCCAGGTCACGAACCCGTACGCCGGTGACCTCCCGCGCCTGCCGGATCAGCCCGACGGCGCGGGCGCTGCTGACCACCGTGGCGCCGAGGCTGGCCGCGGTGCGGGCCAGGGTGACCACCAGCCGGGCGTCGTCGACCTGCCCGTCGTAGTAGCGGATCGCCCCGGCAAGCGCGTCGGCCCGCAGACTCGGGAAGATCCGCCGAGCACCCTCCCGGGTCAGATGCCGGTGCAGCGGCATCCCCCGGCCGCCGCCGAAGAGACCGGCGAAGACGTCGTACGTGGCCACGCCGGCGCCGTAGTACGAGCGGCGGAAGATCCGGGCGGGCAGGTCCCGCAGACCCCGACCCGCCGGCAGCGGCACCAGGAACGGCACCGGGCGAACCAGGTGCGGCGCGAGTCGGGTCGCCAGCAGACCCCGCTCGGTCAGCGCCTCGTGGACCAGATGGAACTCCAACTGCTCCAGGTAGCGCAGCCCGCCGTGGATGAGTTTGCTGGACCGGCTGGAGGTGCCGGAGGCGAGATCGCGCGCCTCGACCAGGGCCACCTTCAGCCCTCGGGACGCGGCGTCCAGAGCGGCGCCGGCACCTGTCACCCCGCCGCCGATGACCAGCACGTCGAAGCGTTCCGCCCGCAGTCGGCGCAGGTCAGCGGCGCGGCGGACCGGCGAGAGCTGCCCGGCGACCGATCGGGAGATGTTGGGGTCACGCACCCGTCCACCGTAACCGCCGCGCCAATGTGTCGGCATTCGCCGCCACCCCTCAGGCCGGGGCGAGCGTCACCACTTGCAATTGGAGGTGCCCTAACTGCAAGTCTTCCGTCGTGTCGCCGCGGCGGTGCCGGTTTCCGGTCAACCCAGAAGGCGATGGCCGGGTCGAAACTGTTCATCGCGGTCGTAAGGTTCTCGGATGCAAGGGCAGCCTGAGCACCCCTACGTCAGCGACCACACTTCCCCCTGGCCGGTGGTCGCGGCCGTGCTGGCCGGCGGTTGGACGGTGGGGGTAACAGTTGTCGCCCAGTCCGGTGGCTGGCTCACCGACCAGGTGCTGCTGAGCTTCGGGCGGGACCGGGTCGGCTGGCTCTGGCCGGTGCTGGGCCTGGTCACCGCCGCGCTGGTGGGCACTCCCGCCCTGCTGCTGGCCGTACTGCCCCGCTCGGCTGCCGTCCGAGCCACCGGGCGGGCCTGGCTGGGCGCGGCACTCACGCTCGCGGTGCTGACGCTGGTGCGGATCGTGCCGCCTGTGCACCACGAGGCGTACCTGGCTGTGCTTGCCGGTGCGACGGCACTCACGGCGCTCGTCCTGCGCTTGTGGGCGCGCCGGTGGTCGTACCCCGAGGCTTCCGGCTCTGTCGTCGGCGCGGCGCCCCACGGAGACGGCGACGCCGCGCGGCCCGAGGTCGGCGAAGGCCCGGAGCCGGTCGGGCGTTGGCGGGCGTCGCGCGGGCCGGTGCCGCTGCTCGCGGTCGCCGCCGGGCTGGCGCTCCTGCTGCCCTGGGCCTGGCTTGGCGCGCTCGGCGGGCTGTTGGAGACCGCGCTGGCGGCGGTGGCTGCCGCCGCCCTGGGCATGCTGGCCGCGACGCTGTTGGACGCCACCTTCTGGTCCCGGTTCGCGGTCGGCCGGCCGCCGCGCCCAGCCCGGTTGGTGCTGGTCGGCGGCCTGGTCGCCGGGGTGGCGCTGCTGCTGCTCGCCGCCGGCGTCGGTGAGTCCGGGGCGCAACTGCCCAACCTGCTGACGCTGCCGCCGGCAGGTTTCGCGCTGGCCGCCCTCTGGGCGAGCACCTGGCGGCCCACCGCCGACCCGACCGACGCCGCACGCGCCGGCCGGGCCGCGACCGGGTGGCTGGTCGGCCTAGGCGTGTTCGGGCCGCTGGCGTTCACCGACCCGGAAGAGATCACCCTGCTGCTTGTCGGCACCCGCGACGTGCCGTTCTGGGTGGCGGTCGCCGCCGGTGCCGGGCTCGCCGTCGCGGTCCTGGTAGCCATCGGGTACGCGGTGCTGCTGGCCCGGCCGAAGGCACGCACCCCGAGCCGTCGGGTGGCCGCGTTGACGGCTGCGGTGCTGCTGGTGACGGCTGCCGTCGTCGACGTCGGGCCGGGGCAGCCCGGGCTGCACGGCGAGCGGCTGCTTGTGGTGCTGCGCGAGCAGGCCGACCTGAGCGGCCTGCCGGCCGGCACACCGGGGCGGGTCGGACGCGACGCGCGGGCGACCGAGGTCTACCGCCGGCTGGTGGCCACCGCCGAGCGGAGCCAGGCCAACCTGCGTCGGGACGTGACCCGGCTACGACTCGACCCGGTGCCGTACTACCTGGTGAACGCGCTCGAGGTGGACGGCGGCCCGTTCGTGCGGGCCTGGCTGGCGCGGCGGCCCGAGGTGGCCCGGGTGCTGGTCAGCCAGCGCCTGCGGCCACTGCCCGCCCCGGCGGGGCAGAGCCGGGGCGCCGCGCCGGCACCCACCGGCCCGGCGTGGAACATCCGGCAGATCGGCGCCGACCGCGTCTGGTCACAGCTCGGGGTGACCGGAGCGGGCATCGTGGTCGGCAGCTCCGACTCCGGGGTGGACGGGGGCCACCCGACGCTGCGGGCCGGGTTCCGTGGCGGGGACGACTCCTGGTACGACCCGTGGAACGGCACCCGCGCCCCGAACGACATGGGCGGGCACGGCACCCACACGGTCGGAAGCGCGGTCGGACGGGACGGCATCGGGGTCGCGCCGGACGCGCAGTGGGTGGGTTGCGTCAACCTGGACCGCAACCTGGGCAGCCCGGGCCACTACCTGGACTGCCTCCAGTTCATGCTGGCCCCCTTCCCGACCGGCGGTGACCCGTTCACCGACGGCCGACCGGAGCGCGCCCCACAGGTGCTCACCAACTCGTGGGGCTGCCCGCCGATCGAGGGCTGCGACCCGGGCGCGCTGCTGCCGGCCACCGCGGCGCTGGATGCCGCCGGGATCTTCGTGGTCGCCGCCGCCGGCAACACCGGCCCGTGGTGTGGGTCGATCGACGACCCGCCCGCGCCGTACGCGAACGTGCTGACCGTGGGCGCGGTCGACGCGCAGCGGCGGGTGGCGGAGTTCTCCTCGCGCGGGCCGGTGGCCGGCGGCGTGGGCAAGCCGGACGTGCTGGCCCCGGGGGTGGGAGTGGTGTCGGCGATGCCCGGCGGCGGGTACGCGGCGCTGGACGGCACCTCGATGGCGACCCCGCAGGTCGCCGGAGTGGTCGCGCTGATGTGGTCGGCGAATCCGGCGCTTGTCGGCGACCTGCCCCGGACCCGGCAGATCCTGCGCGACACCGCCACCCCTGCGACGCCCACCTACCGCTCCGGCAACCCGGCCGACGCCTGCGGCGGCCCCGCCAACGTCACAGGCGCGGGCCAGGTCGATGCCTACGCCGCCGTCCGCGCCGCCCGGCCATAAGCAAGGGCACCTTATTAACGCCTCGTGTATAGGAAGGGACCCTTCCTAACGCGGCGGGCGGGAGCACGGCACGACGAGCGGTGATCTAGGGTCGGCCACCATGACCGCCGAGATCATCGTCACCGAGCTGACCTCCGATCTGGTTCCCAGCGTGGTACGCCTCTGCGCACAGGCTCTCGACCTGACCGAGGACGCGACCGAGGCGGCAGCCATCGTGGACGTGCTCTGGCCCCGGGCCGCCGCCGACCGTCAGGTGGTTGCGCTGGGCGCGTACCGGGGGGCCGATCTGGTCGGCGTGCTGCTCTGCTCGGTGTCGTCGAGCGACCCGTCCGCCGGGCACGTCGACCTCGTCGCGGTGCTGCCGGATGAGCGCCGCAGAGGTGTCGGCCGGACGCTGCTGGGTCGGGCCGAGCGGGTGCTCGCCGAGCGCGGCGCGACAGAGGTGCTGCTGGCCGGCAACCCGCCGTACTACGCGTGGCCGGGCATCGACGTCCGCTACACGGCTGCGGTCTGCGCAGCCCTCGCGCTGGGCTACCAGCAGGACCGGACCGCCTGGAACATGACAGCCGACCTGTCGTACGACGGGTCGGCGGCGCTGCGGTCCACCGAGGCGGCGGAGCGGCGGCTAGCCGATCAGGGCATCACCGTACGCCGGGCGGAGCTGGCGGACCTGCCGGCGTTGACCGCGTTCGCCCGGTCCACCTTCGGTGGCACGTGGGACGGCGAGTTGGCCGGGTCGGTGGGTCGCGATGGCGCCGGTTGCCACCTGGCGGAGCGGGCCGGCGAGGTGCTGGGTTTCGCCGCGTACGGGTCGTCCCGACCGAGCTGGTTCGGGCCGATGGGCACCGCGCCGGTCGCCGAGGGTTCGGGGATCGGCGGGGTGCTGCTGCGGCGCTGCCTGCGCGACCAGCGGGCAGCGGGGTTGGACCGGGCTCAGATCGGCTGGGTGGGACCGGTGCCGTTCTACTCGGGCAGCGCGGGTGCCCGGATCGAGCGGGTCTTCTTCCTGTACCGGCGAACACTCGATGTCGATTAAAGGGCGAATGGGATATAGACCCAGATAACGCGATTCGCCCCCATCGGTCATCGGCGCCCCCTACCGTTTCGGTAAGAGGAGGCAGCCATGACCACGGATGATGACCAGACCGAGGACGGCCCGCCGATCACCTGGAAGCCTGTCGCCGAACTCCCCGGTCAACTGCCGTTCGACCGACTCGACTACGGCGACGCCGAGCAACTGGCCGAGATGACCACCGACGGCGCGTCGGTGGTCGAGGAGTCGCAGGAGATGGTGGACGCGCCGATCCAACTGCCTCCGCCGTACGACCAGGCGAAGAAACGGCGCAACCAGCGCCCACTGCCCACCTGACAGTCAACGGGCCGAACTGCCCACTGCCCACCTGACAGTCAACGGGCCGAACCACCCACTGCCCACCTGACGACGAACGGGGCGGACCGCGTCAGCGGCCCGCCCCGTTCCGTGTCGGAACTGGACTCAGAAGTCCATCTCTCCGCCACCCGGGCCAGCCGGGGCAGCCGGGTGCTTCTCCGGCTTGTCCGCGACAACAGCCTCGGTGGTGAGGAAGAGCGCCGCGATGGAGGCGGCGTTCTGCAGCGCCGAGCGAGTCACCTTGGCCGGGTCGATGATGCCCGCGGCCAGCAGGTCGACGTACTCGCCGTTGGCGGCGTTGAGGCCGTAACCCGCTTCGAGGTTACGGACCTTCTCCACCACGACGCCGCCCTCGAGGCCGGCGTTGACGGCGATCTGCCGCAGCGGGGCGTCCAGCGCGACCTTGACGATGTTGGCACCGGTCGCCTCGTCGCCGACCAGGTCCAGCTTGTCGAAGGCGGTCTTGCCGGCCTGCACCAGCGCGACGCCACCACCCGGGACGATGCCCTCCTCGACGGCCGCCTTCGCGTTGCGAACGGCGTCCTCGATGCGGTGCTTGCGCTCCTTGAGCTCGACCTCGGTGGCCGCGCCGACCTTGATCACCGCGACGCCACCGGCCAGCTTGGCCAGCCGCTCCTGCAGCTTCTCACGGTCGTAGTCGGAGTCGCTCTTGTCGATCTCGGCCCGGATCTGGTTGACCCGACCCTGGATCTGCTCGGCGTCACCGGCACCGTCGACGATCGTGGTCTCGTCCTTGGTCACCACGACCTTGCGGGCGCGGCCCAGCATGTCGAGGCCGACGGCGTCGAGCTTGAGGCCGACCTCCTCGCTGATGACCTGACCACCGGTGAGGATGGCGATGTCGGCGAGCATGGCCTTGCGGCGGTCACCGAAGCCCGGCGCCTTGACGGCGACCGACTTGAAGGTGCCCCGGACCTTGTTGACGACAAGGGTGGCCAGAGCCTCGCCCTCGATGTCCTCGGCGATGATCAGCAGCGACTTGCCCGACTGCATGACCTTCTCGAGGATCGGGAGCAGGTCCTTGACCGACGAGATCTTGCTGTTGACGATCAGGAGGTAGGGGTCGTCGAAGACGGCCTCCATGCGCTCCGGGTCGGTCATGAAGTAGGCCGAGATGTAGCCCTTGTCGAAGCGCATGCCCTCGGTGAGCTCAAGCTCCAGCCCGAAGGTGTTGCTCTCCTCGACGGTGATGACGCCTTCCTTGCCGACCTTGTCCATCGCCTCGGCGATGATCTCGCCGACGGTGCTGTCACCGGCGGAGATGGAGGCGGTGGAGGCGATCTGCTCCTTGGTCTCGACGTCCTTGGCGAGCTTGGACAGCTCCTCCGAGACGCTCGCGACAGCAGCCTCGATGCCCCGCTTCAGGGCCATCGGGTTGGCGCCAGCGGCCACGTTGCGCAGGCCCTCGCGCACCAGGGCCTGAGCCAGGACGGTCGCCGTCGTCGTGCCGTCACCGGCAACGTCGTCGGTCTTCTTGGCGACCTCCTTGACCAGCTCGGCGCCGATCTTCTCGTACGGGTCCTCGAGCTCGATCTCCTTGGCGATGCTCACACCATCGTTGGTGATGGTGGGGGCACCCCACTTCTTCTCGAGCACGACGTTGCGGCCCTTCGGGCCGAGCGTCACCTTTACGGCGTCAGCGAGCTGGTTCATGCCTCGCTCGAGGCCGCGGCGAGCCTCTTCGTCGAACGCGATCATCTTGGCCATACGGCGTTGTCCTCCTGGACACTCACGGGCCACCCGAGTTGTGTGCCCCGGATGGGCCGCCTGGTGTACGCACCTTGGGACGTCGCCACCTGGCGACGACGACGTCCTTCGGCCGGGCCGGATAGCCCGCGACGACCAGCCATGCCACCCCGGCGTCTCCACGCCGGTGCAACCTGGCCCCACCGTCCCGACCATTGGCACTCACGGTATGCGAGTGCCAATGACTTGTTTAGCACTCTCCCCTGCCGAGTGCAAGCACGATGGGGGCGCTCAGCCGAGTTCCGCCGCCAGTTGGGCGCTGTTCACCGGCGCCTCATAGGCCCGCTGCTCGGTGTACGTGACCAGCAGGCCGACCAACTGGACGAGGTGTGCCGGCAGGGCCAGCAACGCGGTGACCCCGATCACGGCCACCGCCCCGACCGCAGTGCCCGGCGACAACAGCGGGTCCGGACCGAGCGCCACGTTGCCCAGCGACTCCAGTAGGCCCGGGATCAGGCTGCCGACGATCACCACCGCGGCCACGAGCGCCACCCGGCCGAGCATCAGCCCGAGCCGGTCGTGGAACATCCGGAACGACCGGCCGATCGGGTTCTGCCGTTCGAAGAGGTAGACCGGACCGGCCATGCTCAGCGCGAACGCCAGGTAGATGCCCGGCAGTACGCAGAAGCAGACACCCACACCGACGAGCACGCTGATCAGCAGAGTCCAGCCCCACAGGCCGAGCGCCCGGCGCACGCCGTACCGCAGCGCGGCGTCGACGCGGGCCGGCCTGCCGGCCGCCTGCTGCGTGATCACCCAACTGCCGGCGGCCCATCCCACCGCCTGCACCAGACCGAAGAGCAGGCTGCCGCCAACCAACGCCACGAGAAGGATGGCCACGTCGGTGCCGAAGGTCTCCGGCAGCCTGGCTGTCGCATCCGACCCGGGCTCCGCCGCCCACGCGTCCCAGCCCGCCGTCGGGTCCACGGCCAGCGAGATGATCGAGAGGACCGCCGCCGGCAGCACCTGGGTGAGCAGGATGATCGGCACCAACTGCCGCCAGCCCCGACGCAGCGCGCCGTTGAACCGGCTGAGCCAGCCCTGGATACCGGCGCCGGGCGGGGTGACCAGGGCGTCGTTGGGGTCGAGGCCGTGACCCGGCGGGTACCAGCCGACCGGTGCCCCCGGATACCACTGCTGCCCGCCGTAGGGACCCGCGCCGGGCGGGTAGCCGCCGGTGGGCGGGAAGACCCAGCCCTGCGGCGGCGGGCCCCAACCACCCTGCGCGGGATCCCAACCGGGCGGCGGGCCGGAGGGCGCACCGGGCCGCAGACCGGGGGCCGTGCCGGGCGGCATGCCGGGCTGCGGACCGGGGGCCGCGCCGGCGACCGGCGGCGTGCCGGGCGAGGTCGGATCGGACGGACCCTGCTCCCCCGGCCCGAGGGGCGGGGTGGGCGGGGGCGGCTGGTCGGTCATGAACCCTCCTCAGCATCGGCTGGACGGTTCACGATCTTCCAGGGTGGGCATCGCTACCACAGCCCCGACCCGCCGACGACCGGAGGCGATTCACCGGCCGGTCGGACGAGGTTCAGGCGGGGTGATGCTCAGGCGACGACGCGCACGTGCTCCGCCTGCGGACCCTTCTGGCCTTGGGCGATCTCGAACTCCACCCGCTGACCGTCGTCCAACGCCTTGTAGCCGTCCATCTCGATCGCGGAGAAGTGGACGAACACGTCCTGACCGCCGTCGACGGCGATGAAGCCGTAGCCCTTCTCGGCGTTGAACCACTTCACGGTGCCCTGTGCCACGGTGCACTTCCTCACTCTGCGCGGCGTTGCCTGGCAGCGGCGCACGGCAGGGCCGAACGCCTCCCGGCCCACCGCTTCACCGATCGACGTCGACCGCTGAAATGGGTGACCGAAATCGCACGCTACACGAGGAGTGACGGCCGCGCACTACCGCAAATCGGGCACATCCTGGGCGGCGTCGAGCGCGTTCCCGACAGCAGGAGCCATCACCGTTTTCGATCGGAGATATCCACGCTCATGACTGCCGGCGCGGCACGGGCCGCGTTGCCTCACTGGCGCAGACCGCGGAGCAGGATGTCGAGATATCGCTCCACGGCGTCATCGGCGCCCTGGCCACCAGGTTGTGGAACATGGCGCAGGAGCGCAGCGGTGTCGCGTACCTGGGCGACGCACTGGCGTGACCCGGCCGGCCGACGGCGATCGAGCACGTCGAGATCCGTCGTCCATCTCCTGTGATAGGCATGCGGGCATGACCACCGAGCCAGGCCTCCGACCGGCGACAATTCGTCGGGTACGCCCGGAGGACGCCGCCCGGATGCGGGCGCTGCGCCTGGAGATGCTCGCCGACGCACCGCTTGCCTTCTTGGAGACCGTGGCCCAGGCTGCGGCGGTCTCCCACGCCGAGTACGCCGCGCGGATCGCGTACACCTCGCTCGGGCCCAACAGGGCGCAGTTCATCGCCGACCCGGGTGGCCGGCTGGTCGGGCACGCCGGTGGCACGCTGTCCCCGGACGAGCCCGAACTGACCGTGATCTACGCCGTGTACGTCACCCCGGCCCGTCGGGGCACCGGGCTGCTCGGTGAGCTGATCGACGAGGTGGCGGCCTGGTCCCGAGCGTGCGGCCGGCCGGACCTGATGCTGGAGGTGGTGGTCGGCAACGACCGCGCCTACCGGGCCTACCAGCGCCTGGGCTTCATCGACACCGGCGTACGCGTGCCACACCCCACGATCCCCGCCCTGACCGAGCTACAGATGCGCCGCCCCGCCTAAACCCGAGCAACCCGTCCCACGGCAGAGCCACAAAGCTGCCCCACAAAACCGGCTGCGTCCGAACCAGCGTGCCGACAAAGGGTTTCCGGGGCAGCCCGACCCGCGCAGGGATCAAGCCTGACCGCCCGAAGCGGGTCGGGCTGCCCCGGAAACCCCACCACAACGAAAGATCAGACGTGCCGCCGAGACTGCACGATCCGGAACCGGTTCGCCACATAGGCCCCGTCGGTAAGCGCCGAGTTGGCCGCCGCGTTGGCACCGCTGCCGTGGAAGTCGGAGAACGCCGCCGACTGGTTGACGAAGACGCCGCCGGTCAGGTTGCACGACAGGTGCACTCCGACCTCGACAGCCACCGCCTCGGCGGCGTCCAACACCGCCTCGTCGGTCGAGTAGACCCCCGCGGTGAGCGCGCCCTTCTCGCCGACTGTCCGGAGCATCAGCTCCAGGCTGTGCGCTGTGGAGTCGGTGGCGATGGCGAACGAGATAGGCCCGAACCACTCCCGGCCGTAGGTGTCCGCGTCGTCCGCGGCCAGCTTCACGATCGTCGGGGTACGCACCACCGCGTCCGCGTACGCCGGGTGTGCCACGGCCCGCGACTCCAGCACCGGCTCGCCGACCTTTGTCACCTCGGCCAGTCGCTCCAGCACCCCGTCGTTGACGATGGCGCCGGTCAACTCGACACCTCGGGCCGGGTCGGCGGTGAGCTTGCCGACCGCTGCGGCAATGCCGCCGGCCACCTCGTCGAAGCTCTTGTGCCCCTGGTCGGTCTCGATGCCCCCGGCCGGGATGAGGATGTTCTGCGAGGTGGTGCACATCTGACCGCTGTAGAGGGTCAGCGTGAACCCGAGGTTGCGGCACATGCCGGCGAAGTCGTCGGTGGAGTCGATGACGACCGTGTTCAGCCCGGCCTTCTCGGTGTAGACAGACGCCTGCCGGGCGTGCGTCTCCAACCAGTCGCCGTACTCAGTGGAGCCGGTGAAGTCAACGATCTTCACGGACCGGTGCAGGGCCAGGTCACTTGCGAGCTTCTCGCCGGGCGCCTCGGCGGCCAACAGGACCAGGTTCGGGTCGAAGCCGGCCTCGGCGAGCACCTCCCGGGCGTACTTGACGGTGACGGCCAGGGGCAGCACCGCGCGCGGATGCGGCTTGACGATCACCGGGTTGCCGGTGGCCAGCGAGGCAAACAGGCCCGGGTACGAGTTCCAGGTCGGGAAGGTGTTGCAGCCGATCACCAGCGCCACGCCACGGGGCACCACGTGGAAGGTCTTGGTCATCCGCAGCGGGTCGCCCTTGCCGGCGGGCTTCTCCCAGCCGGCCGTGCCCGGGTGCCGGGTCATCTCGGCGTACGCGTACGCCAGCGCCTCCAACGCCCGGTCCAGCGCGTGCGCGCCGCCGGCCTGGAACGCCATCACGAACGCCTGCCCGCTTGTGAACTGCACCGCGTTGGCCAGCTCGAAGATGTGCTTGTGCAGCCGGTCGAGGATCTCCAGGCAGACGCCCACCCGGGCCTGCGGGCCGGCATCACGCCAGGCCGGCAACGCGGCGGAGGCGGCGCTGATCAGCTCGTCGGTGCCGGCGTGCGGATAACGCACCGCCAACTCCACACCGAACGGGCTCGTCTCGGTGGCGATCCGCCCGACCGTGCCGGGCTGGTCGAGAGGAAAATCCCCACCGAGGTACGCCTCGAAGGCAGCCTTGCCGTCGGCGGCGGCGGTCTCGCCGTACACCCGGGGGCTTGGGGATTCGGGGTACGCGGACCAGTAGCCCCGCTCCGTGATCGCGGTCAGCGCGCGGTTGAGGGTGTCGGCGTGCCTGTCGTACAGGGGATGCGGGGTCTCCGTCATGCCCGACATCATGCCTGAGGACCCTGCGCGAGCAGTAGCGCCGACTGCCCGTCAGAGGGTGAGCTGCCAGTTGTTCCAGGATTCCAACGGGCGGAAGCCGAGCCGCTCGTTGATCGCGATCATGTAGCTGTTGCTTGCCGCGTTGAAGGTGTCGATGACGCGTACCGCCGGCTCGTGGGTGAGCAGGTGATGCAGATTTTCGATCTTGGCGAGCAGGCCGAGTCGATGCCCCCGGTGCTCCGGGTCGACGATGGTGATCTGTTGGAAGGCGTGCCAGTCAGCGCTGGCACCCACGTCGAGCAGGGTCCAGGCGACCAGCCGACCGGACGCCTCGTGCCGCATCCCCAGGTGGTAGCGCCGCCGACCTCTGGCCTCCAACGCTCGGTCGGTGCCCCGGATCCGTTCGGCGTCCACCTGCTCCGGCTCCCACTGCACGTCGCCCATCGGCGCGTCCATGAGCAGCCGGCCATCCAAATAGGCGATGTCAGCGACGTACTCCGGCGGGGTCGCCCCCTGCCAGGTGACCGACTGATAGCCCTCGGCCAGGGCGTGCGCCTCGGCGAGCGCCGCCCGCAGCGCAGCCCGGTCGATGGTGTCGATGTCGAGCCGGCGACACACCTCGGCCAGCGCGGACTGCGCACCTGTCGAGGCGGCGAACGCGTCACCCGCCACCGATCGGGACGGCCCACCGGGCAGCGTGGAGACGGTCATCCCGAGCGCCCGCTTGCGTCCGCGCTCGCGCAGCAGGCGCACCCCGTACTCGTGCAGGGCCCGGCCGACGCCGCGACGCCGCAGCTCGGGATGCACAGTCAGCTCGACGTTCGCGTTGTCGGTGTTGTCGAGCTGGGGCAGGTCCAGCTTGAGGTAGCCGGCTGGCACGTCGTCCAGCCGGGCCAGCGCCCAGAGCGACTCGGTTCCGGGCATCGGCGTATGGAAGAGCGCGTCGAAGTATCGCCGACAGAGAGGCGGGAAGTCCGGCATGTCGACGTCGCTGGCCGCCGCGCCGATCCGGTACGCCTCGTCGATCGCGGCCCGGTTTGCGCCGTCGAAGGACGCGATCGTGATGCTCATGCCGGCGAGCCTGGCACCCGGAAAAGCGATCGGGCCACCGAATTAATCCGGTGGCCCGATCGAACGTGGTCGGGAGGGACACTCGCACAACGCCTCCGGCGTTGGGTCGCAAGAACTTCAAAAGTCTCCGGCGAAATGCCCTCCCGCACGGAGCATCTTGCGCCGTCCGGTTCCTGCCGTCAAGTCCATAGCGGCGGGTTTTCCGCACTCACAGCGAAAACCCAGTTACCCGGCGGATCGCCCGCCTGCCGAGTCAGCCGAGGAGGCCAGCGTCGCGGGCGGCACGCAGCGAGGGCTTGATGTGGTGGGTCGGGCCGACCTGGCCGGCGACCGCGTCGATGGTCTTCAGGCCCTCGCCGGTGTTGAAGATGACCGTCTCCGCCGTCGGGTCGAGCCGACCGGACTCGACGAGCTTGCGCAGCACCGCCACCGTCACCCCACCAGCGGTTTCGGCGAAGACACCTGTGGTGCGGGCGAGCAGCCGGATGCCGGCGCGGATCTCGTCGTCGTCGACGTACTCCATCCAGCCGCCGGTGCGGCGGACCGCCTCCAACGCGTAGAGGCCGGCTGCCGGGTCACCGATGTTCAGCGACTTGGCGATGCCTGTCGGCTTGACGGGGGTGATCGTGTCGGTCTCGGCGTGCAGCGCCGAGGCGATCGGGTTGCAGCCGGCCGACTGTGCGCCGAAGACCTTCCAGCCGCCGGCCGGCGGCTGGACCAGGCCGATCTCGACAAGCTCGGAGAACGCCTTGTCGATCTTGGTGAGCAGCTCGCCGCTGGCCATCGGGATGACCACCTGGGCCGGGATCCGCCAGCCGAGCTGCTCGGCCACCTCGTAGCCGAGGGTCTTGGAGCCCTCCGCGTAGTACGGCCGGACGTTGACGTTGACGAACGCGGTGTCCTCGAACTCGTCGGTCTCGACCAGCTCGCCGCAGAGCCGGTTCACATCGTCGTACGAGCCGTCGATGGCGACGAGCTCGCCGCCGTAGACGGCAGTGGTGATGACCTTGCCCTGTTCGAGGTCGCTGGGGATGAAGACCACCGAGGGAGTGCCGGCGCGGGCGGCGTGGGCGGCCACCGAGTTGGCCAGGTTGCCTGTCGACGCGCAGGCGAACCGGGTGAAGCCGAGCGCCTTCGCCGCGGTGAGCGCCACCGAGACGACCCGGTCCTTGAACGAGTGGGTGGGGTTGGCGCTGTCGTCCTTGACCCAGAGCGGCGCGGTGATGCCCAGCTCGGCGGCGAGGAGCGGGGCCGCCACCAGCGGGGTCAGCCCCGGGTCGAGGGTGACCCGGGTGGCCGGGTCCTGACCGGCGGGCAGCAGCGCGGCGTACCGCCAGATGTTCTTCGGGCCCGCCTCGATCTGCTCGCGGGTGACAGTGGCCAGTGCGGCGGTGTCGTAGTCGACCTCCAGCGGGCCGAAACACTCGTAGCAGGCGTGCTGGGCGGCGAGCGGGTAGCGGGCCGAACAGGCGCGACAGACCAGAGCGCGGGCGGGGCTTGTGGAGGTGTCGATGCCGGAGGCGGCGAGGGTCGACGTCATGTCGAGAAGTCCTCTCATCTTTCCCCGCATCGCACGGTGCGGCAGGGACGGAATTGGCACCTGCCCCGCCTGTCGCTCAGCGGTGAGCGCGCGGGGTGGTTGCCGGGGCGTCGTCGGGCCGTATCCCTCAGCCCCTCTGGATGAGGTATTCAGTTGTGCCGCCGAGTCTAGGCACCGTCGGCCGTCGCATCCAGCGCGGATCCCACGCTGTGAGCTAACAGACCAGGCCAGGGCAGGTGATCAACGGGTGGTGGCCGCCACCGGATCGACCACCGCGACCGGGTCGGTGACCGCTGCCGGCCAGGGCGGTGCCGAGCGCCGCGAGCACGCCTGCAACACATTCGAGATCGGCGTCTCCAAGGCGACCCGCAGCCACCACCTCAGGGTGCTGCGCGAGGCCGGCATAACCCGCACCCGGGCCGCCGGCACCAGCCGCTACGTCCGCCTCCGCCGCGACGAGCTGAACAAGCTCTACCCCGGCCTCCTGGACGCCGTCCTCATCCCCCGCCCGCCTGCGTCCTCGTTCGCCAGCCGCACCGAGTAGGACCTGCCACCGGCGCACGCTATGGAGCTGAATCGTCTGCGACATCAGCGCAGGGATGGCCTCTCGCCAGGCGCGCCGCCGGAGCCGCCCCATTGAGGCTCCGGCGGCGCGCGGCACATGTGCGATCAGACGGACACCGAGCTGGGCTCGGCGGCCGAGACCGGCGCTGGTGCCGATGGAGAGTCGTTGCGACGCCGGGCGAGCAGCGTGTCGAGCGCCCAGGACCCCGGGCCAAGCACCGCTACCAGCAAGAACGACCAGCAGAAGAGCGCCGACAGCTCACCGCCGTTGTGCAGTGGCAGCAGGCCCTCGGGCTGGTGTACGACGAAATAGGCGTACGCCATCGAGCCGGAGGCGAGAAGCGCGGCGGGCCGGGTGAAGAGCCCGACCAGCACCAGCGCGCCGCAGACCAACTGGATCAGCGCGGCCCACCAGCCCGGCCAGGTGCCGAGGGGTATCGCCTTGCCGGTAATGGGGTTGCCGCCGAACAACCCGAAGATCGAGGACAGGCCGTGCAACGCGAACAGCAGGCCGGTCACGATGCGGAACAGGGACAGGATCGGCCCGCCGAGCCGAGACAAGTTCATGGGACCTCCATCGACACAAATAGATACCTGTCAATGATGAGGCAGGGCAAGATTGAAGTACATAAATTCCTTGCTAGTGGGAAGATCCTGGCCGAAAACATCTCGGAAGAAACGTTCACGACCACGAGCAGCCCCGGCGGCGGAGGTGCGACACAGGCACCGCCACCTGCACCTATGCAAGAACTCAAGCTATGCGCCACACCGGCTTGCGGCCGTGGGAGCGCTCCCGAACTTTAAGATACAGCCTGTCCTGATGCCCGTACAGCCTGTCGAACTGCCCATCGCGCCCCGCCGCGCGCCCACTTCGCCTCAACTACGGCCGGGGCCTGCCGTCGTCGCCCCACAGCACGTAATCCACCCGGTGCCTCCCCGCGACCGCCGCGACCGTCCCGCTGTGGCTAACCAGCGCGGGCTGCGTCCACCCGCCGATCGGCCAACTCCCCTGACCGACACAAGGCGGCGGCTCGCAGACCCGGCCAGCCCTGTGCACGCACGGCCAACTCCCCCGACCGACACAAGGCGACGACTCGCAGACCCGGCCCGCCCTGCGCACGCACGGCCAACTCCCCCGACCGACACAAGGCGACGACTCGCAGACCCGGCCAGCCCTGTGCACGCACGGCCAACTCCCCCGACCGACACAAGGCGACGACTCGCAGACCCGGCCAGCCCTGCGCACATGGTCGACTTTCCCGGCCGACACGAGGCCGCAGCTCGCGGACCCGACGCGGCCCTCCGAACGCATGGTCAACTCCATATCGCCGATATTGGGGTGACCCGTTCGCGGGATACCGCAATGTCGGCGAAATGGAGTGGATCAACAGGCCGCGATAGGTGAGCAGGCTAGCGATGTCGCAAACGATTCAGCTCCAAAGGCACGACAGGAGGGCCCCCGGGGCAGGCCAGCGCCGGGTAGGCAGGCAGTTCGGCGGGCAGACGGCGGCCAGGCGGCCAGGCGGACGGCTAGACGGGCCGGCCGGGTCGGGCGGCTAGACAGGCCGGCCAAGTCAGGCGGCTAGACAGGCCGGCCAAGTCAGGCGGCTAGACAGGCCGGCCAAGTCAGGCGGGGCGAGCGGGCGAGCAGCCGGGCAGGCGAGGCGAGCGGCCGGGCGGGCGGCGAGGCGAGCGGCCGGGCGCGCGAGCAGCCGGCAGGCGGGCGGGCGGGCGGGCGAGCAGCCGGCAGGCGGGCGGGCCGGGGAGCGGTGGGGAGCGGTCGGCGGTGGTGGTCGTCGGGCAATGGTGGACGCCGAGATGAGCGATGATCGGCGGATGATCTCGCACGACACGGCAGCATGGCGACGGATCGGCGCGGTGGTCGCGTCAGCGCTGGCGCTCGGCGCCTGTGCACCCGGCGACCATCGCGGCCAGTCCGGGGACCCGACGGGCCCACCGCCGGTGCGCACGGCTGCGCCCAGCCCGTTCGCGAGCACCGATCCGCTGCCCGAGTGCCCGGGATCCGGTATCCGGATCCGGGCCACCGGCGGAGACGCGGCGAGCGGCCTGCGTGCCCTCGGCTTGGAGTTGGTGAACTGCGGCGAGCAGCCCTATCGACTCAACGGCTACCCGAGTTTGCAGGTGGTGGACGAGCAGCGCCAGCCGATCGCCCTGCGGGTGCTGAACGGGGCGAAGGACATCACGATGGGCTTCGACCAGCCGCCCCGCGAGGTCACGCTGCAAAGCGGGGATCGGGCCACCGCTGTGGTGCTCTGGCGCAACCTGGTCACCGATTCGACTGTGGTGGCCACCGAAGGGGCGTACCTGTGGGTCGCCCCCGCTGCCGGGCAGCCGACCCAGGAGGTCGACCCGGACGGACCGATCGACCTGGGTAACACCGGCCGGATCGGCGTCAGCGCCTGGAAGAAGGCCGACCCGTCGACGCCAGCGCCGACCCGGCCGGCCCCGCCGCCGGCGCCGAGCGCGGTGCCGTCGTCGGTGAACCCACCCGCCAGCCGGCTGTGAGAGCGGCCGGCGGTAAGGGCACCGGCAACGAGACCAGCCGGCTATGACGTGATGTCCTTGCGGGTGAAGCGCCAGAACGCCAACCCCCAGAACAGCGTCGCGTAGCTGATCGCCGAGATGCAGCCTCGCACCACGTCGTCGGTCTGCACCGGAGTGGAGAGCAGCCCCAGCCAGGCGGTGCTGAAGTGGGTGGGCAGGAAGTCGCGTACCGCGCCCAGGGCGGTGATCTGGTCCAGGATGCTGGACAGGATCCAGAGCAGCACCGCACCGCCGACCGCGCCCAACGCGGCGTCCGTCGTCACCGACAGCAGGAACGCCAGCCCGGCCACCACCAGGAGTACGACCGCCAGATAGCCGAGCACGGCGAGCAGCCGAAGCAGCCCCTCGGTGGGTTCCAGTTCGGCGGCGACAGTGCTGCGCAGGGGCGACCAGCCGTAGCGCAGGGTGCCGGCGAGCAGGGCGGTGCCGGCCAGCAGAAGCAGGGCCAATCCCGAGTACGCGAGAGCGACCACCAGCTTCACCGTGAGCAACCGGGCCCGGGGCACCGGGATCGCCAGCAGGTAGCGCAGGCTGCCCCAGCTCGCCTCACTGGCCACCGTGTCGCCGCAGAACAGCGCGACGACGACCACCAGCAGGAACGACGCCGATACGAAGATCGAGAAGAGGGTGAAGTTGAGCCCACCGGAGGTGGCAAGCTCGACCAGGCTGGAGAACTCGTTGCGGCCGTTGTCGTCGTCGCCGCCCGAGTCGAACTGGAACGCGATCAGGATGATCAGCGGCAGCAGCACCATGAACCCGAGCGCCAGCTGGGTCCGCCGCCGGGACGCCTGCCTGCGGAACTCCGCCGCGAAGGGCATTGTGGCCGACGGCCGGTAACCACGGGCCGCACCGGCCGGGTCGGTGACGCCCAGCGGCGTGTCGACGGAAGAGCCAGCCATCACCTGTCACCGCTTCCCCGAGAGTTCTCGCCCACCAGGGCGAGGAACGCGTCCTCCAGGCGGCGCCGGGGCACCACCCGGTCCACTCCGATGCCGGCGCGCACCAGCTCGGCCACCACCTCGCTGCGGGCCGTGCCGTTGGTGTCGACAACCAACTGCCCGTCGCTCTCCGGCAGCACCCGTACGCCGTGCAACTTGTCGAGCACCGCCCGCGCCGCCGCCGGGTCGCTGACGTCGAACAGCACGCTCGGCGACTCGCCCACGATCTCCTCCACCGGCCCGGACGCCACGATCCGGCCCTTGTTCACCACCACGGCGTGCGTGCAGGTCTGCTCCACCTCGGCCAGCAGGTGGCTGGAGACCAGCACCGCCCGCCCGTCCGTGGCGTACCGCTGGAGGACCCGGCGCATCTCGGCGATCTGCGGCGGGTCGAGCCCGTCGGTCGGTTCGTCGAGCACAAGCAGCTCAGGCAGCCCGAGCATGGCTTGGGCGATGGCGAGCCGCTGACGCATGCCGTGGCTGTAGTTCTTGGTCTTCCGGTGCACCGAGTCGCCCAGTCCGGCGATCTCCAGCGCCGCGTCGAAGTGGGCGTCCTCCCACGGCCGTCCGGTGGCCTTCCAGTACGCCTTCAGGTTGTCCAGGCCGGTGAGGTGCGGCAGGAAACCGGGCCCCTCCACGAGCGCGCCGATCCGGGAGAGCACAGGTGAGCCGGGCACCAGCCGCCGGCCGAAGACGTAGATCTCGCCTGCGGTCGGTTGGGTAAGCCCCATCAGCACCCGCAGCGTCGTGGTCTTACCGGCGCCGTTGGGCCCGAGCAGACCGACCACCTGACCCGGGTGCACCTCGAAGTCGACGTTCGACACCGCGACGAAGCCGTCCGCGTACTCCTTGCGCAGTGAGCGCACGGCCAGCGGCGTGTCCGCGTACTCCGGATGCACCGAACTGTCCTGCCGGCGGTGCCGGCGGCGGACCACGGCGACGACCACGACGAGCCCTATCGCGATGGCGGCGAGCAGGCCGGCGAGCACCCAGCGCCACACGGTCGCCGCGGTGGGGATCGGCTCGCCGCTGATCGTGGGCAGGCTTACCGCGCCGTCCGCCGCCACCGTGTAGACGGTGGGTTCGGCCGGCGTGGTGTACGCCTGGTCGGAGGTGGCGACCACCAGGCGCAGCCGGTGCCCGGCCTCGACGCGGTGGACGATCCCGGGAAGTGTCACGGTGACCGGGCTGGCGTCCTGCACCCGCTGCGGCAGGCCGCTGAGGCGGACCGGGGCGACCAGACCGTTCGACAGGGTGGCCGCGCCGTCCTTGTCGACGTCGTAGAGCTTGACGAAGAGCACCGCCTCACCCGTCGGCGACGCGGCCCGCAGGGTGATGGTGGGTGCGCCCGCCACGTCCACCGCCTCGGTCAGCGGCTCGGACTCGAACCGGGCGTGCTGGCCGGGCACGTCGCCGGCCACACCGCCGAGCAGCGAGGAGAGCCCGCCTGCGAACGGGATCGAGGAGATGGCCGCCGGGTTGCCGTTCGGCGGGTTCGCGATCGGTTGGGCCGGGCCGGTGACCGTGACCTCGCGGCGGCTGTCGCCGTTCAGGCCCGGGTAGTCGGTGGCGCGGAAGCCGGTGGCGACCAGACCCCGGTCGAGCGCGTCGAAGCCGGCGATGCGCGACCAGGTGAAGTCGTCGCCCGGTGCGTCGCCCTCGCCCTTGACGTAGTGGTCGAGCCACTGGACGGTAAGGAACTTCACCCGGTCCGAATCGGAACGCGGGCCGGCGCCGCCGTCGTGGCCGCCGGTGAACCAGGCGACCCGCACCGGGGTGCCGGCGGCGGCGATGCCCTTCGCGTTGGCGTCGGCCTCGCCGAGCGGAAAGAGGGTGTCCGCCTCGCCCTGCACCAGCAGGGTGGGCGCCTTGATCCGGTCCAGCGCGCCGGCCGGGCTGGACCGGCGAAGCAGGTCCACGGCGGCCTGGTCGGCCTGGCCTGTGGTGGCGATCCGCAGGTACGCGGCGCACACGTCGGCGGCGAACCGACCGCACGCCGGATCGGCCGCCCCGGACGGTGTGCCACCTGGACCGGTGCCCGGCCCGCTGCCCGGCCCCGGGCTGGGCGGGCCGGCGGACGCGGGTGCGCCCTCCGGCTGGGCGGCGGTCGTGCCGGAGAGCCCGGCCGGGCCGCTGCCCACGTTGCCTCCCCCGCCGAAGAAGAGACCAGCCCAGCCCTTCTTGAACACACCCTCGGTCGGCTCCCGGCCGGTGCTCTCCGGCAGGAACGCCCGCGACAGGTCATTCCAAGTGATCATGGGAACGATCGCGTCGACCCGCTGGTCCTGAGCGGCAAGCAGCAGCGCCAACGCGCCGCCGTACGAGCCGCCGACCACGCCCACCTTCGGATCGCCGGGGGCGTCGGTGCGCACCTCGGGACGGGAAGCCAGCCAGTCCAGCAGCCGCTGGGCGTCGCGCACCTCGTGGTCCGGGCTGTCCAGGTGGATCTCTCCGCCGCTGCGGCCGAAGCCCCGCGCGGTCCAGGTGAGCACCGCGTACCCGCGCTCGGCGAACTCCTCCGCGTCGGAGCGCACCGACTCCTTGGTGCCGCCGAACCCGTGTGCCAGCAGCACCGCCGGCACCTTCCGGCCGGACGACGCCTCGGCCGGCAGGTAGAAAGTGGTGTCCAGGTCGACGGGCTGGTCACCGGACGGCCCGGAACGGACGGTGAGCATCGCGCTCTGGGTGCGTACGCCCGATCCCCGTGGCCACACCGCCCAGCCGACGGCGGCGGCCAGCAGCACGACGACCGCCGCCGCGGCGATCGCGCGACGGCGGGTGGGCAGGGCACGCCGGAACCACGCGGCCGGCGATGGCGATCTCATGCGGCACACGGTACGGCCCGCAGCCTGAGCGCTGGCTGAGATCCGCCGTACGTCCGTCCGGTTGCCCCGATCGGTGATCGGGTGAGGTGCGACCGATCACCGTCCGACGCGTGCCAGTGAGTTGAGTTCGGATCCCGTGAATTCCGATCTTCCTCAGATATCCACCTCGATCCCTTCATGTCACACCCACCAATGCCACACAGCGTGTCGATAACCCGGGCGAATGGTGACATCGCTCGAACTGACGCGAACCTGACTCGCCGGCAGCGGCTCCACCGGGGCAGCTTCGATTAGTTTTCCGGTCCGGCGGACGGGACTCGTCGGCGAACCCGCAACCGCGTCGATCCCCACCCGACGCCGGAGGAGACACACCATGACAGTCCGAGCGCCGCGGGTCCGTCGACGGACGTCCATGATGGGTCGGCTGCTGCCGCTGCTGCTCATCGCCGCGCTACTGGCACCCATGGGCCTGCTTGTCGCCCAGGCCTGGCGGCACACCGGCGACGATCGGGACCTGAGCGCCCGGGAACGGCTCGGCGTGCAATATCTGCGCGCCCTCGCCCCGGTCACCGAGGCGCTCGTGGAGGCCCAGTCGGCCGCGGTCAGCGGCCGACCCGTCCCCGGCGAGCCGCTGACCCGCGCGGTCGAGCAGGCCGCCACCGTGGACGCTCGCATCGGCGTCGAACTGCGCAGCCAGGAACGCTGGGCCGGTCTCCGGGCCAAACTGGAGGCGCTGCGCGTCAGCAGCCCCGCCGACCCGGAATCCGCCTACACCGCGTACGGCGAGGTCACCGACCTGCTGCTCGACCTGCACGACAAGGTGCGGGAGAGCTCCGGGCTGGTCCGTGACCAGGGCGCCGACTCGTTCTTCCTCCAGGACAGTGCCGGCGAGGAGTTGCCGGAGGCGGTGGTGGCCGCCGGCCGGCTCGCCGACCTGAGCACGCTCGCCAGCCGCCGGCCGGACGCCGAACAGCCCCGCAGCCTCATCGAACTGACAAGCCTCCGGGTGTCCGCGCTCGGCCCCGCCAACGACGTGGTCGACAACCTGCGTGCGGCTGTGGACAGCTCGGAGAGCACCGACCTGGGCGCGAACGTGCTCACCCCACTTGACGCCTACCAGCGGTCGGTGGAGGCGCTTGCCGCGTACTCGGCCCCGGCCCCCGACACCGGCACCGTGGACGCGGGCCGACTTGCCGCAGCCGCGCTCAACTCGCGCAACGCCGCCCGGCAACTCCAACCGGTAATCCTCGGCGAACTGGACGCCCTGCTCGTCGAACGCATCGACGGCCTGGACCGGGAGCGCTGGGTCACCGCCGGCGCCGGAACCGCCGCACTTCTGCTGCTGGCCTGGCTCGCCACGCTGCTGATCGCCGCCGCCCGGCGGGCCCGCCGTCGGGCTGCCGCGCCCACCGCGGAAGTGGACAGCCCCGGCGCCCCGCCGCCGGGTGACCTCTGGCAGCCGTCGGGCGGCACGGGCAGACCCGCCGACCCGCGACCGCTGCAACCTGTCGGCGCGGCCCAGAACCCGGAGATCGCACCCTGGGGGGCCTTCGATGCTTCTCGGTAGGCTCCGGATCCGCGGCAAGCTCGCGCTGCTCGTGGTGATCCCACTGCTCAGCATGATCGGCCTCGCCGTGCCCGTGGTGCTCGACCGGGTGGCCGCCGCGCAACGCGCAAGCGACATCACCGACCGGGTACGGCTCGCCAGCCAGGTCGGCAGCCTCGTCCAGGACCTCCAGCAGGAGCGTGTCCTCTCGGTCGGCCTCCTGCTCGGCCGTGTCGAACGCGCCGAACTGATCCGCAAGTCCGCCGACGTGGACGACCGGGTGACCGACCTGCGCTCCGGCGGCGGCGAGGCGCTTACCGGCCCGGTCGAGCGCGCCCTCGACGCGGTGGCCAGCCTCATCGACCTGCGCACGGCAGTCCTGGCCGGCACCGCCAACCCGACCCAGGTGATGGACGGGTTCGGCCCCGTCAACACCGGGCTGATCGATTCGCTCCGGTTGAACTTCGGCGTGGACACCGACACGTTGACCGGCCGCCAGGTGCTCGCCCTGGACGGGCTGCTGCGCGCCGACGAGGGTCTGGGCGCCTGCGCCACCCTGAGCGTGCTGGTCAAGGCGACAGGCGCACCGCAGGCCAGCGCCGCGTACGTGGCGTGCATCGCCGCCCTCCAGGTGGACAGTCGACGCTTCCGCAGCCTCATCACACCCGAGCAACTCAAGGTGGCCCTGCTCCTCGACTCGGCGGTCGCCGCGCGTACCAGCGCCGACTTCCTGGTCACAAGTGCCCGGGACCCGGCCGGCGCGGTCCGGGACGTGCCGCTGGACGTGCTCTTCCCGTCGGTCCGCTCGATGATCCGGCTCGGCCAGTTCGTCGAGAAGAAGCTCGTCGCCGACGTACTCGCCGAGGTCACCGCCGAGCAGCGGCGGGCGTTGACTGCCGCGTACCTGGTCGGCGGCGCGGCGGCGCTGATCCTCGCGCTTGTGGTGCTGCTCAGCGCGGCGGTCGCGCGGACGGTCGCCGGGCCACTGTCGCGGCTCACCCGCTCCGCCGACCGGGTCGCCAGAGTCGCCGAGGCGGAGCTGGTCCGGGTCACCGACGACGAGACGGAGAGCGGCCAGTCGGTTCGACTGGAACCTGTGGAGATTCGGGCCAACGACGAGATCGGCGATCTGGCGCGGGCGTTCGACCGGGTGCAGAACACGGCGGCCCAACTTGTCGAGCGGCAGATCGCGGGCCGGCGCAACGTGGCACAGATGTTCGGCCACGTCGGACGACGTACCCAGAACCTGGTGGGCCGGCAGATCGCGCTTATCGACAGGCTGGAGCAGCAGGAGGCCGACCCTGGTCGCCTGGAACACCTGTACCGACTCGACCACATCTCCAGCCGGTTGCGGCGCAACGCCGGCAGCCTCGTGGTGCTCTCCGGTTCGGCCGGAGCCGACGCGCACACCGCGCCGGTGCCGCTGGCGGACGTGGTCCGGCTGGCGCTCGGCGAGATCGAGGACTACACGCGTGTGGAGGTGCAGGTGCCGCCGGGCATCGCGGCAGCACCGGCGGTCGTCGGTGACCTCGTCCTGGCGCTGGCCGAGTTGATGGAGAACGCGACGGTGTTCTCCCCGCCGCACACACGGGTGCTGGTGGCCGGTGAGGCCACCGAGACCGGCGCCCGGATCACTGTGGTGGACCGCGGCATCGGGATGACCGAGCAACGGCTGTTCGAGGAGAACGCCCGCCTCACCCGGCGGGAACGCCTCGACCTGGCGCCCACCGAGGTGCTCGGCCTCTTCGTGGTGGGCCGGCTGGCCCGCCGCCACGGCTGGGCGGTGAACCTGACCGCCACCGTGGGCGGTGGGGTCACCGCTCAGATGGAGATCCCGTCGGCGTCGCTGGTGCTGCGACGCGCCGACCGGGCCGGGGCCACAGTGGCGAGGGCCACGGTGCCGGACCGGAGTCGACGCCCGTCCGCCGCCATCGACCCGGGTCCGAGTGCCCACTCCAATGCCGTCGTCGCCGCGCCGGCCAGCCTCGACGCGGACCTGCTCAGCCGGGCCACCCGCAGCCTGGAGTCCGGCGAGTCCTGGGACGCGTTCGGTGCACGGGAGTCAGGCGACGTAGCGGCCAGCGTTGACGCGGCACACGCCGCGACCGCTTTGGCCGAGGCCAACGCCAGGCTGCCCCGGCGGCTGCCCCGGGAGACGGCAGACGCCGGCCAGCCGCGTACGGCCACCGCTGCGGAGAGCCGGGAGCCGTCCGACGCCCCCGCCGCCCCTCGGGTCCGGCAACGGGTGCCCGGTGCCAGCCTCGCCAGCGCCGGCACGCCGGTCGGGCCGGTCGACGCCACAGGCGCGGACCCGACTGCCGCCCGCGCGCTGGTCGAGGCATTCCAGGCCGGCGTACGCCGGGCCGAGCAGACCGTCACCATCGACCTGCCCGCCACACCGGGCGGCTCCGAGCCCATGGTGGTACACACGGCGGGCCCGGCAGAGGCCACACTGGACAGACCCCACCTCAGCCGGCGGGTGCCCGGAGCGAACCTCACGGTCACCCCGCCCTGCCCGCCGACCAGCCCGCACCCCGGCGACCCGGCCGAGGTCCGCAACCTCATCACCGAGTTCGAGGCGGGCGTCGCCCGTGCCCTCCGTGAAGTCAGCCCAGACCGCCGGAACGAAGAAGGATCATCACGGTGACCAGCCCCTTCCTGCACGAAAACGTCGACCACCAGAGCCAGCCCACAGCCGTGGACCTCAGCCCGGAGGCCCGCACCTTCAACTGGCTGCTGGACTCCTTCACCTCCAGCACCGCCGGCGTGCTGGAGGCGATCGCCGTCTCCTCGGACGGGCTGCTGATGGCCATGTCGGCCATCAAGGACCGGTCCAACGCCGAGCGGCTGGCCGCCGTCGTCTCCGGCATGACAAGCCTCGCCGGCGGAGCGGCAAGTTGGTACGCGCTCGGCGGCCTCAACCGGGTGATCGTCGACATGGCCGACGGCTACCTGTTGATCAGCGCGATCAGCAGCGGTTCCGTGCTCGGCGTCGTCGCCGACCGGTCCGCCAACCTGGGCACCGTCGCGTACGAGATGACGCTCTTCGCCGGCCGGGCCGGTGGGGCACTCACCCCGCGGCTGATCGTCGAGCTGAAGAACGCCGTCCAGCAATGACCCCGGAGGTCGCCGGCGAGGATCCGGACCCGGAGCCGCGGGTCCGGATCCGCCCCTACCTGCGCTCGCCGCACCCGGGTGGGGGCGGCACGCCGGCGGCGCCGGAGCCGGACGACGGCCGTCCGGCGGGTCCACGGCCGTTCGTGCTCACCTCCGGACGCGTGGAGAGCGTGGACCCGGCGATCGGGCTGGAGACGCAGGTGACCCTGCGCGTCGACGACGGTCGGTGGACCGGCACGTCGACCGCCCTGCTGGCGCCAGAGCTTCAGGCGATCATCGCGCTCTGCTCCGAGCCGATCTCCGTGGCCGAGTTGTCGGCCCGGACCCGGCTGCACTTCGGCGTGACCCGGGTCCTGGTCGGCGACCTGCGGGCCGCCGGACACCTGGACGTGCACGTCACCGACGGCAACGACGCCTTCAACCCCGACCTCATCCTGCGAGTGATTGATGGACTCCGTGCGATCTCCTGAATGGCCGAGCCCTCCGATCGGGGGGCTCGCCGGCAACAGCGCCGCCGCCCGCTACGGCGTGTCGCCGGGCACCGATCCGGCGGTCGGGCGTGCCGGCCTGCCGCCGTCCGCACCGCCACCGCCCTACCGGCCCCCGACGGGTGCCGGGCCGACGCCGCCGTCCGGCAGGCGGCCGGTGGCACCTCCGGTACCGGTCAAGATCCTGGTCGCCGGCGGGTTCGGGGTGGGTAAGACCACCACCGTGGGGGCGATCTCCGAAATCGCCCCGCTGACCACCGAAGCCGAGATGACAAGCGCGGGGATCGGGGTGGACGATCCGGGCATCCGCTCGGCCAAGACCACCACGACGGTGGCGATGGATTTCGGTTGCGTGACAATCGACCGCAGTCTGAAGCTCTACCTGTTCGGCACGCCGGGGCAGGCCCGGTTCGGCTTCATGTGGGACGACCTGGCCCGGGGCGCGCTCGGCGCGCTTGTGGTCGTCGACAGCGCCCGGCTGGACGACTGCTTCCCGGCGATCGACTTTTTCGAGCAGGCCGGGTTGCCGTTCGTGGTCGGCGTCAACGCGTTCGACGGGCGGCTTGCCCTGGAGTTGAGCGAGATCCGCTGGGCGCTGGCCATCGGCGACCACGTGCCGCTTGTGCAGTTCGACGCACGGGATCGACTCTCGGTGCGGGACGCCCTGTTGGTCGTCCTGGACCGCGCGTTGGACCGGGCGACCCGGGACAGGTAGGGCCTGAGCCGACCGGCTCCGGCCGTGGCGGGAAGGGGTGATCTGGTGAGGGGCGACCTGGACGAAACGCTGGCCCGACTGGCCCGGCGCGAGGAGGCGCTGCGCCGGCGGGGCGGCGACCGTGACGACACCCCACCGCCGTCGGGTCCGGCTGGCGGCCCGGAGCACAGCTCGGGAGGTCACGCCGACGCCCGCAACGCCGGCCCGGGCCGCCACGACGCGCGACACGCCGGCCGGGACGACCACGCCGACGTCGCCGGGTGGGGTCCGGTCGAGGCGGTGGCCGAGGCGGTCCGCGAGGTCGTCGGCGCCCACCCGGGGCTGGCGGTGACGGTGCACGTCGAACACGACGGTCGGACGTACCCGCTGCGGGTCCACTGGGACGGCCAGGGCGTCACGGTCGGCCCGGAACGGTCGGCGGCCCCGGTGCAGCCGCCGCCGGCCTGGCCGCTGTCCGGCCGGACGGTGGCGGGCTGGACACCCGGCCCGGACGGTCTGGCGCCGGACCCGGCGGCCCGCCTGGCGGAGCTGATCCGGCGGGATCCGACGGTGCTGGACGAGCTCGATCCGCGGCGCTGATCGCCGAGACTGGCTGTCGGCGGCTACGGTCGGGCGGTGGCGCAACCCGACCTGACACTGATCGCGAGCCTGCGGCCCGCGGCGCTGGACGCCCGACGGGGCATCGTGCGGCTGCACCCGGAGGCGCTGACCGCGCTGGGGCTACGCCCCGGCGACCCGGTCCGGCTGTCCGGCCGGCGGGAGACCGCCGGGATCGTCGCGGCGGCCGGAACGGGGGCGAGCACCGCCCTGCTGTACGCCGACGACCTGACACTTGGCAACCTCGGGCTGCGTGACGGCGGCCAGGTGCGGGTGTCGCCGGTGCCGCTGACCCCGGCGGCCCGCGTCACCCTGGCCGGGCCAGTGGAGGTGGTCGCGGCGGTCAGCCCCGAGATGCTCCGACTCGCCCTGCTGGGCAAGGTGCTCACCGCCGGCGACGACGTGTCGCTACTGCCACAGGACGTGCTGCCGGACGCCTCAGTGCGCAGTCTGGTCGAGGCGGCCCGGCGCAGCCTCGCCACCACGATCGGCTTCGCCTGGACGAGCACCCTGATCAGGGTTGTCGCCGTCGAGCCGTCCGCCGGGTCGCTCGTCACCATGGACACGCTTGTCGGCTGGGAGCACGGCCAGGCCACCTACGGCCAAACCATGCAGGGTCGGGCCACCCACGGCCAGGCCACCGGCAGGCTGTCCGCCCCGGCCGACGCCGCCCCGGCCCGGCACGGCGCGACAGCTCCCCTGCCGGACGCGACAGTGGACGCCCTCGACGTGACCGACGCGCCCGACGTGGACGAGCTGCCCGGGCTGCGGGCCCAGGCCGAGGAGCTGACCGAACTGCTGGACCTCGGCTTCCACCATCGGGAGGTACTGGGCCGGCTGGGGACCACCATCTCGCTTGGCGTGCTGCTCGGCGGGCCGGCCGGCTCCGGCAAGTCGGCGCTGGTCCGGGCCGTCGCGGCCCGGGTGGGTGCCCGCGTACACCAGTTGTGGGCGCCCGAGGTGGCCGCACTGAGCAACCAGGCCGCCGCTGACCGGCTGCGGGCCGCGGCCACAGCGGCACGCGCCGCCGGGCCGGCGGTGCTGCTGGTCACCGACCTGGAGGCGCTCGCCCCGGCGGACGAGCCCGGCCCACTGTCCACCGTGTTCCGGCAGGTGCTCGCGGAGAGCGTCCGGGCCGGCGTCGCAGTGGTCTGCACCACCAGCCGCCCGGAGGCTGTCGACCCGGCGCTGCGCGCACCCGACCTGCTGTCGCTGCGGATCAGCATCCCGCTGCCCGACCCGGCCCTGCGCCGCGAGCAACTAGGCGTCCTGACCCGGCAGGTGCCGCTCGCCGACGACGTGCGACTGGACGAGGTGGCCGGGCGCACCCCCGGGTTCGTCGCGGCGGATCTGGCCGCGCTGGTCCGGGAGGCCGGGGTACGCGCCGCGCTGCGGCAGAAATCCGCCGAGACGCCGACGGTGTCGATGGCCGACTTCACCGCCGCCCTGGAGGTGGTCCGGCCCACGACGATGGCCGCGTCGACTCTGGAGCTGGCCTCGGTGACCCTTGACGACGTCGGTGGCCTGGACGAGGTCAAGCAGACGTTGACCGAGTCAGTGCTCTGGCCGCTCACCTACCCGGACACCTTCGCCCGCCTCGGCGTGCAGCCGCCGCGCGGTGTGCTGCTCTACGGCCCGCCCGGCTGCGGCAAGACGTACCTGGTGACGGCCCTGGCCGGGTCGGGACGGGCGAACGTGCTCTCGGTCAAGGGCGCGGAGTTGCTCTCGAAGTGGGTGGGTGAGAGCGAACGCGCCGTACGTGAGCTGTTCCGCCGGGCCCGCGAGGCGGCACCGACGCTGATCTTCCTGGACGAGATGGACGCGCTGGCCCCGGTACGCGGGCAGGCCACCGACGGGGGCACCACCGACCGGGTGGTCGCCGCGCTGCTCACCGAACTGGACGGGGTGGAGACCCTGCGCAACGTGGTCGTCATCGGCGCCACGAACCGGCCGGACCTTGTCGACCCGGCGTTGCTGCGACCCGGCCGGTTGGGACGACTGATCTACGTGCCGCCGCCGGACGCGGCGGCCCGTGCGGAGATTTTGCGCGCCGCATCCCGACACGTGCCGCTCGCACCGGACGTCGACCTGGCCGCCCTCGGCGAGGATCTGACCGGCTTCTCGGCGGCTGACTGCGCGGCGCTGGTCCGGGAGGCGGCGCTCGCGGCGATGCGGGAATCGCTCGCCGCCGCGACCGTCACCGCCGCGCACGTGGCCACCGCGCGGGAGCGGGTCCGCCCATCGCTGGACCCGGCCCAGGTGGCCTGGCTCGCCGGGTACGCCGCCGAGCGGGCGTGACCTGCTCGGCGGTGGGCTTCAGAGCGCGGGCAGTGTCGAATCGAGGCAGATTTCGGCGTACACCTTCCCGCCGTCCTCGCGCAGTTTCGCGCCGCACCTCTCAAGCATGGCGACCGCGCCGGCATTGTCCCGGGTCGTCTCGGCCACCACGAGCCGCATGCCGGCCCCGGCGGCGGCGTTGAGCAACCCGCGCAGGGCGGCCGCGCCGATCCCCTGCCCGCGCGCCGAGCGGCCCAGCCAGATTCCGGTCTCCACCGTGCCCGGCTCGTCACAGCGAGTCATCCGGACCATGCCCAGCACCTCGCCGCCGACGACGACCGCGTACATCTGCGAGCCGGTCGGGCCGTCCAGGCCGCCGAAGCTCCCCCGGTGATAGTCCCGGAACGCTTCCCGACGCGCGAGCGACCAACCGGCGGGCGCCTCGACCGGGGGCATCACGTCATCTGGCTCCGCCTCGGCAGCCGCTACTGAGAGCAACGACTCGAGGTTCCGCTCGTCCACCGGCTCCAGCCGGACCGCACCTGGCACGTGCCGCAGTCTGCCGCGCTCATCGGCCGAAGTCCACCCCATTGGGCTCGCACTGGCGGTCCGGCCACCGGTACCGGCCGGTCGGGCGGTTGGGGTGTTCCTCCTCACGCTCCGTGTCATCACTCGGAGTGACCGGATGCTCAGGCGGTCGACTCGAACTCGCAGAACACCACCGAGGCGTCGTCGGTGGACTTGTGCCGGCGCAGCCGATCCGGGTGGTCGCGCTCGGCGGCCCGGACCCGGTCGAGCAGCGCCGCCGGCCCGTCGGCGCTCAACTGGTCCAGCAGCCCCGGCCAGTCGGTAAGCCCGAACTGCTCGACAGCGCTTGACGCGCCGTCGCTGAGCAGCGCCGCCCGCCGCAGGCCCCCCGGGCCCCGCCTGGGCACCGACCCGGTCACCGCGTGGAAGGCCGCGTCGGGGTCGGCAGCCGCGACCCAGTAGCCGTGGGTTCGGTTCATCCGCTCCCGCTGGACGCCTACCGCGTGCCGGAACCGGGTCACCGGGTCCGTCGCCCCGGCCGGCACGGTGGCGACCGTCTGCCGCAACTCGGCCATCGCCACGTCCAGCCGGTTGTCGGTCACCACTCTTACCTGCCCGCCTTCGTCGAGCACCAGCGGGCTGTCGCAGAGCACCAGGTAGTCCGCCTGGTCACCGCTGTCGCGCAGCAGGCACACGGTGCTGGACGGGGTGCCGGGATGGTCGAGGTCGCACTGCCCGCCGTGGTCGGCGCGGACGGCGAGGATTGCCGCGGCCAGGTTGCTGGTCAGGCGGGCCGCCGGGCGCACCGCCTCGGCCACCGCGATCCGGGCGGCCAGGTGCCGGACATACCACTCCGGCCCGTGCACGCAGCCGGTGTCGAAGCCCTCCGGCACTGTCGCGCCGTCCAGCACGCCGACAAGTGAGCCGAACTGGAAGGCGATGTCCTCGTTCACCGGGCGGCCGGGGGCCGGCGCGGACGCGGAACGGACCCGCATCACCGGCGCCGACCCCACCGAGCCGGCGGGGTCACCGCTGCCGGATGTCGTCGACGGCCGCATGCGCCTGCCCCTGTACCTGTCCAGCGGCGGACTGGCCCTGCTCCCGGACCGCGGACAACCCCTGCTGGGCGGTGGACCGCACCGACTGCGCCGCCTGCTGCGCGGGTTCCCGGAGGTTGTCCCGGACCTGGTGGCCGACCTGACTTGCCTGTTCGCGCAGCTCACCGGAGTGTTCGCTCACCATGTCGCGGGCCCGCCCGGCCAGCTGCCGCTCCCGGCCGCTCGGCGGGACCAGGGACGCGGCCAGCAGCCCGACCCCGAAGGCGACAATCCCAGCCGCGAGCGGGTTGCCCTGCGTCTGCTCGCGGGACTGCCGCCCGAGTGACCGGACCTCGTCCCGAGCCGAGTAGACCGCACCCTGCGACTGTTGCCCCAACGACCGAGCCTCGTCGCGCACCGAACTGGCCATGTGCGACATCCGTTCGTTGGGCTGCTGTCGGTTGTGGCTCGTGCTTCCCATCACCTTCTCCTTCGCTCGGGTGAACGCGCCCCGGGCCTCACCCACGCGCTCACCGGCGATCCGACGCGGGTTCATCTTGTCGGTCAGCGCGTCGATATCGTTGCTCAACTCGTTGCGGGTCGTCTCGATCTCCCGCCGGATCCGATCCGGATCACTCGACATGACCTGCTCCCTTGACGTGGTCACCGGCCCCGCAGGGCGTCCGGTAGTTCCTGTGCGCTCTGCTTCGTCCGCGGCAGCACGGCGCGCAACTGACGCGCCTGGGTCCGCGCGTTGACGAAGAGGCCGCCGGCGATGACGCCCCAGATGATCGCGACGATCAGCGCGGCCCAGCCCTCGTCCATCGTGTTGGAGAGCCCCCACCAGACGGCGTACGACACGAACAGCACGGCCAGGAACCCGGCCAGCCCCGCCCCGCCGAACATGCCACCGGCCTTGCCTGCCTGGGTGGCCTCCTCGCGGAGCTCGGCCTTGGCCAGTTCGACCTCCTTGCGCATCAGCGTGGAGAGGTCCCGGGTCACGTCACCCATCAGGTCGCCAACGGATGCCTGGGTCCGCTCCTTCTCCGGGGCGCTCACGGTGCCACCCCGCCCGGCACATCCCGTTCCGGCTGGCCAGACGGCGAAATGTTCTGCGCCCGCGCCATTCCGGTGTACGGCTGGTCGGGTTGCTCGTACGGCTGCGGTGGCCCGCCGGCTGCCGCGCCCTGTGGTGGTGCACTGGACCTGCCCGCGCCGTCGCCACCGCTGGTCAGGCCACGGGTGAGCCGTCCGACCAGCAACCCGGCCACCGCCGCGCCGGCGAGAAAGGTGCCGGGATGCTGCCGGGCGTACGCTCGCACGTCGTCCAGCACCTCACCGGGCTCCCGTCCGTCGAGCCAACCGGCAGCCTGTTGGGCGGCGTCGCCCGCCCGGCGGACCGCCTGGCCGGCCAGCCCGGAGTCACCGTCACGTTCGGCCATGGAGTTGAGCCCCTGGCCCAGGTCGCGCAGGCTGTCGACGGCCCGCTGTTGCTGCGACCGGGCCTGCTCCCGAAGCTGGTTGGTGGCCTCCCCGGTCAGGTGCTGGGCCTGTTGACGCGCCTCGGCAGCCACCTGCCCACCCTGCTCGGCGGCGGCGTGGGCAACCCGACCGCCGGCCTGGGCGGCCTGGTGCCCGACCTGAGACGCCTCCTGCCGTGCCTGTTGGCCCCTGCCGGTCGCACCCTGCGATGGCCGGCTCGGGTTGGCACCCGTCATGACCCCTCCCCCCGTTGGACCGCAGCCGCTGAGCAGCGACTCGGTGCACGAGGTGCCTACCCGTCGCGCGTGGCGACATGCTTTGGCCGACGACGGCGGACCGGGCACCGGGGACGGCGTTACTCAGCCGGGCATGTTCGGTACGGGTGCGACCCCGACTGCGCCGCGCGGGAAGGCCCGGGTGCCCGTTCAGCGGCGGCGGTTGCGGGCGCGCGACGCGCGCAGCCGGCGGAGCCGGCCGACCAGCACGGGGTCGGCCGCGAGCGCCGCCGGATTGTCCAACAGCCCGTTGAGCAGCTGGTAGTAGCGCGTGGAGGAGACCCCGAAGGTGTCCCGGACGGCCTGCTCCTTGGCGCCGGCGTGCCGCCACCACTGCTGCTCGAAGGCGAGGATCGCGCGTTCGCGTGGGGTCAGACCCGCGGGCGGCACGGCCGGCGCGGCCGGTTGGGCGGGTTCGGCCGCGTCTTCGTCGTCCGGCCCGGCGTCGTCGGTGCTCTCGACGGCCGGCGCCGGCCGGGGGGTGGGGACACTCGGCGTGCCGGTCGCCTCGTCCGCACGAGCGTCGATGGACGGCTCGGGGGCGGCCGGGGCGGCGTCGGCGGGCATGGCGCTCAGCCTAGCCAGGGACGACAAATGTCGCAGCAACGGCACGGCCGGCCCCGCTCGCCGGAAAGAACCCGACGGCCGGGGCCGGCCGTGCCGTTGTCGTACGTTGCCGTGCGGCCTCCGGTCAGGAGATGTCGCGGCGCCGCATCGCCCAGAGCGCCGCCCCGAGGATCACGACCACGCCGACGGAGAACAGGACCGAGGACTGCTGCCAGGTGATGTCCAGGGTGGCCGGCTTGCACTCGCCGTAGTAGTTCGCGTTGCAGACTTGGTAGTCCTGGAGGGTGACCTTCTTGGTCATCCACGCGATCGCGTACGTGGGCAGCAGCCACGCTTCGGCGAAGCGCACGTTCGCCATCGCCAGCAGGATGCCCAGCCCGAACTGGCCGACCACCATCAGCGCCACGACACCGCCGAGTGCCATCGCGGTGTGCCGCCCGAGCGAGGCCAGCGCGAACCCGATGGTGGTGATCACCAGCACCAGTGCCACGCCGCGCAGACCGGTCAGGGCGAACGACTGCCAGGCCCCGGAGGTCATCTTCTCGGTGCTGCCACGGAACGTCGCGACCGCCCAGAAACCGGCGAACCAGAGCACCGCAGCGGGCAGCGTCACCGCCAACATGCCGGTGAGCAGCGCGGCCAGTTTGTTGAACAGCACTGTGAGCCGATTAGGCCGCCAGAGCAGCAGGTTCATCATGCCGCCGGTGCTCCACTCGGCACCGACGAAGGACGCGCCGACCACGAACCCGACGAGCGCGAGGATCGCCGCGAACGGGACCAACGTCTCGTCGAACGTCTTGCGGAACTCGAACGTCGACGGCAGGAACCACTGCGCGTCGATCTGATCGCGGGTCGGTGCCGTGATCACCGAGCAGTCGTCGGGGTAGCGGCCGTCATTTGGCGTACCGGCCGCTTTGGCCTGCTCGCACGCGACGCGCTCCTGCTCGCTCCAGCGCACCTGCTCCTGGTGCTGCTGGTCGGCCTGGCGTTCGGCCCTGGCGAGCTGGTCGGCGTCGATCTTCTGGTTGGTGAAGAAGACACCTACCACGACTGCGGCCAGCACCAGCAGGCCGAGCAGCGACATGTATCGGGTGAAGCGCCGCTTGGCCAGCCGGCGCAGTTCCGTGCGATAGAGGCTCACGCGCCCCACCCTCCTGCGGCGGAACCGGGCTGACCCGTACCACCGACCCTCGTGGACTCGTCGACCTGCCGGTGCTGGCCGGGGACCGGCGCGGTGGCGGTCAGTTCGAGGAAGACGCTCTCCAGGTCGACCGCGATCGGGGCCAACTCGCTGACGAAGAGGTTCTGCTCGGCCAACAGCCGGGTGATCGTGGCCGGCTTGTCGATGCCGGCCAGCATCAGGTGGTCCGGGTGCGCGTTGACGCGCACACCGGCCCGGGTGAGCGCCTCGGCGGCGGCGGGCAGGTCGCTGACCGCCTCCAGCCGGACCCGGACCGCGCCGGACGAGTGCTGGGCGAGCACCTCGTTGACCGGGCCGAAGGCGACACGTCGACCCAGCGAGATGATGGTGACCGAGTCACAGATCAACTGGATCTCGCCGAGGATGTGGCTGGACAACACCACTGTCATCCCGGATTCGGCGAGCGTCCGCATCAGCGTGCGCATCTCGCGGATGCCGCCGGGGTCGAGGCCGTTGGCCGGCTCGTCGAGGATGAGCAACCTCGGGTTCTTCAGCAGGGCGGAGGCGACGGCGAGCCGCTGCTTCATGCCCAACGAGTACGTCTTGACCCGCTCGCCGGCCCGGTCGCGCAGCCCGACAAGCTCCAGCACCTCGTCGACCCGTGTCTGCGGCACCTCGCCCGCGCCGGCCAGCAGGGACAGCGTGTCCCGGGCCGTGAAGTGCGGGAAGAACTGCGGGCTCTCCACGATCGCGCCGACCTGGCCCGCGACGGCGGGCAGCGCGTCGGGCACCTCGTGACCGAGCAGCGCCATCCGGCCGCCGTCGGACCGGATCAGGCCGAGAAGTGTGCGCAGGGTAGTCGTCTTGCCGGACCCGTTGGGGCCAAGGAAGCCGTGCACCTGCCCTGCCTCGACACGCATGTCGAAGCCGTCGAGCGCGTTGCGGGTGCCGCGTCGACGACTCTTGTACGTCTTACGTAGACCTTCGATCTCCAGGACAGCTGGCAAGCTGCACCTCCCCCGATGGTGGGCGTGACAGCCGACACCATACGCGGTATGCAGGGGCGCATAATACCCGGCATCCATCGACACGCCGATCAATGCGTTTCGTCGACGGAGCGTGACCGGTCAGGCGCAGACGACCTGCACGCCCGCAGCCCGGAAGGCGTCCACCACCTCCGGCGCGGCGCCGGAGTCGGTGACAAGTGTCTCGACCCGCTCGACCGGGCAGATCCGGGCGAAGGCGTGACCGCCCAACTTGGACGAATCCGCAATTATCACCACCCGCTTCGCGCGGGCCACCATCAGGTTGTTCATGGCCGCCTCACCCTCGTGGTGGGCGGCCGCGCCGAGCTGCGGGTCGATCGCGTCCACGCCGAGCAGCGCGATGTCCAGCGTCACCTCGCGCAGCAGCGCCCCGCCCAGCGGGCCGACCAGCTCGAACGACTTCGGGCGTACCACCCCGCCGGCCACGACGACCTTCATCCGGGACCGCACGAGCAACTCGTTGGCGATGTTCAGCGCGTTGGTCACGACTGTGAGCTGGGCGCCCTCGGCATTGGTGTTCAGGTCCGGTCGTACGGCAAGCGCCCGTGCCACCTCCGTGCTCGTGGTGCCGCCGTTCAGGCCGACGACCGTGCCGGGTGTGACGAGCGCGGCGGCGGCGGCGCCGATCCGCTGCTTCTCGGCCGAATGCTTGGCGGTCTTGTAGCGCAACGGCAGGTCGTACGAGACACCGTTGGCGACCGCACCACCCCGGGTGCGAGTGATCATCTGCTGCTGGGCGAGCTGGTCGAAGTCACGCCGGATGGTGGCCTGGGAGACGCCCAGCCGTTCGGCTGCCGCCTCGACGCTTACCCGGCCGTTGTCGGTAAGCATCTCCAGCAGGGCGTTCCATCTGGCGTAGCGGTCCACCGCGGGGGCCCTCCCAGTGACTGCACGAACGGTGATTGATTGCGTGCACACTAGTGCGCAAAACTAGGTCTGCGCAAAAGGCTGGACTGCGCGATCGGCCAGTCGGTTGCCACGACCACCCAGGTTCGCGCAGAATAACGCGCGAAATGCGGGTGTAACGAGCCGTATTGCGCACAGGTCGGCCCTGCGAGGAGTTTCCCATGACGTACGTGGACGCGGAGATCGCGAGCCAACCCGACTGCTGGCGGGAAGCGGCTCGACTGTCGAGCGCCGTACACGGCGACCTTCCGCGCCCCGGCGAGCGGGTCGCCGTCGTCGGTTGCGGCACGTCGTGGTTCATGGCGATGGCGTACGCCGCCCGACGCGAACAGGCCGGCCAGGGCGAGACCGACGCGTTCCAGGCGTCTGAGTTCCCCGCCGGCCGCCGCTACGACCGGCTGATCGCCATCACCCGCTCCGGCACCACCACCGAGGTGCTGGAACTGCTCGCCGCGCTGCGCGGGGTCACCCCCACCACGGTCATCGTCGGCGACCCGGCGTCTCCCGCGGTCGAGGTGGCCTCCGCCTCGGTGACGATGCCCTTCGCCGACGAACGGTCGGTCGTGCAGACCCGCTTCGCGACCACCGCGCTTGCCCTGCTGCGAGCCCACCTCGGCGACCCGGTCACCGCACTCGCCGCCGACGCGGAGGTGGCGGTGCGCTCCCCCCTGCCGATCGACCCGGCCACCATCGAGCAGGTCACCTTCCTCGGTCGGGGGTGGACGGTCGGGCTGGCCGAGGAGGCCGCGCTGAAGTGCCGCGAGGCGGCCACCTTCTGGGCCGAGGCGTACCCGGCCATGGACTACCGGCACGGCCCCATCTCTGTCGCAGCCCCCGGCCGGCTGGTCTGGGCCTTCGGCGAGCTGCCCGACGGGCTGCCCGAGGACGTGGCGGCCACCGGCGCGGCCTTCGTGCACAGCCGTACGCACGGTTGGCGCACGGCGCTCGGCAGCTGGTCGGCCGGCCGCAACCCGGTCGACCCGATGGCCGACCTGATCCTGGCCCAGCGCTTCGCCGTCGCCCTGGCGACGAGCCGCGGCCTCGACGCGGACGCGCCCCGGCACCTGAGCCGGTCCGTGGTGTTGGCGTGAGCGCGAGGAGTGAGCCGGGTTTGCGAGCCCCGCAGTCGCGAACCGAGGTGGCACCGTGAGCAACGGCGACGCCGATCGGGTGGTCGTTGCGCTGGACGTCGGCGGCACCGGCATGAAGTGCGCACTGGTCCGGCCGGACGGTGTGGCCGTACGCACCGAGCGGCACCCCACCGACGCCGCGCGCGGCCCGGCCGCCGTGGTCGACACCATCCTCGATGTCGCCGAAGGGCTGGCCGCGAAGGCCCGCGCGGATGGGCTCACTCCGGTCGCGGTAGGCATCGCCGTGCCCGGGGTCGTGGACGAGGCGCGCGGCGTGGCGGTCTGGTCGGCGAATGTGGGCTTCCGGGACGTACCCCTGCGGGATCTGGTGACGACGCGCCTCGGCCTGCCCACGGCGCTCGGCCACGACGTGCGCGTCGGGGGTATCGCCGAGGCCCGGCTCGGTGCCGGGCGCGGCACCGGCCACGTGCTCTTCGTGGCGATCGGCACCGGCATCGCCGCCGCGCATGTCGTCGACGGCGTGGCCTCCGTCGGCGCGCACGGTGCGGCCGGGGAGATCGGCCACATTCTGGTACGCCCCGGCGGCCCGCGCTGCGGCTGCGGCCGGCCCGGCTGCCTGGAGGCGGTCGCCTCGGCTTCCGCGATCGGGCGTCGGTACGCGGAGTTGGCCGGCGGGACACCCGACGCCGCGGTGACGGCGGCCGTGGTATCCGAGCGGGCGGCGGCGGGCGAACCCCTCGCCGGGCAGGTCTGGCGGGAGGCGGTCGACGCGCTCGCCGACGGCCTGGCCAGCGGGCAGGCGTTGTTCGACGTGGCGATGATCGTGCTCGGCGGCGGCCTGGCCCAGGCCGGGGACCTGCTCCTCGGCCCCCTGCTGGTGGCGATGCACGATCGGATGACCTTCCACCGGGAGCCGCGGCTGGTCGCGGCGGCCCTCGGCGACGAGGCCGGCTGCCTCGGTGCCGCTCTGCTCGCCCTGGACGCCCTGGACGCCGCCGGTGTCAGTGACCATGCCCTGGACGCCGCCGGCGTCGGTGACCATCAGGAGGAACGATGACGGCACGGGTGAACGGCCGAGTGGTGAGTCCGACCGGTGTGATCCGGCAGGGCTGCGTCGAGTGGGACGGTGATCGGATCACCGCCGTCGCCGAATATCCGTCGGTCCGTGACGGGCACTGGATCCTGCCCGGCTTCGTCGACATGCACACGCACGGCGGTGGCGGGCACACATTCACCACCGGGGACGCCGACCAGGCCCGCGCGGCGGCGGGCTTCCACCTGGCGCACGGCACCACCACCCTGCTGGCCAGCCTGGTCAGCTCGCCGTTCGCGGTGATGCGTGCGGCCACCGAGGCGTTCGCGCCGCTTGTCGACGAGGGTGTGCTGGCGGGCGTCCACTTCGAGGGCCCGTACCTCTCGGATGCCCGCTGCGGCGCACAGAACCCGGAGCACCTCCGCGACCCGTCCACCGACGAACTGGCCGAGCTGATCGAACTGGGCCGGGGCGCGATCCGGATGGTCACCCTCGCCCCGGAGCGCGACGGAGCGCTGGAGGCGATCAAACTGCTCACCGCTCAGCGTGTGGTGGCCGCCGTGGGCCACACCGACGCCACCTACGAGCAGACCAGCGCGGCGATCGCCGCTGGCGCGAGCGTGGGTACGCATCTGTTCAACGGCATGCGGCCGGTGCACCACCGTGAGCCGGGGCCGGTGGTGGCCCTGCTCGACGCGCCCACAGTGATCTGTGAGCTGGTCGCCGACGGGGTGCACCTGCACGACGGCATCCTGACCTTCGCCACGGCGACCGTCGGCCCCGACCGGGCGGCGCTGATCACCGACGCGATGGCCGCCGCTGGGATGGCCGACGGCGAGTACGAGCTGGGTGGCCAGGCCGTCACCGTGGCCGACGGGGTGGCCCGGTTGGCCCGCGACGGAGCTATCGCCGGCAGCACGTTGACTATGGACGCCGCGCTGCGGCACGCAGTGGACGCCGGCATCCCGATGGCCGACGCCGCCCGGATGGTGGCCACCACCCCGGCGCGGGCCATCGGCCTGGGCGACCGGGTGGGTGCCCTGCAGGTCGGCCTCCGCGCCGACCTGGTGGTGCTGGACGAGGACCTGAACGTGGTTCGAGTGCTGCGCGGCGGCTCCTGGGTGGAGTGAGACTTGGCCGCCGCTCCACGCGCGCCCCGTGGGCGGTGGCGTCGCTCAGCGATGCCGGCCTGGTCGGCCGGACATGTGCCCTGCGGGCCCTTTGGAGCTGAATCGTTTGCGACATCAGCTCCAAAGGCAGTGCCCACACTCCTGGCTGCCTGGGAGGGGCACGGCACGACTGGGCCGGGTCAGCTGATGGCGGTGACCTCGACGCCGAGGACGGCCTGCTCGTCGGGGCGGTGCACAAGCACGTCGGCGAGGTACGACTGGACCGCGTGGCGCATCCCGACGTCCCGGCCGGCCTGCTCGGAGAGCAGCCACTTGTGCTCGATGATCTGCGCGAACAGCTCCTGCGGCTCAAGCTTGCGGCGCAGGTGCGCGGGCACGGCCCGGACCACCGGCTCGAAGACCTCGGTGAGCCAGCGGTGCGCGGCCTGCTGCTCGTCGATCAGGTCACTCTCCGCCCGGTAGGCGTCCAGGTCGTTGAGCAACTTGCGGGCCTGGTTCTCCTCGGCGTCCAAGCCGGTGAGCCGCAGCAGCCGCCGGGTGTGGTAGCCGGCGTCGACCACCTTCGGGCGGACCAGGTAGCGCCCGCCCTCGATCGTCGACATGGCCACCTCGGCCACGTCGAAGCCCAGCTCGTTGAGGCGGCGGATCCGGCCCTCGATGTCGTGCCGGGCCTCCCGCTCGATCGCCTGCTCGTAGGTGATCTCGTGCCAGAGCCGTTCGTAGCGCTGCACGACCTCCTCGCAGACCACCTCCGGGTCGATGGACTCGTGCAGCAGGCCGGCGGCCTGAAGGTCGAGCGCCTCGCCGAAGATGTTGACCCGGGCGATCTCCAGGTCCTCGCCGCGCTGGCCGTTCGAGAGCGAGTTGTGCAGGGCTCCCGTCTCCGCGTCCACCAGGTAGGCGGCGAACGCGCCCGCGTCCCGGCGGAACAGGGTGTTGGACAGCGAGCAGTCGCCCCAGAAGAAGCCGGTCAGGTGCATCCGCACGATCAGGGCGGCGAGCGCGTCGAGCAGTCGGCTCATCGTCTCCGGGCGCAGGGTGTGCGAGAAGAGCGCCCGGTACGGCAGCGAGAACTGCAGATGCCTGGTGATCAGCACCGATTCGAGGGGTTCGCCGTCGTCGGTCTGCCGGTCGGCGACGACAGCCACCGCCTCGACCGACGGGAAGTCGATCCGCTCCAGCGCTCGCAGCAGGTCGTACTCCCGCTCGGCGATCCGCTCGCGGGTCTCCTTGAACGCGTACACGTAGTCACCGAGCCGGACGAACCGGACGATATGCCGGGAGATGCCCTGCGGCAGGGCCACCAGGTGCTGGGCAGGCCACTCCTCCAGCGGTGTCGACCAGGGCAGGTCGAGCAGCGCCGGGTCGACGAGGGCAGAGGTGATCCGCACGGGCACAAGCATGACGGGTCGCCCCCGCATCCGCCTCACATCGTGGCTGGGCCCACAGCGCCGCACACCCCGCCGCACGCCGGGCCGGTAGCGTGGTCGCGTGCTCAAAACCACTGGGGTACGTCGTGAGCTGCGGTTGCGCCCCGTCCGGCCGGCCAGCTGGTGGTTCGACGCGCTGCTGCTGGCCGGATTGGTCGGGCTGACTGTCGCGCTCGCCGCCGACCAACTCTTCGGGTTGGACCGGGCGGTCGCCGACTGGGCCGACGGGCACCGGCCGGCCGCCGCGTACTGGGTCGCCCGGGTGCTGAACTTCCTCGGTCAGGGCACCCCGCTGACCCTGATCGGCGTCGGGCTGGGCGTTCTGCTGGCCGTTCGGCTGCGGTCGGTGCGCCCCATCCTGCTGCCGGTGGTCGGATTCGTGCTGACCACCTTCACGATCGGCCCGTTCAAGGTGTGGACCGCCCGCGCCGCGCCGAGCGCAAGCGTCAAGGAGCCGTTCCTGCCACCCGAGCAGACGCTGCCGCTGTTCCACGACGACCTGCCGGTGCGGTTCGCCCAGTCCTACCCGTCGGGGCACGTCGCCAACGCCATCGTCTGGTACGGCGTCATCGCGCTGCTGCTCGCCCCGCTCGCGCGCACCTTCGGCCGGCGGCTCCCCGCCCGGCTGGTCACCGTGATCCGGGTGGTACCGCCGCTTGTCGTCCTCACGACCACCACCTATCTGGGCTGGCACTGGCTCACCGACTCGGTGGCCGGGCTGCTGCTCGGGCTGCTGCTGGACCGGTTGCTGCACCGGGTGCCGTGGGACGATCTGCCGCTTCCCGGCCGGTTACGCGAATGGGACCGGCCGTTCACGTCGTACCCCTAGGGTTTCGGCTCGTGGATCAACTGGCGCGGCGGCTCGACGTACCCGATGCGGTTGTCATCGGGTTGGGCTCGATGCTCGGCGCGGGCGTCTTCGTGGTCTTCGGCCCGGCCGCGGCGGCGGCCGGCGGCGCCGGCCTGCTGCCGGCGCTGGTGCTTGCCGGGTTCATCGCCTTCTGCAACGCGACCAGTTCGGCGCGGCTGGCGGCCCGCTACCCGGAGTCCGGCGGGACCTACGTCTACGGTCGGGAGCGTCTCGGGCCGTTCGCCGGTTTCGTCGCCGGTTGGGGGTTCGTGGTCGGCAAGACGGCGAGCTGCGCGGCGATGGCGTTGACGATCGGGGCGTACCTGTGGCCGGGGCAGGCCCGGCTGGTCGCGGTCGGCGCGGTGCTCGCGGTGACAGCCGTGAACCTGCGCGGCATCGGCAAGACGGCCACCGCCACGAAGGTGCTGGTGGCGGTGGTGCTCGCGGTGCTGGCCCTGGTCGCGGTCGTCGGCGTGGCGGGCGGGCCGGTGCACCTGGATCGACTGACCGACCCCGGCGGCTCGGCGCGGGGTGTGCTCACCGCCGCCGGGCTGCTGTTCTTCGCGTTCGCCGGGTACGCGCGGATCGCCACCCTCGGCGAGGAGGTGCGCGACCCGCAGCGGACCATCCCCCGGGCGGTACCGCTGGCGCTCGGTGCGGTGCTCGCGATCTACCTGGTGCTGGCCGTGGTCACGCTCGGAGTGCTCGGCGCCGACCGGCTGGCCGGATCCGCAGCGCCCCTTGTCGACGTGGTGACCGCCGCCGGGCTGCCCGGCCTGGCCTGGGTGGTCCGCGCCGGGGCCACCATCGCGGTCGTCGGGGTGCTGCTGTCCCTGGTCGCCGGGGTCGGCCGGACCACCCTCGCGATGGCCCGCCGTCGCGACCTGCCCGGCGCGCTGGCCGCCGTGCACCAGGTGCACCAGGTGCCGCACCGCGCCGAACTGGCAGTCGCCGCCGTGGTGATCGTGGTGGTGCTGCTCGGCGACGTACGCGACGCGATCGGCTTCTCCAGCTGCACGGTGCTCGTCTACTACGCGATCACCAACGCGGCGGCGCTCACCCTGGGCCGCAACCCGGACCGGCGGTTGCCGGTCCGGGTCCTCGCGGTTCTCGGGCTGATCGGGTGCCTGCTGCTCGCGGTCAACCTGCCGTTGGGCAGCGTGATCGCCGGCTTCGGCGTGCTCGCCGTCGGCGCCGCCTCTTTCGTTCTGCGGGCCCGCCGCTGACCCGGGCAGGCGGCCCGGTCAGCGGCTCAGCCGCCGGTAGCGGCGCACCGCCAGCGGCGCGAACACCGCGATCAGGACTACCGGCCACAGCACCGCCAGCATGATGGCGTTCTCCGCAGGCCACGAATCGCCGCCCAGGCCCGGGTTGCCGAACAGGTGGCGGATCGCCGCCACCGTCGCCGACAGTGGGTTCCACTCCGCTATCGCACCGATCCACCGCGGCATCAACTCGGGCGCGACGAAGACGTTGGAGAGGGCGGTCAACGGAAACGCCGCAGGGAAGACGATGACGCCTACCGTGTCCGGGTTGCGGACCAGCAGCGCGAGGTAGATGCCTGCCCAGGTGATCGCGACGCGCAGCAGCAGGAGCAGCCCGACCGCGAGCAGCGCCCGGCCCACGCCGTCGCGCCACTGCCAGCCGACGAGCAGGCCGCAGACCAGCAGTGTGGACATCTCCAGCAGGGCACGGATGAGATCGGCGGCGCTACGGCCGGCCAGCAGGGCGGAACGCGCCATCGGCATCGACCGGAACCGGTCGACAACTCCCCGGCTGAGGTCCAGCGCCACGCCCGTCGCGGTGGCGCCGAGGCCGTACAGCATCGTCATCACGAAGACCCCCGGGAGCAGGAACTCCCGATAGTTGCCGCCACCTGGCACCTGCATGCCACTGCCGAACACGTACCCGAACACCAGCACGAACATGATCGGCAAAGAGAAGTAGAGGATCAGCTCCTCCGGCGCGCGGACAACATGGATCATGTTCCGCCTGGTCATCGTCCAGCCATCGGTCACCGCTGTCGTCATGCCACCGCCGCCTCTCGTGCTGCCGACCCGCGCACCCCGTCCGACAGGTGCCCGGTCAGGTACAGGAACGCCTCGTCAAGCGTCGCGCGACGCAGACCGATGTCCTCGACAGCGATGCCAGCGTCGTCCAACCCCCGCACCACGTCGATCAAACCGGCGACCCGGTCAGCGACCGGCGCGCTCACCCGCCGGATCTCCGGATCCCGCTCGGGCTGCACGCCGCACACCCGGGCGACGATCTGCTCGGCTCCGGCCAACTGCGCCACGTCCCGCACCACCACCTCGATCCGGTCACCACCGGTCATCGACTTCAGCTCGTCCGGCGAGCCCTCGGCGACCACCCGCCCGGCGTCGATCACGGAGATCCGGTTGGCGAGCTGATCGGCCTCCTCCAGGTACTGCGTGGTCAGCAGCACAGTGGTTCCCTCCGCCACTAGGGCGCGGACCAGGTCCCACACCTGGTTGCGGCTACGTGGGTCCAGGCCTGTCGTCGGTTCGTCAAGAAAGAGGACACGCGGCGTACGGATCAGGCTGGCGGCAAGATCCAGCCGACGACGCATCCCACCCGAATACTCACCTGCGGACCGGCCCGCCGCCTCGTCGAGCCCGAACCGTTCCAGCAGTTCGGTGGCGCGTCGGCGGGCTGCCTTCGGGCGGAGCCGGAACAGTCGACCGAACAACTCCAGGTTCTGCCGACCGGTGAGGGTCTCGTCGACCGCTGCGTACTGACCGGTCAGCCCGATCCGGGCACGCACCTCGTCGGGTCGACGCGCCACGTCGAATCCGGCCACTGTCGCCCGGCCGGTGTCGAACCGCAGCAGCGTGGCAAAGATCCGTACTGCCGTCGTCTTGCCCGCGCCGTTCGGACCGAGCAGCCCGTGGACCGTACCGGTCGGCACGGCCAGGTCGAACGTGTCGAGCGCGAGGGTCGGGCCGTACCGCTTGCCCAGCCCTTCGGCGACCACTTCGAATGTCGTCATGCCACGACGGTGCATGGCGGCGCTGACCGGTCACGCACCGTCCGCTGACGGCGGCAGGTCAGGCACCGTCGCGGTCCTCTGCTCCGCCTCGGCGATCTGCGCGAGCACCAGCATGATCTCCGCACGGGTGGCCTCGCCGACGTACCAGCCGGTGAGCCCGCCGACCAGCGCCGCCTCGCACAGCCGCCTGGCCTCGGCGAGGTCGCCGCGCAACTGTGCCACCCGGGCGAGGCCGAGCCGGGCGGCGGACACGAACTCCGGCGCGCCGCTGCGCTGGGCGAGGTGCAGCGCGTCCGCGAAGTCGTTGCGCGCCGCCACGAGGTCGCCGGCGCGCAGCCGTACCTCGCCCCGCGTACGCATCATGTCGGCCCGGTCGACGACCGACCCGAGTTGCTCGGCCAGGTCCATCGCCTCGTCCAGCAGGTCGCTCGCCGTGTCCGGGTCGCCCTGCCAGGCGGCGACCTCGCCGAGCGCACCGAGTGTGATCATGGACCCCCACCGGTCTCCGGCGCTCCGGAAACCGTCGAGCGCGACGACGAGCGAGGCCCTGGCCTGCTCCCACTGGCCTGCCGACATCTGCGCCGAACCGAGCCCCATCGTGCCGAGTGCGTTGATCCAGACGTCCGGGCCGGCCAGCCGCCGCAGGTGCCGCATGAGGTCGTCGACGTCCTCGACACCGCCGGCCGGCGGTCCGTTCGAGATCCCCGACAGATACAGCAGGAAGGGCTGGCGAGGCAGCCGGTCGAGGCCGTAGAGCAGCGGTTGCTCCGACCCGAGGGACGACAGCTGGCCGAACCCTCCGAGCGAGGCGTTGTAGACGCAGAGGGCGTACTCCTCGCCCAGCTCTTGTGGCGCCCCGGTGCCGAGCAGGTCGAGGACGGCGGCGGCCAGCCGGGCACCCTCCCCGCGCATGCCGCGCAGCCACCAGTAGAACGACAGGGCCGCGACCAGCCCGGCCGCCTCGGCCGTGTCACCGGCAGCTGTGGCACGACGCAGCCCTGTGTGCAGGTTGTCCCGTTCGGCGTCGAGCCGTCGCAGCCAGCGCACCTGATCCGGCCCGCGCAGGTGGTCACTGGCGGTCCAGGCGAACTCCAGGAAGTACGCGGTGTGCGCGCGCCGCAACTGCTCGGCCTCACCGGCCTCGGCGAGCCGTTCGGCGCAGAACGCGCGCACGGTTTCGAGCATCCGGTAGCGGCCGCCGGTCAACTCCACGAAGGACTTGTCGGCAAGACCGGTCAGCGCGTCGACAAGCTCGGCGGTGGGCAGGCCGGAGACCCGCCCGGCCGCCTCCAGCGTGGCACCGCCGGCGAAGACAGCCAGCCGGCGGGCCAGCCTCCGTTCGTCGTCGTCGAGCAGGTCCCAGCTCCACTCGACAACCGCGCGCAGCGTCCGGTGTCGCCGCGGGGCGGCCCGGCTGCCCACCGACAGCAGCCGGAACCGGTCGTCGAGGCGGACGGCCACCTCGGCGACAGGCAGCGCCCGCAGCCGCGCGGCGGCCAGCTCGATGGCCAACGGCAGGCCGTCGAGGGTGCGGCAGATGCACAGCACCGCCTCTGCGTTTGCCGAGGTGACGGCGAAGCCTGGTACGACGTCGGCGGCCCGCTGGGCGAACAGCCGCACCGCCGCGTAGTCGTCGACGGCCAGCGTCGGTACGTCGGGCGGCGGCACTGTGAGCCCGGACAGCGGGCACAACGCCTCGCCGGCCAGCCCGAGCGGTTCACGGCTGGTGGCCAGGACGCGCAGCGACGGGCTGGCGCTCAGCATCCGTGCGGCCAGCCGGGCCACGTCGGCGACGACGTGCTCACAGTTGTCGAGCACGAGCAGCATCCGCCGCTCGGCCAGCGCCTCGACCAGCCGGTCGGTCGGGTGTCGGCCGTGCTCGGCCGGGGCGCGCAGGCCCGCGTCGCGAAGGCCCAGCGCACTCAACACCGCCTGCGGTACGTCCGACCCGTCGGTCAGCCCGGCCAGCTCGACGAAACGGACCTCCCCGCCGGCCCGGCCCGCCGCCTCGATCGCCAACCGCGTCTTGCCAGCTCCCCCGGGGCCGGTGACGGTGACAAGTCTCCGTTCGCCGAGCAGGTCACCAACGCGCTTCAGCTCCTCTTCCCGCCCGACGAACGTGGTGAGCTGGCTCGGGAGCGCCTGCTCGGTCGCCGGGCGTTCCTCACCGCGCAGCACCGCCAGATGGATCGCGGCAAGCTCCACCGAAGGATCGACGCCGAGCTGCTCGGCGAGCGTGCGCCGCGCGTCCTCGAACTCGGCGAGCGCCTCGGCCGGCCTGCCCAGCCCGGACAGGACGCTCATGAGCTGACCTCGCGCCCGTTCCCGCAGCGGATGCGCGACGACGAGCTCCCGCAGCTCCGCGACCAGCGCGCTGTGCCCGCCCAACGCCAGCTCCGCCTCGATCCGATCCTCGACGGCGGCCAGCCGCAGCTCGTCCAGCCGTGCCGCCTGCGCTGGCGCGTTCAGCACATCGGCCAGAGCAGGGCCGTGCCACAACTCCGACGCCTCGCGCAACACAGCCGCCGCGTGGGACCAGTCACCAGCGGCGAGCGCGCGGCGCCCCGACTCGGCGAGGCGCTCGAACCGGTACGCGTCGACGTCCTCGGGATCCACCGCCAGGCGGTAGCCGGCCTGGTGAAACTCAACCAGGGCGTCCTCTGCGGGCAGGGCCTGACGCAGCCGCGACACCTGGGATTGGAGCGCGTTGGCCGGTCCACGGGGTGGGTGCTCGCCGTACAGGCCGTCGATCAGCCGCTCGGCGGGAACGATGCGGCCCGCATCGAGCAGGAGGAGCGCCAGGAGCGCGCGCAACCGAGGGCCGCCCACGGGAAGCTCTCGCCCGTCGGCAAGCAGCACCCTGGTCGGCCCGAGGACGCGGAAACGCATGCCATGGATTGTCGCTCAGTGTCGGCCGGTTCCCGCGGATCGGTCAGCCGCTCAGCGCCCGGCGGAGATCCTTCATCAGCAGCAGCAGGTGCATGGGGTCGGTGGGGCTGGCCTCGAACTTGGCCAGCCGCTGGTAGAAGTCGCGGGCAGCGTCTGTCTCACAGTGAATGAGCACGGCGCGTACGCCGATGACCTCGGCGGCGGAGGCGATACGCCGCAGGGCGTCGACCACAAGCGCTCGACCAAGACCGACGCCCTGGGCGCTGCGGTCGACTCCGAGCCGAGTCAGGATCACCACCGGTTGGTGGTAGCGGCCGGCCCCCTGCTGTAGGCGAGGCGAGGCATCGGCGGGAGCGACACTACCGGCAGCCAGCGCGTAGTAGCCGGCCACTCGCTGATCCGGGTGCTCGTTGTCACGCACCACGTACACCCGGGACAAGCCCGCTCGGTGGCTTTGTAGGGCATGCTCGACCAGCCACACCGACTGTGCGCGGGAGCCGCAGTCGAACCCGGTCACTGCGGACTCGGTCGACAGCGGCTCGACCGCCGAGAAGCGGGATCTCACCGCGACGCACCATCTGCCGGCGGGTCGAGCACCGTTGGACCGGTCAACAGCTCCCGCAGCCCGGCGACGTCCTGCGCCGGCTCCTGCAACGCCTCGTCGAAGACCCGCCAGGCGTCCTCGTCCAGCACAAACACCCGCCGGTCGGCGAGCACATCCGCCGCGGCTTCGGTCGCCGCCTTCAACACGAACGTCGACACGCTGTCCCCGGACGCCTGACTCGCCGCCTCCAGCAACGCCTTCTGCTGCTCGTCGACCCGCAGGTGCAGTCGCTCTGCCTTAGCACTCACAGCCCGAGTGTACGCACAACGTACGCCACCGCAAGCCGAGTAGCTGGACAACGTCGGCCCGGCTCACCGGGCGCTGTCAGTTCACCTCGCCGGTCCCATCATGTCGACGGGTCACCTCGGGTTCGTCAGGTAGACCGCCGCCGTTGGTCGTCGAGGGCGAATCTCCGGCCGGATGAACGGGGTGCGTCGTGTCGGCCCCCGCACCTGCCTGGCCCGGCACCACGGGGGCCGCCGCCGCTGGGCTGTGCACTCCGCCATGGACCGACTCGGCCGGCCGGGAGACCGGGGCCGGCGGGGCGCACTGACCGGTCAGCCAGTCCAGGCCGCGTCGGCGGGCGACCACTGTGAGCCGGTCACCCGCGAAGATCACCTGGCGGGGGTCGAGGTCCTTCCACCAGATCGTCCTGCCCCCACCGGTTGGGGTTCGGGCGATAAGGCGGACCTGACCGTCCCGGCTGACCGAGCTCAGTGGACGGCCGTCCAACTCGGAGCCTGCGGCGACAGGCACCTCGGCGACCGGCAGCGCGTGCCGGTCGACAGGGATCGTGGTGATGACAGCGCGTTCGGTGAGGGCACCGATGAAGGCCGGCGCGGCCAGGTAGGAAACCGATCGGGACACGCCGAGGGCAAGGGTCTCCTCGACCCGCGCGGCGAAGTCGCCGTCGAGGAGGCGCAGCACCACCCGCAGGTCGTCGCGGAGGTCCCGGGCGGTCAGTGCCGCCTCCAGATTCGCCACGTCGTCGGTGGACGCCACCACAAGCGCCTGGCAGTCGGCCACCGAAGCGGAGATGAGCGTCTCGGGCAGGGCGGCGTCGCCGACGATCAGCGGCACCTCCAGTTGCCGGGCGAGGGCACCGCCGCGCGGCTCCGGGTCCTTGTCGATGGCGACCACCTCGACGTCGTACTCGCGCAGGCGTGCCATCACCCGCGTGCCGACGTTGCCCAGGCCGATCACCACCACGTGCCCGGCCCGGGCCGGCTGCTGCCGGCCGGTGTGCAGGGCCAGTCGGGCGTTGACGATGCCGTCCACCACGACTGCGGTGATCAGCGGGATCAGCGCCAGCCCGGCCAGGTTGAGCACCACCTGCATGACCTGCGCGTCCGGCGGCTTGCCAGTGTCCGGGTCGGCGCCGCTGAGCGTGGTGACGAGTGTCAGGTACAGCGCTTCCGCCGGGGAGACGCCCTCGGCGCGGGAGATGAGCGCCCCCAGCACCGCGATCACAGCGAGCACGAGCATCACCGCGATGCCGATCTTGCGGGTGGCGAAGCCGCGTACCGCACGCATCAACACCGCCACCGGACGACGCCGCCGCCGGGCGCGGACCAGCCGCCGGGCGGCCACCTCGGTGCCCGGCGGTTGACCTGTCGCCTCGGCGAGCACCAGGTCCGCGCCGGCCTGCTCGGCCGGCAACAGCTCGACACCCTGCTCTTCGCTGAGGCGGGCCAGCGCGCACACCACATCCTGCGGACGGACGTCGTCGCGCCGGGCCACCCGCAGCGTCTTGTCCCGGTGTTGGAATGAGCTGGGGTCGACCTCGCCGAGCGCGGCGGCGACGAACGCGGGCGCGGCCATCTCGGCGTCGGAGAGCACCTCGACGGGTGCCTTGAGCAGCTTGCGTACGCCGTCGGCGAGGGTGCCGTTGAACATCCGCAGCACCTGGCGGACCCGCTGATCGACGGCCTGGGCGCAGAGCGCGGCGTGCAGGTTGCCCACGTCGTCCTGGTGCAGCAGGGCCAGCCCGGCCGCCCCGGCCAGCCCGGCGGTCTCGAAGGTGGCCACGTCCAGCCGGTCGGAGCGGACCACCCGGACCCCGCGCAGCGCGGCCACGTCCGGCCCGTTGTCGGGGTAACGCTCGGGCACCACGACCGTCACCCGGGCCCCGCCGACGGGCGGCTCGGATTCGAGGATCGCGCGGGCGACGTAGTAGGCGAGCGAGTCCCGACCACAGATCACGTAGTGCGGGCGGGGATCCCCAGCGGACCGTAGTCGCCAGTTCCACTCGACCGCCCGTCGCGCCCGGTTCCGCCACGGCTCCGCCATGCCCGGATCGTAGTCAGCACGACCACACTGGGCGACCCCGTCCGGATCATCCCAGGTCAGGCATGCCGGCCCGGCCGGCGGGTAGAGCAGCGACATGCAGACCTTCCTCCCGTATCCGAACTTCCTGGCCAGCGCCCGCGTGCTGGACCAGAAGCGGCTGGGCAAGCAGCGGGTGGAGGCCATCCAGGTGCTGCGCGGGCTGACCCGCCCCGGGTACGGCTGGCGCAACCACCCGGCGGTGAAGATGTGGGCCGGGTACGAGGAGGCGCTCACCCGCTACGGGCTGGACATGTGCGCGGTCTGGACCGAGCCGGGTCGGGCCGACACGTGCGCCGGCACGCTGGCCGTCGACCTCGCCGCCGCCTGCGGTCCCGGGGTGATCCGCACCCAGGACGAGCTGGCCTCCGCCGGCGAGCTGCCGCCGTGGCTGGGCCGCGACGACATGCACCTCAGCCACCGCGCGTCGCTGCTGCGCAAGGACCCTGCGCACTACGGCCCGATCTTCGGGACCGACGTGCCGGGGGACCTGGAGTACGTCTGGCCGGCCTCCGACAGAGCGCGCCGTTGCCTCCCGTAGGGAAGACTTGCCGCAAGGGAGGTGCCCCGTGGCGCTGTCGCGAGTGGTGGGTCGACTCATCGGCGTACGTCAGCATGAGGTGGACCCGGGCGGCGGTGGGGCGGCCCGCGTGCCGCGACCGGTCGCGGCGGTGGTGGTGGGCGGTGGCATCGCCGGCATGTCGGCGGCTGTCGTGCTGGCCGAGCGGGGCGTGGCGGTGACGGTGCTGGAGGCGGCACCCACCCTCGGCGGCCGACTGGGCGCCTGGCCGGAGGCGCTCGCCGACGGCAGTCAGCAGAACGAGCACGGGTTCCACGCGTTCTTCCGGCAGTACTACAACTGGCGTTCCATCCTCCGTCGCATCGACCCCGACCTGGGCTTCCTCAAGCCCATTCCGGGCTATCCGATCCTCAGCGAGCAGTGGCCGACCGAGGAGTTCGGCAAGCTGCCGCCAGCGCCGCCGGCCAACCTGCTGGCGTTGCTGCTGCGCAGCCCCAGCCTGCGCTTTTCCGACCTGCGGTCGATGGACCGGGACGCCGCGCTGCCGCTGCTCAGCTACGACCCGGTGCGCACCTACGCCGAGCTGGACGATTCCACCGCCGACGAGCTGCTGGCCTCGCTGCGGCTGCCGGATCGGGCGCGGGCCATGCTGTTCGAGGTCTTCTCGCACTCGTTCTTCAACCACGAGGCGGAGATGTCGGCAGCCGAGATGGTCGCCCAGTTCCACTTCTATCTGCTCGGCAACCCGGAGGGGCTTGCCTTCGACTGCCCCGACGAGGATTACGCGACGGCGATCTGGGGGCCGCTGACCCGGCACGTGGAGAAGCACGGCGGCCGGGTGCTCACAGGTGCCGCCGCGACAGGTGTGCACCGCGACGCCGACGGGTGGCGGGTGACGACCTCCGACGGCGGCAGTCACGCGGCGGGCCATGTGGTGCTGGCCATGGATCCGCCGGCCATGGCGGCACTGGTCGCGGCCTCCGCCGACCTGGTCGGACAGGCACCGGAGCTTGTGGCGCGGATGCCCGCGTTCGGCACGCCCGGCCCGCCGTACGCGGTGGCCCGGTACTGGTGCGACGGGGACGTCGCCGCCGAGCGGGCGGTGTTCAGCGGCGTGTCCCGCCAGCCCACATTGGATTCGGTGACGCTCTATCACCGGCTGGAGAACGAGTCGCGGCGCTGGGCCCGGCAGACCGGCGGGTCGGTCGTCGAGCTGCACGCGTACGCCTGCGAGCCCGACGTGCCGGCCGAGGAACTGGCCGAGCGGATGCGCCGCGAGCTGGTGACGCTCTGGCCGGAGGCCGCCGACCTGCGGGTCCGCGAGTTGCGCGCCCGGGTGGAGGCGCAGGCGCCGGCCTTCACGCCAGGCAGCCACGCCTGGCGTCCTGGGGTACGCACGGACGCGCCAGGCGTCTACCTGGCCGGCGACGGCATCGCCACCGGCTTCCCGAGCGCCCTGATGGAACGCTCTGCCGCCACCGGGATCATCGCCGCGAACCACATCCTGCGCGCCGAGGGCGCGGCGGCCGAGCCGGTGCGGTCGATCCGGCCGCGCGGGCTGCTGGCCGGGCGAGGCAACCCAAACCGACAAAAACCAACATAAGCGACAGTACGCTGCCGTACGCTCGAATGATCATCCGTCGATCAGTCGGGCGGGAGGGCAGCGGGAGATGTCACCACTGCACCGCGCCGGCGGCCTTCCGCTGGCCGAGGACATCGGCCGGGACGACGCGTACCCCCTGCTCCGCGACGAACGCGCCTGCGTCGTCACCGCGCTGCGTCTGGGCTGGTGGATGGCCGACGCGTACCACAACGGTCAGCACGCCGAGCCCTCTCCCGCCGTCGCCGCCCGCCCACCGGCGAAACTCTCCAACCTGACCGAGATGTCGACACCCCGCCGGATGCGGATGTACCTCGACGGGGTCGACGTCGCGCTCGCCCAGATCGCCGCGCTCACCCGGCACGCCGGGCCGCTGCCCGACACGTCCGCCGCCCGCTCCCGACTGCCCGACCTGGACCGGCTGCCCGATCTGGCCCAGCCCGATCCTCCCGACCTCGAACCGCTGCTGCTCGCCCTGGACGACCTCAACGTGGAGGTGCTGCGCTGGGCGATGGCCACCAACCTCCGGGTCGGGCTTGCCTACCGGCTCGGCCGATCCCTTGCCGACACGGTCCGGCCCGGCGACGTCACCCAACTGTTGCGGCGCTTCAACGGCCGGCAGATCCAGCTCAGCCGGTGGCTTGACGAGCTGGCCAGCGTGTTGCCGCCGTACTCGGCCGCGGTGGTGCGCCGCTCGCTTGCCGCGTGGGCGGTCGCGGTGGACCGGGCCGGCCGGGGCGACCCGACCGAGCCCGACGCCACCGAACTGAGCCGCGAGCTGCGCAACCAGGGTGACCTGTGGCGCGGCGTACTCACCGGTGGCCTGCACCCGCGCGACCTGCTCGACGAGGACGACTACGCGGTGGTCGCCCGCAACCTGATCATCCGCGACCGGCGGCTGGTGGCCCAGGCCGCCCGGGGCATCTTCTGGCCGGTGCTGGTGCCACTGCTCGTCGTGCTCTTCGCGGTGGTCGGGGTGAGTGCCGCTGCGGCGGCTGGTTCGCCCACCACCCGGGCCGCCGTCGCCCTGCTCGGTCTCGGTGCCGGCCTGGCCGCCATCTGGCGTTCCGTCTCCGGCCCGGCCCTGGCGGTCGCCGCCGAGGTCAACCGACCGCTGCTGGACAGCGAACTCACCGCGCGGATGGCCCTCCGGCTGGACCGGCCGCTGACAATCGCCCGACGTTCGACGGCAGCCACCCCTCGGACCCGTCGTCAGCGGCGCCCCGAGTCGCCGGAGGGCCGATCGAAATACGTTGCCCCTCTATCCCCCGCCGACCTACCGTGATCGCGCAAGGTCAACCACCGCCACGGGAGCAGATCATGACGATGTCGCACGTCACCACCGTGCCGTCGTCGGTGCTGCCCGGCGGCGGTTGCCGAGCGGAAGGTCCCCGGGCGGGCCGGCCCGACTGACGCGTACCCGAACGCGCTGAGCCGCCCCGTCCGACAGCCGGACCGGGCGGCTCTTCGCCGTCCGGAGCAGTCCGCCCCTGGAAGGAGTTCCCGGTGGACGCCGTCCTCGTCATCAACGCCGACCTCGGCCCGCTGCACCGGGTCACCGTTCAACACGCCATCCGGATGCTCTGCCGCCGGGTCGCCGAGATCCACGAGTCGGAGCCCGACCAGGTGATCGGTGTCTTCCCGATGCCCCGGGTGGTGCGGCTCGTCCGCTACGTGGTCACCCGGTGGCGGTTCAGCGCCGGGCCAGCCTGGTCCCGGGCGGGCGTGCTGCGCCGCGACGACAGGCGCTGCGCGTACTGCGACGGCCCGGCGGCGACCATCGACCACATCCTGCCCCGCTCGCGCGGCGGCCGGAACACCTGGCGGAACACCACCGCCGCCTGCTACGGCTGCAACCAGCGCAAGGGCGACCGGACGCCGGCGGAGGCGGACATGCCGCTGCGTCGGGAGCCGGTCAACCCGGGCTGGGCTGCGCTGGCCGGGCGGTGACGGACCGGGCCGGCGGGAACGGGGGGCCGCGTCCGGGGTACGTCCCCGGCGCGGCACCCGCCGGCCCCCGTCAGGCGGCGCGTTCCTTGACCTTCGACTTGGGGCGGCCGTTGGCGCAGTGCACACGGATCTCGCTGCGATGCTCGGCCGAGGTCAGCTCGACCTGGACCCGCTTCGTCGGGCCGGGATCGAACGGCTGCGCCCGGTAGCCCGGGGCGGCTGTCACCGCGAGCACCTCGGGCCCCGCCGCCTGCCGTGGGTGCCCGAGACGACAAGCACCTTCACCGCCACGTCCCGTTCGAGCACCTCGTCGTACGCCCGGTGCACCGCGGACATTCCGCCACTGCCGAGACGCTCCAGGAGCCGGTAGCGGCCCGCAAGCAACCGATCACGCTGCACGACGGACAGCCTGCCGTACGGCCCCGAGCCGACACCACCCGGGATCGAGGTTTCGCAATGCGTGGAATCGACGGCGGCCATCGGGTGGTCAGGTCTGGCAGAGCGCGCGGAACGGCTCCAACGGCCCGGCAGGTGCACACCGAGCCCTTTGCTCTGCTTCAACTGACGCAACACTTCGGCGCCGTGAGTGTTGCGTCGGTTGAAGCAGAGCAAAGGGGACGGCGGTAGGTAGGGCGGGCCCGGCGACGCGACGGCTCGCGCGGCCCGCAGCTCGGACGGCCCGCGGCTCGGGCGGCCCGGCGGCCGCAGCCGGAACGCTCAGGTGTCGGTCGGTGGCTGCCAGGCGAAGCGGGGCGTGCGGCGCTCGGCCATCGCCGCCACCCCTTCCCGGGCCTCGCCGCTGGCGGCCACCTTCCGGTGCCACCAGGCGATTCGCGCCGGCCCGGCCCGGTCGTCGACGATTTCCTTGGCGGCGGCGACGCTCAGCGGCGAGCGCTTGGCGATCGTGGCGGTGAGCTCGTCCACCCGCCCCGCGAGCCGGTCGGCGGGCAGCACCTCGTCGACCAGGCCGATCCGCAGGGCGCGCTCGGCGTCGATCAGCTCGGCGGTGAACAACAGGTGCTTGGCGGCGGACGGGCCGACCAACCGGGCCAGCCGGCGCGTCGTCGGCGCCGGATAGACCAGGCCGAGCCGGGCCGGCGGTACGCCGAAGCGGGCGTCATCCGCCGCCAACCGAAGGTCGCAGGCAACCGCGAGCTGGGCGCCACCGCCGACGCAGGCGCCCCGGATGGCCGCAACTGTCGGCTTGGCGAAGCTGGCCAGCCGTTCCTCGGCGGCCACCGCGATGCTGGCGTCGCCGGCGTCCAGCAACTCGGCCAGGTCACCGAGGTCGGCACCGGCGCAGAAGGCGTCGCCCGCGCCGGTGAGCACCAGCGCGCGTACGTCGGGGTCGGGCTCCAGCCGGTCGAGCAGCTCGGGCAACTGCCGCCACATGGCCGCCGTCATCGCGTTACGGCGGGCCGGGTTGTGGATCACCACGGTCGCCACCGGCCCGGTCACCTCGACGGTCAACTCCGCGTCCGACACGTCCGCCCCTCTCCGCGCCAGCGTCCGACGCCGCCGATCCGACCCGCCAACACGGGCGGTGCGGCGACCATAACGGCGCGGACCCGGCGACCACCCGTGAGGGGGTGGCCGCCGGGCCCGACGTCGATCAGCTCAGGTCAGCTCAGGTCAGCTCAGGTCAGGAGACGGTGAGCGCGGTGTCGTCGATCACGAAGGACGTCTGCAGCGAGGAGTCCTCGGTGCCGGTGAACTTCAGGCTGACGGTCTGGCCGGCGTACGCGGCCAGAGAGAAGGACTTCTGGCTGTAGCTGGTGCCCTTGTTCAGGTTCGAGTAGGTCGCCAGCGTGGCCAGCACGGTTCCGCTCGAGTTGAGCACCTGCACGGTGAGCTTGTCGTACGCGACGCTCGTGGTGGTCTCGGCGGAGCTGACGTACAGCCAGAAGCTGAGGGCGTACGACGAACAGCCGGCCGGCACGCTCACCGACTGGGCGAGCGTCTCGGTGCGGGTGCTGCCGTACCCGTTCAGCCATGCCTTGTACGACCCGGTGCGGGCCGGCCGGCTGCTCGAGTTGGTGATGACGCCGGAGCTGGCCGTCCAGCCGGTCGCGCCGGACTCGAAGCCCGGGTTGGCCAGCTTCTGACCCGGCGCGGTGCAGCCGCCGCCGGTGCCGTTCACCGTAAGCGAGTATGTGGCGCTGCGGGTGACCGCGCCGGCACCGTTGACGGTGATCGAGTAGGTGCCGGGCGGGGTGCTCGCCGAGGTGCTGATGGTGAGGGTGGACGAGCCGCCCGAGGTCACCGAGGTGGGGCTGAACGCGGCGCTCGCCCCGCTGGGAAGGCCGGACGCGGAGAACGTCACGGTCTGCGCCGTACCGCTCGTGGTGGCGGTGGCCACTGTGGTGGAGACCGCGCTGCCCGGGTTGACCGAGCCGGCGGTCGGCGAGAGCGACACCGAGAAGTCGTTTCCGGTCGAGCAGGTGGAGTCGCTGCCGGCCACGTTCACCGCGGTCCAGGCGGCCTGCACGGCCTTGTACTCGGTGGAGCAGCTGCCGTACAGGTCGGTGGCCGCCCGCAGGCTGTAGGCGCGGGCGGTGTTCGCCGGGTTGCTGGTGTTGACGTACGACGTGTTGGAGGTGAAGTAGACGTCGAGCGCCCGGTACCAGATCTTCTCGGCCTTGGTCCGGCCGATGCCCGTCACCGCGGGAGCGGAGCCGCAGACCGGCGAGGTGCCGTACGACGTGGCGCCCGTGCCCTCGGCGAGGTTGAAGAAGAAGTGGTTAGCCACGCCGGAGGAGTAGTGCACGTCCTTGTTCTTGGTGCTGGTGGACCAGCAGCTGTCGGACGAGCCGTCCAGCGACGGGTTGTACATGTAGCGCAGCGGCGTACCGTTGCCATTGATGTTGATCTTCTCACCGACCTGGTAGTCGCCCGGGTCGCTCGGCGCGGCGGCGTAGAACTCCACCATGTTGCCGAAGATGTCGCTTGTGGCCTCGTTGAGGCCGCCGGACTCGCCGGAGTAGACCAGGCCGGCCAGCGCCTCGGTGACACCGTGGCTCATCTCGTGCCCGGCCACGTCCAGCGAGACGAGGGGGCGGGAGTTGCTGGAGCCGTCGCCGTAGGTCATCTGGGAGCCGTCCCAGAAGGCGTTCACGTAGTTGTTGCCGTAGTGCACCCGGCTCGGCACACCGTTGCCGTTGCCGAAGATGCCGTTGCGGGCGTGCACGTTCTTGAAGTAGTCGAACGTCTTCGCCGCACCGAAGTGCGCGTCCACGGCGGCGGACTGCCGGTTGGAGTTGGCGCCGGTGCCCCACGCGTTGTCGGCGTCGGTGAGGGTAGTGCAGGTCGACGTGCCGTTGTTCATGTCGCAGGTGCGGCCGTTGCCGTGCGACGGGTCGATCATCTGGTACGTGCTGCCGGAGAGCGTCGTGTCGATGCTTACCGAGCCGCTGTAGATGCCCTGGCCGCTGCCGACCACCGACTCGATCTCGTCGTACGACCCCACTGCCGCGCCGGTGACGGCGTCGGTGATGACGTGCAGCCGGGACGGGGTCTGCCCGTCGGGCTGCCAGCCGCTGACCACGGTCTCCCAGGCGAGTCGGCCCGTGCCGGAGCTGGCGTCGACGAACAGTTCCGGGGTGCCGACGGATTCCGCCTTGCCGGTGAATTCGGCGCGGGCTGCCTTCTTCGCCGCGGCGGCGGTGACCTTGGCCGTGGTGGCGATGGTCAGCGGTGCGACGAGTCCGACCGAACTGCCGGCGTAGGTGCCGTTCGGAGCGGCGTGGATGACGAAGTCACCGCCGTACACCCGAAGCCCTTGGTAGGTCCGGGTGTAGCGGGTGTGCGCCGCGCCGTTGGCGTCCACCTTGGTGCTGCGCACCTGGTAGGACTCGGCGCCGGAACCCTGGACGGCGCCGGGGTTCGTTCGCAGAACGGTCGCCGCCTGGGCCGCGACGGAGGCGTCCGGCGCGGGGGCGGTCGGTGGGGCCGCTTGTGCCGCGGTGGCGACACAGGTCAGCAGGCCGCTGGTGAGCAGCGCTGCGCTGACGGCGGCGACGGATCTTTTCACGTGCCCTCCTGGAAGGAGAAGAGTGTGACGGGGGTAGTCACGCATGTAGATATAGCGATGTGTCGACGAAAAGAGAAGGGTTCGACCTCTCACAGACATCGACAATGGCCGAACGGATGAGTGCCTTGACATGGGAACCAGCGGCACGCATCGCGCGTCCGACGGACATGAGACCCGCCTCGACAGCCGGTGCCACGATCGCACTCCTGGCCGCTTTCCTGGTCGGCTGCACCAGCACCGACCAGGTCGGCACCCCTCGGGACCAGCCGTCGGCCACCACCGACGCCGGCTCGGCCACGGCCGCCCCGCCGTCCGCCGCCCCCGCCACCCCAGCCCCCGCGTCGACCGCCACCGACAGCTCGACCGCCCGCGTGCTGCTGTTCCGCTCCGGCGGCTTCGCCGGTCGCGGCGACCAGGTGACCGTCGAGCCGGACGGCAGATGGACGGCGGTCGACCGGGCCGGCAGCCGGCGTACCGGCCAACTCGCCCCCGCCGACCTCGGCCGGCTCCGTGGGCTCGCCGCCGACCCCCGGCTGACCACCGAGGGCCGCCCGGAAAACACCACGACAAGCTGCTCGGACGCGTTCAGCTACCGACTGACCGTCGGCACCATCGAGACCGGGTACGTCGACTGCCCCGCCGACCCCGCACCACCGCCGGCAACCCGCGCGCTCGTCGAACTGCTGCTGCGCGCCACGGACACTCAGACCAGGTAGTCCGCCGGCAGGCCGGTGCCCCGCAGCTCCAGAGGCAGGTGCGCCACGTCGTTGACCGCGATCAGGCTCGGCGGGCCACCGACGCCGTACCGGATCACGGTCAGCCCCGCGTTGTGCGAGTTCAAACCCAGCCACCGCCGCTCCGGCGCCTCCAGGGCATGCCGGATCAGCCAACCGATCAGAAAGGCGTGCGTCACCACCAGCTCACGAACCGGTTCCTCACCGGCGGCCTCCACACTGACCGGGCCGGCGAAGCGGCGCACCGCCTCCGCCGTCACCCGCGGCCCGTCGGCCCGCTCGGCCGGCGAGAACCGGCCCAGAAACTCGGCGTACGCCGACGGCAGGCCGGCCGGGTCCGTGTCGTGTGGGAGGTGGTCACCGGCCAGCTTCGACGCGTACACCGGAACTCCGGGCAGCGACGCGGCGACCAGCTCGGCGGTCTGCGCGGCCCGGCGCAGCGGCCCGTGGTGGACGGCGGCGAATGAGCGGCCCCGCAGCCGCTCGCCGAGCAGTGTGGCCTGTCGCCGGCCCCGCTCCGACAGGCCGGTGTCGGGCTCGCCGGGACCGGTCAGGTCCTGCTCGGCGTGCCGGGCGAGGTACAGCAGTCGCGTCCGCATGCCCCACACCTCAACACATCGGAGGGCGCGGGATCGCCCCGCGCCCTTCGCTGTTGGCCGCCCTACGACCGGGGGGACGTCTGCCCAACGCGGATCCGATTGCCGAGCGGATCTGGGGTTGCGGCGGTCGGCGCTGCTGCGCGCTTGCGCCGGCGGCGAGCCTGCCCGGTGAGGCCAGCGGCGATGATCATCAGAGCGACGCCGCCGAGCAGGGCGCCGAGCAGCACCGTGCTGTGTACGCCATGGCTCGGCAGGGCGAAGCCGGCGACCAGGGCACCGCCGGTGATGCCGACGTTCACAGCGGCGGAGACGGTGGCGGCCGCGAGGTCGGAGCGCCCGGGTGCCACCTGCAGGACGACGCCACCGAGCACAGCGGTGAACGCCGCGAACGCCAGGCCGGCCAGAGCGAGCAGGCCCACGGCGGCCGCCGGACGGTGGCCGATCGCGTACAGCCCGAGCAGTGCCACCGACTGAAGCGCGACGGTCGCGACCAGGGCGAGCCACGGGTTGCGGTCCACCACCGCTGCGACAACGAGGATCCCGAGCACGCTTGCCACACCGCGCGCCAGCAGGATGGCCCCGACCGCCGAGGCGGGGAACCCGCTGACCTCGGTGACGAAGAGGGCGACATAGGTGTAGGCAGCGATGGCGCCGGCGGTCGTCAGGATGGCCACAGCGACGAGCAGCCAGAAGCGGTGGACATCGGGTGTCTCGCCCCGGACGGCGTGCCCCTGATCGGGCGGCGTGGAGGGCAGGAGCGACGCCACCGCGACGAGCACGATCGCGCCGAGTCCGGCCACCGCCAGGAACGACACCCGCCAGCCCGCGCGTTCGCCCAGCCAGGTGCCCGCTGGCACCCCCATGACCAGGGCGACGCTACCGCCGGCGAACACGATCGACACCACCCGACCGCGTAGCTCGGGTCGGAACAGCTCGGCCGCGGCCGGCACCACAACGGCCCAGAACAACGCGTGCGTAGCAGCGGTTGCCATCCTGGCCGCCAACAGCAGCGCGAACATACTCGCGAACACAGTGGTCGCGGTGCTGACGACGAAGCCGGCCAGGAGCGCCGACAGTAGTCGCCGGCGAGGAATTCTCCTGGCCAGGGCCGTCAACGGAATCGAGGCGACAACGACCACCGCGCCGTACGCGGTGACGAGCATGCCCACCTGCGACGGTGCGACGGCGAGGTCCGCGGCCATCGGGAGCAGCAGGCCGATCGGCAGCGCCTCGGCTGTGGTGTAGAGGAACGTGCCGCCGGACAAGCCGATCAGCGCTCCCACTGCTCGCCAGCGGCTCATCCACCCTCCAACTGTTACCGGCTAAGTTGCTTACACCAGAAACAAGCTAGCCAGGCTCTCAATCGGGGTCAACTGGTAAAGTCGGTTTTGATGGAAACAGTCGAGGGCGTGACGCGGATGCACCTGGTGGGCGGCAACGTCGCCCTGGGCTTCATCAACACCCGCACCGGCCCACCCGGCGGGCCGTCGGACGACGACGTGCTCACGGGCTATCAGGAGCTTGTCGCCTGGGGCGTACACGCGGGCACCCTCACCGAGGCCGAGGCGACAGCACTACACCGGCTGTCGCGCAACGACCCAGATGGCGCTCACGCTGCCTTCGCGCGAGCGCTGGGCACCCGCGACTACCTCGACGAAATCTTCCGGCCGCTGGCCGCCGGAGGCGCTCCGAGCACGGATGCGCTGGCCCGGCTGCGGGACGACGAAGCGGACGCTCTCGGCCACGCACAGCTTCAAGGCGGGAGCACGTTCGCATGGGTCTGGCGAGATGACCACACGCTTGCCCGGCCCCTCCGGCCAGTGGTGCACGCGGCGGTCCAACTGCTCACCGCGGGGGCACTGGACCGGATCAAGGGATGCGGTGGCTGTCGATTCCTCTTCAACGACGAGAGCAAGAACCGCAGTCGCCGCTGGTGCAGCATGGACGACTGCGGCACTGCCGAAAAGATGCGCCGCTACGTCGCCGCGCGACGACGTCGGTCGGAAAAAGCCTGATGGAGTTGGCGCGGGTTGCCCCGCGCCCTCCGGTGTCGGTCCGCCCTACGACCGCGGGAACATCTGGCCGATGCGGATCCGGTTGCCGAACGGGTCACGGATGCCGAAGTCGATCCCGTACGGGCGCTCGGTCGGCTCGTCGGTGATCTCGACACCCTTCGCCACGAGATCCTCGTACGTCTTGTGGGCGTCGTCGGTGGTCATGAAGAGGTACCCACCCAGAGCACCCTTGGTGAGCAACTCCCGGACCTGCTCGGCGGTCGCCGGGTCCAGCGCCGGCGGTCCCGGCTTCTCCAGCAGGATCTCGCGCTCCGAATCGCCGGGCAGGTTTACTGTCAACCACCGCATGAACCCGAGATCCTGATCGGTGTTGACCTCCATGCCGAGCTTGTTGACGTAAAAGTCAAGCGCCTCGTTCTGGTCCAGGACGTAGATCTGGGAGCGGCTGATCGCGTTCATCGTCATGCCCATGACGCTAGAGGTCGCCCCTGACCTGCTGCTTATCCAAAACTGACAGGTCTGGTCCACGCCTTGGTGAAGCACGACGGCACGTTCGGCGGCGCGACGTGCCGACGCCGGAAATCCGAGGGCGACTCCCCAACCACCTGCCGGAACGTCCTGCTGAACGTGCCCAGGCTGCCGAAGCCGACCGCGTAACAGATGTCTGTCACGTCCCGGTCGGTCTCCATCAGCAACGCCATCGCCCGCTCCATCCGGCGCCGCTGCAAATAGCGGTGCGGCGTCTCGCCGAACGTCGCCCGGAACGTCCGGATGAAATGCGCCTCGGAGACGTGCGCGATCCGGGCCAGCGCCGGGATGTCCAACGGCTGGGCGTACGCCCGGTCCATCGCGTCCCGGGCACGCAGCATCGCCCGGTTGGACTCCTCCGCCGCGCGACTCATCGACCTCCGCCCCGATCCGGCCGCTTGCCAGGCCCAGGCTACCGCCGCCCGACCCGATCCTCGCGCTCGCCGCCATCTCACCAGGAATCCTCCGGGCACTGCTGCCGTCGGCCTCGCCGTCGTCGATACGGCCCCGGTCGACGGGCAGCGCCAAGGACCACTGTTGCGACCCGACTGACTGCCGATCGGCGCGCGACAGGGGTCACCCGCAGAGGCTCCAGCCCGGCTAACAAAGCGGCGGGGCACCTGGCATCATGCCTGGAGCGCCAGCCGACCCCCGGTCAGGCGGATGCCCCCAAAAGGTGCCACATCACGATGAGTGCTACCAAAGAACGCATGCCCCGGGTTGAATCCCTGACCGGGCTGCGCTGGTTCGCCGCGTTCGCGGTATTCCTGTTCCACGCGAACCAGGTCATGAAGTTGCCCTCGGTCTACGACATCAAGCCCGGCGACTTCTTCCGGTTTGGTGATGCCGGGGTCACGTTCTTCTATGTGCTCTCGGGCTTCGTTCTGACCTGGTCGTTCTCCCCATCGGTGAGCACCGGGACGTTCTACTGGCGGCGGTTCGCCCGGGTCTGGCCGGCGCTCGCGGTCAGCACCATCATCGCCTGGGTGGCCTTCGACCAGGTCTGGCACGACTCGTGGAAGCGCACCCTGCTGAGCCTGTCGCTGACTGAGGCGTGGTTCCCGCCGGCGGGCCATCTTGTCGCCAACCCGGTGGCCTGGTCGGTCGCCTGCGAGGCCTTCTTCTACCTGCTCTTCCCATTCGTCATCCGGCCCCTGCTGCGGCTGCGACTGCCGGCGCTCGCGATCCTCGCCGCAGCCGGCATGGCCATCGAATGGGCCTACTGGTTCTTCGTGCAGGACTTTATCGACCCGAAGCAGTACTGGATCCAACTCTCCTGGTTCCTGCGCTTCCCACCGATCCGATTCATCGAGTTCCTGCTGGGAATGATCACCGCTGCCGCGCTCCTCCGCGGCTGGCGGCCGAGGATCAACCTGTGGCTCGCCCTGTCCTCGGTGCCGGCCTCGGTGCTGTTCCTGTGGTGGGGCGCACAGCAGGGCTGGTGGGGCCCGCACTGGTCACAGCAGGGCCTGATCCCCGCATGCGTGCTGGTGGTACTCGCTGCAGCGCTCCGCGACGTCTCCGGGCGGCCCTCGATCTTCCGGAGCAAGCCACTGGTCTCCCTCGGCGCCTGGTCCTACGCCTTCTACCTGGTCCACCTGTCACTCATCTACTGGCTGATGGGCACGGTGAAGACCAGCCCCGCGAACTGGGCGAACCTCAAGGTCCTCCTGGTCTGGGCGGTGATGGGCATCGCCCTAGCGTGGGCGTGTTACAGGTGGATCGAACACCCGGTGGAGAGATTCCTCCGCGGCCTCTACCCGCGCCGCGTCCCGGCTGCGGACCCGCCCGCGCCGCAGGAGGCCGTCGCGCAGGAGGCCGCCGCCCAGGGAGTCGTTGCGGGAGCCGTCGGGCAGGGGGCCGTTGCGCCGGAGACCGCGACGCACGAGGCCGCCACGCAAGAGGCCGTAGCGGTACCCCGCCAGCTTTCCAGTGCCGTCCTCAGCGGGGATGATGCCCAACCTGAGGAAGATGCCGTCCTCACCGGGCACGCGCCTCTGTCCCCGCCCGAGAAGGTCGAGCCCGGCACCTACCGGAGCCTGCACAGCAACATTCGATGATGCGGCGCCTGGTCGGCCGGTTGCTGTAAGTGTTGCTGCCGAAGGCAGCACGTACTGGACCGCCTCACCGAGGAGCCCTGCTACCCGGCATACCGGCAGCGGGTCCGTGAGCTGCTCCAGCCAGCGCCTCGAGTGCACTGCGTTGAGCGGCTGTGGCAGACCAGCTCGACGTAGCGGCGGCCAGCCCGAAAGTGCCTGATGAAATTGGAGCCCCCGGCCGGGATCGAACCGGCGACATCTCGCTTACAAGGCGAGTGCTCTGGCCAGCTGAGCTACAGGGGCGCGCGCGTCGAGGTCAGCATAGCGACTAGCGCCCGGATATCCCGCTCCCGAGGCCTCCCGAGCACGGGAAACGTCAACAACCCGACCTCCGTACGCCTTCGCAGGGCCGGGGCGGCGGGTCGATTGATGTCCGACCGTGCCCGACTGACCGGAATGCCTGGCTGCTGAGTCACTCCTGACGACCCCTCACCTTGGCAGCGGGATGAAACCCGTTTACGGTGCAGTGACACGGATGACGATCAGCCACCCCCGCGGCGGCCCGTCGTCCGCTGACCGGTACGTGAACGTGCCGGTCGCTCCTTCACTCGGATCGTCCGGCACGTTCCTGCCGGTGAAAGGAAGCGCTTCACCATGGCTACGGTCACCTATTCCAAGGCGTCCCGGGTATACCCGGGCCAAGAGCGTCCCGCCGTCAACGAGCTTGACCTCGAGATCGGCGACGGCGAGTTCCTCGTCCTCGTCGGCCCCTCCGGTTGTGGCAAGTCCACGAGCCTGCGGATGCTCGCCGGCCTGGAGGATGTCGACGCCGGCTCGATCTACATCGACCAGCGCGACGTCACCCACCTCCCCCCGAAGGCCCGCGACATCGCGATGGTCTTCCAGAACTACGCCCTCTACCCGCACATGACGGTGTACGAGAACATGGCGTTCGCCCTGAAGCTGCGCAAGACCTCCAAGTCGGAGATCGACCGGCGGGTCAAGGAGGCGGCCGGGCTGCTCCAGCTGGAGGAGTACCTCAGCCGCAAGCCGAAGGCGCTCTCCGGTGGTCAGCGTCAGCGTGTCGCGATGGGCCGGGCGATCGTCCGCGAGCCGCAGGTCTTCCTCATGGACGAGCCGCTGTCGAACCTCGACGCCAAGCTGCGCGTGCAGACCCGTACCCAGATCGCGTCGTTGCAGGCCAAGCTGGGCGTCACCACCGTGTACGTCACGCACGACCAGGTCGAGGCCATGACCATGGGTCACCGGGTCGCGGTGCTGCTCGACGGTGTTCTCCAGCAGGTGGACACCCCCCGGGCGCTCTACGACACCCCGGCCAACGTGTTCGTCGCCGGCTTCATGGGCTCCCCCGCCATGAACATCAAGACCGTGCCGCTGAACGAGCAGGGCGCCGAGTTCGCCGAGCTGCACATCCCGCTGACCCGCGAGCAGGTCGCTGCGGCCCGCGCCGAGGGTGGCGACGGCAAGGTGACGGTGGGCTTCCGCCCGGAGGACTGCGACCTGGTCAGCCCGACCGAGGGCGGCATGCCGGTAGTGGTCGAACTGGTCGAGGACCTCGGCTCCGACGCCAACGTCTACGGCCACGCCGCGCTGGGTGGCAACTCGGAGCGCTTCGTCGTCCGCACCGACCGGCGCAGCATGCCGAACATGGGTGACACCGTGTTCGTCAAGCCGCGCACCGGCCGCAGCCACGTCTTCCACGCCGCCACCGGTGGCCGGATCTGACGTAACGCCGTACCGAAAAAGGGGTGGTCCGCTTCGGCGGGCCGCCCCTTTTCGTCGTACCGATGATGCGTGGACCCACCAGGTTCGGACATGCGACGAGGCCCGTCCCGGCAACCGGGAGGGGCCTCGTCGACGTTCGTTACAGCTCGACCGAGCGGCGGCGCGACACCTCGGCGAGGGTGACCGCGGCGGCCACGCTTGCGTTCAGCGACTCCACCTCGGAGATCATCGGGATGCTGACGGTCAGGTCGCAGGTCTCGCCGACAAGGCGGGACAGCCCGCGCCCCTCCGAGCCGACCACGACCACAAGCGGGCCGACGGCGGCCTCCAGGTCGTACAGGTCGGTGTCGCCGTCGGCGTCCAGGCCGACCACCATGAAGCCCGCGTCCCGGCACGCCTTCAGCGACCGGGTGAGGTTGGTGACCTGGGCCACCGGCACCCGCGCGGCCGCGCCGGCACTGGTCCGCCAGGCGGTCGCCGTGATCCCGGCAGCACGCCGCTCGGGTACGAAGACACCCTGCGCACCGAACGCGGCGGCCGAACGGATCACCGCACCCAGGTTGCGCGGGTCGGTGACCCCGTCCAGCGCGACCAGAAGCGGCGCCGGCTGCTCCAGGGCCGCGGCAACCATGTCCTCGAAGGGCTGGTACGCGAACGGCGGCACCTGCAACCCGACGCCCTGGTGCAGCACCCCGCCTGTCATCCGGTCCAGCTCGGCGCGGCTGATGTCCAGGATGGCGATGCCCCGGTCGGCGGCGGTCCGGAGGATCTCGTTGATCCGGTCGTCCGCGTCGAGGCCCTGAGCCGTGTAGAGCGCCGTCGCCGGCACCAGGGCGCGCAGCGCCTCCAGCACCGGGTTGCGCCCGACCAGCAGCTCCGGCGTGTCCTTCGAAGGGTTGGACTTGCGCCCCGGCGCGACCCGGGGACCAGACCGACCGCCGGCGCCACCCCGACCTGCGGCACCACCGCGACCGCCGGCACCAGACCGACCGGCGGGTACGCCCCGACCGCCGCCCCTGCCCCAGGTGGTGTCCTTGCTGCCCGGCTGACCGATCTTCGGGGCACGCCCCTCCTCGGCCGCGGCCCGGCGCTCCTTGTCCTGCTTCCAGGCGGTGCGCTGGGGCAGCTTCTCGGTGCCCGAATAACCCTTGTGCCACGGCCGCTCGTCGGCGGGCAGGGTGCGACCCCGCCCCGCCAGGGAGTCCTTGTTCTTGCCGCCGGTGCCCTTGGGGGCACCCGCCTTCGACGTCAGTCGCCGGCCACGGCGCTGCGAGTTGCCGGCCATCAGTCCTGCTCTCCAATAGTCCAACGGGGGCCCTGGGGGGTGTCCTCGACCACCACGCCGGCCAGCTTGAGCTGGTCACGTACCGCGTCGGCGGCGGTCCAGTCCTTGCGGCCCCGGGCCTGCGCACGCTGCTCCAGGGCCAGCGCGATCAGGGAGTCCACCACGGCACGCAGATCGTTCGAGCTGCCGCCACCGGTCCAGGCGGGGTCGAGGGGGTCGATTCCGAGGATATCCAGCATCGCCCGGACCGCGGCCAGGGTGGTGCGGACGGTCACATCATCGCCGACGCTCAGCGCGGTGTTGCCGTCCCGGAGGTGCTGCTGCAGCACGGCCAGGGCGGCGGAGGTGTTGAGGTCGTCGTCCATGGCCGCGACGAAGCCGGCCGGCAGCTCACCGAACTGCCCGGCGCCTACCCGCTCGGCGGCCCGCTGCACGAAACCCTCAATCCGCCGGTACGCGGTGGCCGCGTCGCGCAGCGAGTCCTCCGAGTAGTCGATCACCGAGCGGTAGTGGGCTGCGGCGTAGTAGTAGCGCAGCTCCACAGGCCGCACCCCGAGCGAGTCCACGTACGCCAGGTCCAGTGCGTTGCCTGCGGACTTGCCCATCTTGGCCCCGCCGATGCTGAGCAGCCCGTGGTGCACCCAGTAGCGGGCGAACGGAAGCCCCGCCGCCTGGGACTGGGCGATCTCGTTCTCGTGGTGCGGAAACGTCAGGTCCAGGCCGCCGCCGTGGATGTCGAACTCCGGGCCGAGATAGCGCCAGCACATCGCCGAGCACTCGATGTGCCAGCCCGGGCGGCCCAGCCCCCACGGCGACGGCCAGTAGGCATCCGCCGGCTCATCCGGCTTGGCGCCCTTCCAGAGCGCGAAGTCACGTGGGTCCCGTTTGCCCCGGTCGGGTGCGTCATCGGACGACTGCATCGCGTCCGGCGACTGACCCGACAGAGCCCCGTACGTCGGCCAGGACGCCACATCGAAGTAGACGTCGCCGGAACCGTCGGTCGCCGGATACGCGTGCCCGTCCGCGATCAACTTCGTGATCAGCTCGTGCATCTCGGGGATGTGCCCTGTGGCGCGCGGCTCATAGGTGGGCGCCAGCACGTTCAACGCCCGGTACGACTCGGCGAGGATCCGCTCGTTCGCGTACGCGATCGACCAGAACGGCCGGCCCTGCTCCCCCGCCTTGACCAGAATCTTGTCGTCGATGTCGGTCAGGTTGCGGATGAACGTAACCTCGTAACCGGCGGACAGCAGCCAGCGGCGCAGCACGTCATAGTTGACGCCGGAACGAAGATGGCCGATGTGCGGCGGAGCCTGAAGGGTGAGACCACACAGGTAGACCCCCACCTTGCCGGCTTCCCGCGGGACGAAGTCCCGCACCGATCGGGTGGCGGTGTCATACAGGCGTAGCGTCACCGTACAAGGGTAGCCGTCCGTGTCTGTCCGGGTCCGGCGGTGCCGGGTCGTACGCTGCCAGGCGTGGATGCGACCGCACGCCCCGGTGAGCCCTCCGCCCACCCCACCGGCCCAGCCAAGGCAGCCATCGGGCAGCCCGACGCGATCACGCCCGCCGACAGAGGCGCCAGGCGAGGCGACACGGCGACCGGACGGCCCGACACGGTCTCCGGGCGATCCGACACGGTCTCCGGCCCAGCCGACGGGGTCGCCGGTCGAGCTGGGGAGACGGCGCAGACGCTGGACCGGGGATTGCGGCTGCTGCACCTGGTTGCCGACGCGCCGGGCGGGCTGACCGTCACCGAGGCTGCGGCTCGGCTCGGCATCGGCCGGGCGGCCGTCTACCGGCTGGTGGGTCCACTGACCGGGCACGGAATGCTACGGCGCGACAGCGACGGCCGACTCCGCCTCGGTGTCGGCGTGCTGCACCTGGCCCGACGGGCGCAGCCACTGCTCGCCGAGGGGGCGCTACCCGCGCTGCGCCGGCTCGCCGAGCAGGCCGGCGCGACCGCGCACCTGACGGTGGTCGAGGGTGGGGAGGGAGTCGCCTTGGCGGTGGTCGAGCCGAGCTGGACGTCGTACCACGTCGCGTACCGGACGGGTGCACGGCATCCACTGGACCGGGGCGCGGCGGGCCGGGCCATCCTGGGCGGTCGGGCGGGGGTTGCTGACCCGGTGATCAGTAGCGGAGAGCTGCAGGCCGGGGCGTACGGGGTGGCGGCACCGGTGCTCGGCGTACCCGGTCTGGAGGCGAGCGTCGGCGTGGTCGCGCTCGCCCCGCTGGACGTCGACACGATCGGCCCCCAGGTCCTCGCCGCCGCCAGAACAATCGCCACCACCCTCCGCTAACAGCACACTCGGGCCACACCGCCGACGCTGGCAACGCTCGGCCGGCACCGTCGGTTGATCGACTCGACTTCACGGATACCGCGGTGTCCGAGTGGCTGCGATAGCCCGACTTCCATGAGCACGAGTGGATCTCCACTCGGCAGCCATACCACGATCAACGGCCGACGCGGCGGTTGTCCACAGGGGCCGATTAGGCGTCCGGGCGCGTTGTCCACAGGGGTTTTCGCAGGCGATGGGCGGTCGGCAGGCTGCTCAGCATGCCACCACGTCCACACCGACCCGACGCCCTGACGTGGCAGGTCTTCCGCGGCTCCGACGCTGTCCGGGACGGCCTGCTCACCGAGCATCAGTTGCGCAGCGCCGCCTGGGTGCGGTTGCGCCACGACGTGTACGCCGACGCACGGCTGGACCGGGACCACGGCCTGGCCTGCCGCGGCGCCCTTCTCCGGCTACCCCCCGGAGTTCTGGTCGGCGGTCCTTCGGCCGCCTACCTGCACGGTGTCAACCATGCCGCTGCCTTCACCGACGACGTGCATGTCCTCGTGCCCCGACCGCTGCGGATCGGCGCGCAGCGCGGCCTGCGCGTGCACGTCGACGCCGCTCCGCCCTCCGATGACAACCGCGCACCTGGGCGATCCGAGATCACACCGGACGCCAGCCGACTCCTGGTGACGGGGCAGCACCCGAGCGCGCGTCGTCCCTCAGCAGCAGCGCACCCGCTCGGCGCGGACCGTTCGCTCAGGGCAGTGAATGCACCCCGTACGAGACGAACACCTGACCTCGACACGTCGCCGCGCCGACCAGGGCGGCAGCCTGAGGAGGGCGCGGCCGGGGCCAGGCCTGACAGGGTCAGCCCAGGCAGCACGCGAGCAGTCAGGCCTGGTGATGGACGAACGAGGGCCTTTGGGCTGGAGTCCGTCCGGAAGTCGGGCATTCCGGCTCCCAATTCTGCCTCGGGGCAGGCGATCTGGGAGCCACGAGGCCCGATTCCCCGCTCCGACCCGGGGCAGGCCGCCTGGGAAACGGCGGTGTGGCTCGATCCGATCCGGGCGGTGGCCATCGTCGACGCGATGCTGGGGCTGGGGCTGACCGACCGAGACACGCTGACCGAGGTTGCTGGCCGCAACGCGGACCGTTCCGGTGGCCGTCGGGCACGCTGGGTTTTCGACCTGGCCGACGGCAGAGCCCAGTCCCCGCCGGAATCGCAGCTACGGGTACGCCTGGTGCTGGGCGGGCTGCCGCGCCCGGTCGCCCAGCATCCGGTGCGCCTGCCCACCGGGGTTGTCCTGCACCCCGACCTGGCGTGGCCGGAATACCGGGTAGCGGTCGAGTACGACGGGCAGTGGCATGCCGACGCGGACCAGTTGCACCGCGACCGCCGCCGGCTGAACCTGCTCGTCGGAGCGGGGTGGCTGGTGCTGCACGTGACCAGCCGACGATTGCACGCCGAGTTCCCCGCAGTGCTCCGCGAGGTGGGCGCCGCACTGACCTCCCGCGGCTGGCGCCGGTGAACCCTCGACCCGACCGGCCAAGACCATCTCGGGTTCTTTGAAATCGGGGTATCCCAAGCACGGTGATACCCCGATTTCAAGGAACCCGAGTCGATCACGCCCGGGGCCCGAACGTCGGGCGGGGCCCGGACAGCGGCCCGGAACGCCGACGAGGCCCGGCCGACAGTCTGTCGGCCGGGCCTCGAGGGTGGTGCGTTACGGGCGGGCGTTCGGCTTGAGCGGGGTCTTCACCGCCGCGTAGGCGTCGACGATCCCGTAGCCGTAGAAGCCGTTGAAGTTGACCCCACCGGCGCAGTACGCGTCGTAGGTCTCGTCCCGGCCCTCATTGCGGTACTGCTGCAGCCTCGGCTCCGGGCAGGCGCGCTCGGCGGCCGTCCGGTAGAGGTGCTGCTCGACCAGGTTCGGCGACATGCCGAAGCCGCCCCGGCGCTCCGGCTTGCCGTGCCGGCTGACGATCAGCGCGGCGACGCCGGCGGCGTGCGGGGACGCCATCGAGGTGCCCTGGAGGTAGGTGTAGTAGCCGCACTCACCGTTGGCCTTGCACTGCTTGAAGACCGACTCCTCGAACCCGGCGACGATGTTGCCGTTCGCGTCGACCGAGCCTTCCTCCTGGAGCACGTGCTTCGGGTACGTCGAGAGGATCATGTTGGCGTCGGTACGGAACGTGTCGGTGCCGAAGCCGTCCCGGAACCAGCCGCCCGGTGCCGCCACCGAGATCTGCTCGGTGCCGTAGTTGGAGAAGTCCGACTTCTTGCCGGACGGGCCGACCGACGACACCCCGATGACGTGCGGGCCTTCGACGGGCAGGTCCCAGCAGCTGTTGTTGTCGATCGGCCGGGGGTACGGCGCCGTCCCACCGTAGTTCGGGCTGCTGGTGTCGGTACGCGGTGCGCCCAGGTCCATGTTGCTGTTGCCGAGCGCGCCGACCAGGGTGACGCCGTTGTCGTGGGCGAAGTTCAGGGCCCGCTTCATGGCCTTGATGGTGGCCCGCTGCGCGGCCTGGTTCTCGGGGGAGTCGGCCGGGTTGGCGGTGCAGTTGAAGAGCCACGGGTCGACGTAGAACGACATGTTGACCACGTCGATCCCGGACCGGCCGGCGTGCACCAGTGCGTTGACGACCGGGTTGAGGAAGAAGTAGCCGGAGTCCTGGCCACCCTTCAGCTCGACAAGCGAAACGTTCGGCGCGACACCGGAGAGGCCGAAGCCGTTCGCGGCGGCACCGATGGTGCCCGCCACGTGGGTGCCGTGCCCGCCGTCGTCGGTGCCAACCGGGTCGAGGCAGCTCGGCACCTCGCAGGGGCCGTCCACGTCGACCAGGTCGGGCGCGAAGTTACGGGACAGCGCCCAGTTGAAGTTCGGCGCGATGTCCGGGTTGCTGGCGTCGACGCCGGTGTCGAGTACGCCGACGGTCACCCGACGGTCACCCGGCTCGATCTTGCGGGCCTGGTCGGCCCCGATCATCTTGAGGCCCCAGAGCTTGTCGTCGAGCGGGTCCAGCTTGGCACCCTTCTTGGGCCCCTTCTTGGGCCCCTTGCCGGCGGCCGTCAGGTGTTCCTGCTCGACGCGGTCCAGCTTCGGCTTGTGGCCGATCGCCTTCTGCGGGGCGGCACCGACAAGCGCCGGGGCAGCGGTCGCCTTGGCCGCGAAGTCAGCCCGATCGCTTGTCACCTGGAACATCCCGACCTCGTCGGACCGGGACACCACAGTGCCGCCGGCTGCCCGGATGGCGGCGACCGCGGTGTCGGCGGCGACGCCGTCCTCGGCGACGACGGTGAAGGTTCGGGAACTGGTCGGCGCGGCGCTGGCCGGCACGCTCAGCCCTGCTGCCGTAAGTGCCAGCACTGCCGCGGTTGCGACGGCGCCGACGGTGAAGCGCTTGCTCACCACATCAGATCCTCTCGTTGAGGGACGTGGCAGCCATCACACAACACCCGGCGGGATTTCGCCAGATGAACGCCCGTTATGACGGTGAATCTCTGCCGGATCCGCCCAGGTTGGCGCGCGCTCCACCCGGATCGACGGTAACCGCTGGCTGATCGGCTGCCAGCGCTGACAGGCCAGCGACCCCGGCAGGCAGACCAACACCCGCCGCATGCCGATCAGCAACCGCCGCAGGCCGATCAGCAACCGCCGCCGGCAGGCCAGCAACCCCGGCAGACAGGCCATCGGCAACGGCAGGCAGGTCAGCCAGCACCGGCAGCCAGGCCGGCCGGTAGGTCAGCCAGCACACCAGGCAGGTCAGCCATCGTGGATACTTCGGCGTCGGGCACGAATCCGTCCGGGCGGGGCAGGCCGGCCCGGTTCAGCCACACCGAGCGGAGGCCGGCCATCCGGGGTGCGACGACGTCGTGCACCCACGAGTCGCCGACGTACACGATCTGACTGGCTGGAACGCCTGCCGCCGCGACCACCGCCGCGTAGAACTGCGGGGCGGGCTTCTTGGGCAGGCCGTTCTCGTGCGCGTACACCTCGAAGGTGAACTCACCGGCGAGTCCGCAGCGTTCGGCGCGGCTGTTGCCGTTGGTGGCGAAGCCCAGCGTGTACCTGGCGCGCAGCGCGGCGAGCGCAGCCCGCACGTCCGGGAAGGGTCGGGTGAGGGCGAATCGGCGGGCGAAGAAGAGGGCGGCGAACTCGTCCAGGTGGTCGTCCAGCCCGGCGCGGGCCAGCGATCGGGCCAGCGCCGCGCGGCGGATCTCCGCCACCGGGGCGGCGCTCAGCTCGCCGAAGACCGCGCCCCAGTCGGATTCCAACTCGGCGAGTGTCACCGCGGCGGCGGCCGGGGTGCGCCGCCGCATCTCGTCGAGGACGGCCACCAGCCCGCCGGTCACTGCCGGGCGCAGGTCGAGCAGGGTTTCGTCGGCGTCGAAGACGACTGTGGTCAGCACGGTGCCCACTGTCTCACCGCGCGCTGACAGCCAGCGCGGGCTCGGGCGCTGCGGACGCCGGCGTCCCGCGCAGCTCGTCGAGGCGCACCAGTGCGACCCCGGCGATGATCAGCACACCGCCGAACAGCTGCCAGGCGGTCGGCAGTTCGTTGAGGAACAGCCAGGCGATCAGCACCGCGAAGAGCACCTCGGTCAGCCCGACGAACGACGACAGGCGGGCGCCGAGGATGCGGGTGCCGGCGATCCCCGCGAGGTACGCGACCACGGCGGCGATCAGGGAGAGCCCGGCGATGGGCAGCAGCCAACTGGTGGTCTGCCCGGCAAAGGTGACCTCGCCGAACGTGGCGCGCAGCGGCAGCAGGCCGGTCAGCCCGACGATGAGCAGCATGACGGCACCGACGGCCATTCCGCCGCTGGCCAAGGCGACGGAGGGCAGTCGGGGGTCGACACGGCCGGCGAGCACGAAGTAGCCGGCCAGGCCGACGGCGGCGCTCAGCCCCCAGAGGACGCCCACGGGGTGGAAGCTCGTGGTGCCGGTGAGGTCCAGCACGAACGCCAGCCCGCACAGGGCGGCCATCGACCCGGCCACGGTGAGCTGGCGGGGGCGCTGCCCGTGCCGCAGCCACATCCAGACCACAACGAGGATGATGCCGAGGTATTCCAGCAGGAGCGCGACACCGACCGGCAGGTAGCGCACGGCGTTGAAGAAGCACGCCTGGGCCACGGCGACCCCGAGCAGCCCGAACAGCCCGACCGCCGTGATGTTGCTGCGCAGCACGTCCCACCTGCCTCGCAGGGACAGCGCGGCAGGGACCGCCAGCACCAGGGCGGCGATGCCGACGCGGCAGATCACCGCGGCCTCGGCCGACCAGCCGGCGTCGATGAGCGAGCGTGCGAAGGTGCCCGAGGTGGCGAACGTGACCGCGGAGAGCAGCGCCAGCGCGGCGCCGGCGGCGGGTCGTGGGTGCATCTCGCGCTCCTCGGGAAGACACAATGTCATGAGCAAACTATCCTTGTGCCGATGACGCTAGGTGCCACCTGTGACAGGAATCAAGTTGCTGTTCGCTCATGACACCGAATACTCGCTGATCGCCGCTGCCGCGCTTGTCAACACCTCGGGCCGCGACGGGGAGCTGCTGCCCGACGTGGCCGCGCTCAACGACTACTTCATCCGGCACTCCTACACCGGGCGGCACGAGTGCACCGACGCCGAGCTGCACGCCGTCCGGGCGCTGCGGCCCCGGCTGCGCCGCATCTGGCAGGCCGAGCCGTCCGAGATCGTCGCCGTGATCAACGAACTGCTGCTGGAGCACCAGGCGTTGCCGCAGCTCATCCGGCACGACGACGAGCCGTACCATCTGCACGCCGTGCCCCTCGACGCACCGCTGGCCACGCGGATGGCGGTGGAGGCGGCGATGGCGATGGCCGACCTGGTCCGGATGGGTGAGTTGAGCCGACTACGGATCTGCGACTACCCGGACTGCGGCAACGTGGTCGTCGACCTGTCCCGCAACCGGTCGCGGCGGTTCTGCGACGCCGGCTGCGGCAACCGGGCGGCGGTGACCGCCTACCGCGCCCGTCGGGCCGCCTACCGGTCCTGAGCCGCGGCCCACTCCCGCGCCGACAACTCGTACTCCACCTCGCCGTGCTCGGTCCCCGGAATCGGGTCGTCCCACTCCAGGTGGAAGGTCCGCACGTAGCGCAGCCCCGCCTTCGCCAGCACCCGCCGGGACCGGTCGTTGACAGACATCGTCTCGGCCCACACCCGACGCACGCCGACCACGTCGAAGGCATGCCGCACGAGCGCCCGGGACCCCTCGGTCGCCAGGCCACGCCCCCACGTCGGGCGCCGCAGTCGGTAGCCCAACTCGGCCTCGCCACCGTCGGCCGACGGGTCGAGCGCGAACCAGCCCACGAACTCGCCGGTCGCCCGATCGAGCGCCGCCCAGCGGCCCAGCCCGGGGTGCCTGTCGTACTCGGCCAGCAGCCTCGGCACCTGCTCGTCGCGGACAGTGGCACGCGGGGTGGCGACGCCGCCGGTCAGGAAACGCATGACCTCGGGGTCGCTGTCCAACTCGACGAGCGCGTCCACATCGGTCACTGTCAGCCGCCGCAGCCGCAACCGCTCGGTCGCCGCCGGCACGCCGGCGCCATCCCCATCCATCGCCGGATCATCCCGCCCACGGCGCGCCGCCGTCGAGCCGATTTCCGGCCGCGCGAGGCGGTCGCGTCAGCGCGGGGGCGCGGCCACGAAGAGCCGCCAGGAGTACGCGTCGACGACGAGCACGGACCCGTCCGGGTCCTTGCTGTCTCGCACCCCGACCACCTCCCCCAGGTTCGTAGCCACCTCGACACAGTTGTTGTCCTGGTTGCTGCGGCTGCTCTTGCGCCATCGAGCGTCGGTCAACTCCACGACTCGGCCACCTCGCTGATCAACTCGATGGAAGCCTGCGGGGGCAGGGCTTCGCCCAAGGTAGCCTCCCAGACCCGCTGCAACCGCAACAGATCCCGCGGCTGGTCCAGCTCCTGACCACGAACCTGGCACTCCATATAGGCCAACTCCATGCCGTCCGGCAGGGTGGCGAGCGCGAACTGCCCACCGAGCCCCGGGTACTCCTCGGCCGAACGCGGCACCACGTGCAGTCGGACCCGAGGGTGCCCGGTGGCGATGCCCACCAGGTGCAGCGTCTGGTCGCGCATCACCTTCCGCCCGCCCACCCGTCGGCGCAGCACCGCCTCGTCCAGCACCGCCACGATGTGCGGCGACCGCTCGCTGTGCAGCACCTCCTGGCGGTCCATCCGATCGGCCAGCCGCCGGGCGACCTCCTCGGCATCGAGCAGGTCGCCCGCCTCGAAGACCGCCCGCGCGTAGGCCTCGGTCTGGAAGAGCCCGGGCACGTAACGGGGCTCGTACCACCGGACAGTGCGCGCCTGCTCAAAAATCGCCTGCCAGCCGCGCAGCCACGGCTGTGCCCGGTCCAGGCTGACCAGCTCGGTGGACATGCGGCCGAAGAGGCCGCCGGTGTCCAGGGCGCGGTCGACGAGTTCCAGATACTTGCCGGTGGGCGGCTGCTGGCCCAACTCGACAGCGCTGACCATCGACGCCGAGTAGTTGACCGCCTTGGCCAGCTCGTCCTGACTCCACCCCCGCCGGGCGCGGGCCCGCCGCAACTCCGCGATCAGGAACGCCGCCGCCGTCATCTGCCCATCGGCCATGCCCTGCCGCCCTCCACCCCGCCGACGATCAACTCCAGTCGGCCGCCAGCGGCGGTCCAGCCTGCAACAGGGCAGCCACGACAGGTCGACCAGACCCTTCCGACCGTAATCGCCTGATCACCAGACTGTGAAGCGCGACACCGCCGCCCGTCCCCCGGGTCTGTCGGCGCCGCCCGGGACCGCCCGCTCCCCCGGCGGGCGGTCCCACCCCAGACCAGGCCGACCGGCCCCGGAAGATCGTGCTCGATCGTGGAAGTAGTGGGGTCCCGGCGGACGGAGACCACTACATCCAGGATCGAGCGAGATCTTGGCGGCGGCGGGTCATGCCGCAGCCAGGATCGACCGCGACCTTGGCGGCGGCGGGGTGATGCCGCAAACGATTCAGCTCCAAAGGAAGGCCGGACCATGACCCGGAGCGCCCCGGACGACCGCGCCGCCATCCCACGTCGACCGCACCTGCCACTGCGCCCGCTCTGGCTCTGCCGGGTCTGCGCCGCGCCCTGGCCGTGCCCGGTCGCCCGGCTCACCCTGCGCCAGGAGTACGCGCACGACCGGATCGCGTTGAGCATCTACCTGTGCACGGTCCTGCACGACGCGGCCGCCGACCTGTACCGGCTCAACCCGCACGACGGCCCGGACCCCGCCACGCTCTACGCGCGCTTCCTCGGCTGGGCGGCACCACGCGGCGGCGCGCAGGTCAGGGGTGGGTCATCCGGAGCAGGTCGAGCGCCTCGTCGAGCTGGGTCTCGCTGAGCTTGCCGGAGTCGACGTGACCTCGGGAGATCACCACCTCCCGGATGGAGGTCTGCTTGGCCAGCGCCTCCTTGGCGATCGACGCGGCCTCGTCGTACCCGAGGTAGCGGTTGAGCGGGGTGACGATCGACGGCGAGCCCTCGGCGTACGCCAGGCAGACCTCGGCGTCCGCGACAAGGCCGACCACCAGGCGGTCGGCGAACAGCCGACTCGCTGCGGCGAGCAGCCGGATCGACTCCAGCAGGTTGCGACCCATGACCGGGAGCATCACGTTCAGCTCGAAGTCGCCCTGCGAGCCGGCGAAGCCGACCGTCGCGTCGTTGCCGATGACCTGGGCGCAGACCTGCCGCATCGCCTCGGCGACCACCGGGTTGACCTTGCCCGGCATGATCGACGAGCCGGGCTGGAGGTCGGGGATGCGCAGTTCCCGCAGGCCCGCACGAGGGCCCGAGCCCATCCAGCGGATGTCGTTGGCGATCTTGTAGAGGCCTACGGCCACTGTGCGCAACTGCCCAGAGGTCTCCACGAGCGCGTCCCGTGCACCCTGCGCCTCGAAGTGGTTGCGCGCCTCGCTCAGCGGCAGCCCTGTCGACTCGCGCAGCCTGCCGATGACAGCGGCGGCGAAGCCGAGCGGGGTGTTGATCCCGGTGCCCACGGCGGTGCCGCCGAGCGGCAGCTCACCCAGCCGGGGCAGCGAGCCCTCCAACCGCTCGATGCCGTAGCGGACCTGGGCGGCGTACCCGCCGAATTCTTGCCCGAGGGTGACAGGCGTGGCGTCCATCAGGTGGGTACGGCCCGCCTTCACCACCGTTTCGAACTCGGCCGCCTTGCCCTCCAGCGCCTCGGCGAGGTGGGTCAGCGACGGCAGCAGGTCCTCCACGATGAACTGCGTCGCAGCCAGGTGGATCGACGACGGGAACACGTCGTTGCTGGACTGTGAGGCGTTCACGTGGTCGTTCGGGTGCACGGGCGCGCCTAGCTCCCGGCTCGCCAGAGTGGCGATCACCTCGTTGGCGTTCATGTTGGACGACGTTCCGGAGCCGGTCTGGAACACGTCGATCGGGAACTGGTCGTCGTAACCGCCGTCGGCCACATGCGCGGCGGCGGCGGCGATCGAGGCGGCCACGTTCGCGTCGATCACACCAAGCTCACCGTTGACCTCGGCCGCCGCACCCTTGATCTGGGCGAGCGCCTTGATCTGCGCCGGTTCGATCCCCCGACCGGAGATCGGGAAGTTCTGCACCGCACGCTGGGTCTGCGCCCGCCACAGCGCCTCGGCGGGCACCTCCACCTCGCCCATCGAGTCTCGTTCGATCCGGTAACCCGTCGCCTCTGGAATCGTCACGCGTACCATCCTGCCGCGCCACCTGCCACTGTGCAGGGAAAGTGGCGCGGCCCTCAGCCCAACTCGGCCGAGAGCCGCTCCACCTCGCGCGATCTTGGCGACGCGTACCTGTCGGGTCAGCGGCGGCCGACGGTGAGCACCGGCTTGGTGACCTCGGCGAAGAAGTCGTTGCCCTTGTCGTCGACCACGATGAAGGCGGGGAAGTCCTCCACCTCGATCTTCCAGACCGCCTCCATGCCCAGCTCCGCGTATTCGAGCACCTCGACGTGCCGGATGCAGTCCTGGGCGAGACGGGCCGCCGGGCCGCCGATCGAGCCGAGATAGAAGCCGCCGTGCTGCTGGCAGGAGCTGGTCACCTGACCCGACCTGTTGCCCTTGGCCAGCATCACCTGCGAGCCGCCCGCGGCCTGGAACTTCTCCACGTAGGCGTCCATTCGGCCGGCGGTGGTCGGGCCGAACGAGCCGGACGCGTACCCCTCGGGGGTCTTGGCCGGGCCGGCGTAGTAGACCGCGTGGTCGCGCAGGTACTGCGGCATCGGCTCGCCCGCGTCCAGCCGTTCGGCGATCTTGGCGTGGGCGATGTCGCGGGCCACCACGAGCGGGCCGGACAGAGACAGCCGGGTCTTCACCGGGTACTTGGACAACTCGGCGCGGATCTCGTCCATCGGCCTGTTGAGGTCGACCCGGACGACCGTCTCGGCGTCAAGCGAGTCGTCGGTGACCTCGGGCAGGAACCGGGCCGGGTCGGTTTCCAGGCGCTCCAGCCAGACGCCCGACGGGGTGATCTTGGCGACTGCCTGGCGGTCCGCCGAGCAGGAGACCGCGATCGCCACCGGACAGGAGGCGCCGTGCCGGGGCAGCCGGACCACCCGTACGTCGTGGCAGAAGTACCGCCCGCCGAACTGGGCACCGATGCCGAAGTTGCGGGTCAGCTCCAGCACCTCCGCCTCCAGTTCCAGGTCGCGGAAGCCGTGCGCGCTCATCGACCCGGAGGTGGGCAGCGCGTCAAGGTACTTGGCGCTCGCGTACTTGGCGGTCTTCAGCGCGTACTCGGCTGAGGTGCCGCCGATGACGACGGCCAGGTGGTACGGCGGGCAGGCGGCGGTGCCGATGAGCCGCAGCTTCTCCTCCAGGAACTGCATCATCCGCGTCGGGTTGAGCAGCGCCTTGGTCTCCTGGTACAGGTACGACTTGTTCGCCGAACCGCCGCCCTTGGCCATGAACAGGAACTTGTACGCGTCGGGGTGCCCGTCCGGGTCCTCGGCGTACAGATCCACCTGGGCGGGCAGGTTGCTGCCGGTGTTGCGCTCGTCCCACATGGTCAGCGGGGCGAGCTGGGAGTAGCGCAGGTTGAGCCGCGTGTACGCCTGGTAGACGCCCCGGGAGATGGCCTCCGCGTCGGTCCCGTCGGTCAGCACGTGCCGGCCGCGCTTGCCCATCACGATGGCGGTGCCGGTGTCCTGGCACATCGGCAGCACCCCACCGGCGGCGATGTTGGCGTTACGCAGCAGGTCCAGCGCGACGAACCTGTCGTTCGGCGACGCGGCCGGATCGTCGATGATCGCGCGGAGCTGGGCCAGGTGCGCCGGGCGTAGGAAGTGCGCGATGTCGTGCATCGCCTCGGCGGTCAGCGCGGTAAGCGCGGCCGGTTCCACGGTGAGGAACCGGCGACCTCCCGGGCCGTGCACGACGTCCACGCCCTCGTCGGTGATCAGGCGGTATTCCGTCTGATCGGGGCCGGTCGGCAGGAGGGGGGCGTACGAGAATCCGGCGGCACTGCTCATGAGCGGCAAGCCTAGGGCAGACCGGTCGATCATTCCCACCCGCCAGGCTGCTGCTGGGACGACGCTCTCATCCGCCGGGCCCGCCGCGCTCCCAGAACGGCCGAACAGACCGCGGCCCACCACGTGCTACGCCCTGTCGACCCGCTCGCTCAGCCGTCCTTGCCGCCACCGGGCTCGGGGCAGAGTTCCCCCTTCGGTCCGCAGTCATCGTTGTCGCCCGAGCCCGGGCCGGTGCCGCCGGGGCCGTTGCCACCGGGGCCCGGGATTCCGCCGTCGCCGGGTGGCGGCGCGGGGGTGCCTCCGGCGGCTCCGAAGCGGACGTAACCGATCTCGCGCCCCTCACCGACGATCATGCCTTGCGATCCGACCGCCAGGGCGTTCGCGGAGGTCCGCAGCACGGCCAACTCCCGGCCGCTGCGCGGGTCCACGGCGACCAACCGGGAAGGCTTCTCGTCGCCGAGCACCGCCGCGTACGGGGTGAGCGCGGCACCGGCCTTGGCGCTTGCGGGTCGGGTCCACAGGACCCGGTCGGTGCCGAGCTCACGGGCCACCACCGAACGCTTGTCGGCGCTCCGGAACACCGCGTAACGGTCGTCGACAGCGATCAGCTTGGTGGCCGAGTCGCCGACCCAGAGCAGCCGCCCGTCGTACCCGTCGATGACCGCCTCACGGCCGTCCGCGCCGACGCCGATCAGGACGTTGCGGGCGCCCTGCGGGTCCTCGCGCTGCACGCAGCCCGCGGCGTCGGCGGTCCGCAGGTTGACACCGGCCCTCTGCCACGCCTCCTGCCCGGTCGCCGGGTCCCGGGCGGAGATGGCGTAGTAGCAGGTGCCGTCCTGGGAGCGGGCGGCGATCCGCAACATCCGGCCCCCCACCACGGAGAGCCGCTCGTCCCGGCCCGGCTCGACGTTCTGCAGCACCCGCCCGGTGGCGGTGTCCACGACGTGCACGCGGCCGTCGACAGGGAAGCCGAGCAGCGGTGGCACCGGCTCGGGCCCAGCCACCCCGTCGTCGATGCGGGTGGCGGTCAACCGGCGGGTGCCCCGCAGGCCCGGGTTGTCGGCGAGCAGGCCGCTGTGCACCCCGGGGAGGAACGCCGTCCAGAGTGGTTTGGTGCCGCGCGGGTCCCAGGCACTCAGTGTGCAGTCGGTGGCGGCCGTGCAGCGGGCGTCCAACAGGAGATTGCGGTACGTCCACACGGCCACCGCGTCGTCGTCACGCCGCCGGGTCGCGCCGGTGGTCGGGTCGAGCAGCTCGTACCCCTTGACCAGGAGCTTGCCCACGGCGACGACCGGGTCACGGTCACCGCCGGCGACCGCCGACCAGTCCGCCTTGCGCTCCCAGAGTTGGGTGCCGGTGGCCAGGCTGCGGGCCTCGACCCGGGTGCGCTGCTCGACCACGACGGCGTCACCGGCGATTGTCACGCTGCGCGGGGTGCCGCCGACCCGCTGCTGCCACACGACGTCCGGCTCGGAGATGGGTTGGCTGCGGTCCACCCAGTCCCACAGGCCGGGGAACGGGTTCCACACGCCGGTGGCGGCGAGGGCGACGACCACGGCGAGGCCAAGCAGCAGCCCACCGCGCACGCTCCCCTTCGCCACACCGCACACCGTAGCCACGATCACGGATCTTCCGTACGCCCGCGCCGCCGTGTCGCCGCGCTTTCTGGGCGCGGAGGTGTTACGAGGTGGATCGTCCGTCGGTGCGGACGGCGCTGCGCACAAGCGGAAGCGTGCGGTAGGGAATCTGCTCGTCCAGCGCGATGATCGTCGAGGCGCGGGTTATCCCGGCGGAGGACACGATCAGGTCGATGACCCGCTGGAGGTCGGCGTTGGAACGGGCCACGATCCGGCAGAGCAGGTCGCTGGAGCCGGTGATGGTGTGCGCCTCCAGCACCTCGGGGATCCCGGCCAGGTGGGCGGTGACCGGGTCGTGGCCGTGCCGCTGACTGATCTCCAGGGTGACGAAGCTTGTCACCGCGAACCCGATCGCGGCCGGTGAGATCTCCGGGCCGAAGCCGCCGATGACGCCCCTGTCGACAAGCTTGTCCAGTCGGGCCTGCACGGTGCCCCGAGCCACGCCGAGCCGGCGGGAGCACTCCAACACACCGATCCGCGGCTCCTCGGTGAGCAGTTCGACCAACCGGACATCGAGCGCGTCGAGCTGTACAGCCTGTTCACCGTTCATGGGCTCAGACGATACCGAATGCACAACCTGACCAGCCTTTCCACTAACAGTTGCCCAGCCGGGCGGACACCGCGATCCTCGCCACAAGAGGAGACCACGGCGGCCCATGAGGCCGGCCGGTACGCGAGGGAGGCCACCATGACCCAGGCGATCGACCGACCCAAGTCGACCGAGGACGTCGACGTCGACCGGCTCGTCGGCGCAGTCGACCACGACATCAGCCACGACCCGTTCCCGGTGCGGGGCCTCGACCACCTGCACTTCCTGGTCGGCAACGCCAAGCAGGCCGCGCACTACTACTCCACGGCGTTCGGCATGACCTGCGTGGCGTACCGCGGGCCCGAGCAGGGCTACCGCGACCACGCCCAGTACGTGCTGACAAGCGGTTCGGCCCGGTTCGTCCTGACCGGCGCGGTGCGCCCGGACGCCGACGGCGCCGACCACGTCGCCCGACACAGCGACGGCATCAGTGACATCGCGCTGGAGGTGCCGGACGTCGACGCCGCGTACGCGCACGCCGTCGGGCAGGGCGCCACAGGCGTCGTCGAGCCGCACGAGGTGAGCGACGAGCACGGCACCGTCCGGATGGCAGCCATCGCCGCGTACGGCGACACCCGGCACACGCTCGTCGACCGCTCCCGCTACACCGGCCCGTTCCTGCCCGGCTTCGTGGCCCGCGGCCCGATCGTGGACCGCAAGCCGATGATCGACGCCGGCATCCAGCCGAAGCGCTTCTTCCAGGCCGTCGACCACGTGGTCGGCAACGTGGAGCTGGGCCGGATGGACGAGTGGGTCGAGTTCTACAAGCGGGTGATGGGCTTCTCCAACATGGCGGAGTTCATCGGCGACGACATCGCCACCGACTACTCGGCGCTGATGAGCAAGGTCGTCGCGAACGGCACCCGCAAGGTGAAGTTCCCGCTCAACGAGCCGGCGATCGCCCGCAAGAAGTCCCAGATCGACGAGTACCTGGAGTTCTACCAGGGCCCGGGCGCCCAGCACGTCGCCGTCGCCACAAACGACATCCTGGCCAGCGTCGACGCGATGCGGGCCGCCGGTGTCGAGTTCCTCGACACCCCCGACTCGTACTACGAGGACCCGGAGTTGCGCGCCCGCATCGGCAACGTACGGGTGCCGATCGAGGAGCTGAAGTCCCGCAAGATCCTTGTCGACCGGGACGAGGACGGCTACCTGCTCCAGATCTTCACCAAGCCGGTCCAGGACCGCCCGACGGTCTTCTTCGAGCTGATCGAGCGGCATGGCTCGCTCGGCTTCGGCAAGGGCAACTTCAAGGCGCTCTTCCAGGCCATCGAGCGGGAGCAGGAAGCGCGCGGCAACCTGTAACACTTGCGAGCGTGACGCAGCCTCCGACGTACCCGACGCCGCCGGCTGGTGGGCCTCCGCCCGCCGCTGGCGGCGTCGCGCCGCCGCCCGGACAGAACCCCCAGGGGTACGCCGTGCCGCCGCAGTACGCCCCGCCCGGGTACGCCCCGCCGCACTGGTACGCCGGACCACCCCGCCCGGTGGGCCCGCCGCCACCGACGTTGAGCCCGGCTGGGCAGCCACTTGCCAGCTTCGGCGACCGGCTGCTGGCCTGGCTGATCGACACCGCACTGGCGACCGTCGTGGCGCTTGTGCTGTTCATGCCGATCTTCGTGGTCCTCTGGTGGCGGATGTTCACCGAGATGACCCAGATCAACCCGGACGGCACCCTCGTGGAACCCGACCCGGGCACGTTCTTCGTCAGCTTCTTCCTGCCGATCCTGCTGCTCCAGTTCGGTCTGTTCGTCGTGCTGCTCGGGCTCTACTGGCTCTATCACGTGGAGTACCTCAAGCGCGGCGGTCAGACGCTCGGAAAGAAGATCATGAAGTTGCGCGTGGTGCCGCTCGACCCGACCCGCACGCTCGACAGGCGGATGGCCGGCCGACGGTGGCTCGTGCAGCACCTGGCGTCCTCGCTGGTTCCGGGCATGAGTTACGCCGACGGGTTCTGGCAGCTGTGGGACAAGCCCTGGCAGCAGTGCCTCCACGACAAGTTCGCCGGAACGGTCGTCGTTAAGGTTGCCTCGTGAGTGAGCGCAGCGAGCGAACCATCAGGCTCAGCAGGGTGACGCCTCACGCCGACGCGCAGCGAAGCGGAGCGACGGCGTGAGTGTGCAACCAGGCTGGTACGTCGACCCGGCCGACACTGAGACCCGGCGGTACTGGGACGGTGAGGGTTGGCTCGGCGCGCCCATCCCCGTCGACGCCACCCCACCGGACGGGCCGCCCCCGGTCGAGCCGCCACCCGTACCTGTCACCCCGGCCGCGCCCGCAGCATCCAACGGGGTGACAAACCCGCCGGGCCGGACGCCGCACCCCGGTTCGGCACCGCACCCCGGGCAGGACCCCCAGGCCGGCCCGCCCGGCTGGACACCCCAGGCCGGCCCGCCCGGCTGGACACCCCAAGCCGGTCCGCCGGGATGGACACCTCAGGCCGGCCCGCCCGGATGGACGCCACAGGCCGGCCCGCCCGGATGGACCCCGCCAGGTGCGCCGCCCGGGTGGACGCCGCAGGCCGGTCCACCCGGTTGGACGCCGCCGGGTGCTCCACCCGGCTGGCCCGGCCGACCGCCCGAGCCGCGCCCGCACGGGCTGCCGTTGGCTGGCTACGGCCGCCGGTTCACCGCCCGGCTGATCGACTTCGGCATCGTGTTCGCCCTGAACGCGGTGGTCAACGGCTGGTTCGTCTGGCGGTGGCTGGAGGAGCTGCTGCCGTACTGGCGGGAGGCATTCCGGCGCGGGCTTGAGGGCAACACCTCCACCGAAGGGCTGCCGCCGATCAGCGAGCAGGCCGGGCTCCTCCAGGTGGTGATCGTCATGATCGCCACAGCGCTCTGGCTGGCGTACGAGGTGCCCTCGATGGCCGCAAACGGGCAGACCTTCGGCAAGCGGGTCATGCGGATCCGCGCGGTGCCGATCGCCGCCGACCAGCCGTTGGGCTTCGGTCGGGCGTTCAGCCGGTGGAGCACGATGGGCCTGCCCACCCTGCTCTGGTACTGCGCGGGCCTCGGCCTGGTGCTGCAACTGGTCGGCGCCCTCTCCCCCCTCTTCGACCATCCGCTCCGCCGGGCGCTGCACGACAAGCGCGCACAGACGGTTGTCGTCCAACTCCCCGACCCCGCTGAGTCCACCACCACTGACGACCACCCCCAGCCCACGGGAGACACCCCATGACCGACTCCGGACGCCACGAGCCGGCGCTGCGACTGACCCGCGCCGACCTGGACGCGCTGCCCAACTACGTTCCTGGGCGCAGCCCGGCCGACCTGGCACGCGAGTTGGGTCTGCCGGAGGCGATCAAGCTGGCCAGCAACGAGGTGCCGTACGGGCCGCTGCCGGGCGTGGTCGAGGCGGTCACCGAGGCGATCACCGCCTCGCACCGCTACCCGGACATGGGTGTCGTGGCGCTGCGCGACGCACTCGCCGAGCGGTACGGCGTGGACGCCGACCGGATCGCCACCGGCTGCGGGTCGGTGGCGCTCGCCGAGCACCTGGTCCGGGCCACCTGCCTGCCCGGCGACGAGGTCCTCTACTCGTGGCGGTCGTTCGAGGCGTACCCGATCATCGCGGCGACGAGCGGCGCGACAAGCGTGCGGGTGCCCAACGACGCCGGGCACGGGCACGACCTGGCGGCCATGGCCGCGGCGGTGACCGACCGGACCCGGCTGATCCTGGTCTGCAACCCGAACAACCCCACGGGCACGGCGGTACGCCGTGCCGAGCTGGACCGGTTCCTCGACGCGGTGCCCGATGACGTGCTTGTGGTCATCGACGAGGCGTACCGGGAGTTCGTCACCGACCCCGAGGTGCCGGACGGCCTCGACTATCTGGACCGGCCGAACGTCGCGGTGCTGCGCACCCTGTCCAAGGCGTGGGGCCTGGCTGGTCTGCGGATCGGCTGGCTGGTGGCCCAGCCTGCGGTGGCGTCGGCGATCCGCAAGGTGACGACCCCGTTCTCCACAAGCACGGCCGCCCAGGCCGGGGCGCTCGCCGCGCTGGCACAGGTCGCCGAGATGGAGCGCCGCTGCGCGTTGGTCATCGCCGAACGGGACCGGGTCACCGAGGCGCTGCGCAAGTTCGTGCCCGACGTGCCGGCCAGCCAGGCCAACTTCGTCTGGCTGCCGCTTGGCGACCGGGCCGTGGCCTTCGGCAAGTCGTGCGAGGCGCGCGGAGTGATCGTCCGACCGTTCCCCGGCGACGGCGTTCGGGTCACCATCGGCACGCCTGCCGAGAACGACGCCTTCCTGGCGGCGGCCGAGGCGGCCCTAACCTGACACCTGAATGACCAACTTGTGACATAAGGACCGTTTGTCCGGTCTTGCGTAGTTTGTGCCCTATCTTCCGAAGTAAGCCGGCGTGCCGAGGACGCACGCCGGCTCACTTCGAGAAAACGGGGTAACGAACAGTGCGTACTGCCAAGATCTGTCTCGCCGGGGCCGCTGCCGCCGCGATGGTGGGCTTCCTCGCCACGCCCGCCGCCGCCGCGCCCACGGACACCACGGACACCACCTTCGAGGTGCTCGCCGGCACGCTCGACGTCGTTGCGCCAGCCGCCGCCGACCTGGGCACCGGTGCCGTCGGTGGCACCATCACCGGCCAACTCGGCAGCGTGACGGTCGACGACTCCCGGGCCTCCGACGATGCCTCCTGGACCGCCACGGTGACGGCTTCGGTCTTCCAGGCCGGCACGGGCTCCCCGACCGAGACCGTCCTCCCCGAGGAGATCAACTACTGGTCCGGCGTGGCGTCTGCGACCACGGGCACCGGCACCTTCACGCCGGGGCAGGCCGCCGCTGGCGACGCCGCGCCGCTGTCCAGCACCACCCCGCTGACCGCGTTCACCCACGCTGGTGGCACCGGCGGCAACACCGCAACCTGGAACCCCACCCTGGTGGTCAACGTCCCGCTGGACAGCGTCGCGGGCACCTACACCGGCACGGTGACACATTCGGTGGCGTAGCCCCCGGGGGCGGTCGACCGTCGCGGTCGCGCTCGCCCTGTTCTGCCTCGCCGGTCCGGGTCTGTCGACCCGGGCCGGCGCGGCCGAGCCGGGAACGGGGTCGGGGTCGGGGTCGGACGAGGGCAGCATCGGGATCCGGTTGCTGGAAGCACCGACCGACCGCCGTGCCGACCCCCGGGCGCTGCGCTACATCGTCGACCATCTCCCGCCGGGCACCACAATCAAGCGGCAACTGCTTATCGCCAATCGCACCGGCGAGACCCGTCGCATCGACGTGTACCCGGCGGCGGCCACCGTGGAGGGATCGACGTTCCGCTTCGGCGAGGGACGCGCGGCCAACGAGCTGACCTCCTGGACCACCCTCGACCGCGACACCGTGGAGGTGCAGCCGTGGGGCGAGACCCGGGTCCAGGCGACCATCACCGTGCCGCCGCCCGCCTCGCGTGGCGAGCGGTACGGGGTGCTCTGGGCGTCCACGACGTCCGCACCCCGGACCAGCGGGGAGATCACCCAGGTCCATCGGGTCGGCGTCCGGATGTACCTCGACATCGGCCCCGGCGGCGAACCGGCCTCCGACTTCTCGATCGGAGAGCTACGCCCGGCCCGCAGCCCCGAGGGTGAACCGTCGGTGACCATCCAGGTCGCCAACACCGGCGGTCGCGCCCTCGACCTGACCGGCACGGTCACCCTGAGCGATGGGCCGGCAGGCAGCCGGGCCGGCCCCTTCCCGATCGGCCAGGGCGTCACGCTTCCGCCCGGTGGCTCCGGGCAGGTCGTCGCTCGACTCCCCGCCGAGTTGCCCAACGGCCCCTGGAAGGTGGAGGTGAACCTGGAGAGCGGGCTGGTGAAGCGCACCATCACCGCGCAGATCCAGTTCCCCGACGCGGGTCAGGTCGGGATGCGGGGCACCATCGTCTCCCGGATGATCTCCGGCTGGGCCGTGGGCGCAGTCGTCGCGGGTCTGCTGCTGATCACCGGCCTCGGTGTGCTGGCCCGACGCTCGCACCGTTCCGGTAGGCCTCCCGCCCGCAGGCCGCGGGAGCGGGTCCCGGCCGGGCGCTGAGGCCGCCTGGTGGTGCCCCAACGCCGTCGCCAACGGCAGCCCTCGGCTGCGCGGACGCAGACCGTCAGACCTGCCGCCTCCGGCGGGCGATCAGATCGACCGCCTTTGGCGGGCGGCGAGCCAACCCACAAGGAGCAGTGCCCCGCCCAGCCCGGCGAGCAGCGGCGCCGACCCTCCGGAACCGGTGACCGGTAACTGACCACCGTGGCTGGGCGTGGGAGTGGGTGGTGTCGGCGTGGGAGTGGGCGGGGCCGGGGTCGGGGTCGGCGAGGCCGGCACGATCTCGAAGGAGACGCCGTCGTCTGTCGACCGCTCGGCTCCTGCGGCGCTGAGCCCACGCGCCGACGCCGAGTCCGCTGTCTGCACCGGCGAAGCCACAAGCGTGAGGCTCGCGGTGACGGCGAGCGCGCTGCCCACGAAATAGTTGGCTGCCGTCCGACCCATGCGCCGACCCCTTCCCACGGAAACCTGAACCGTGAGAAACGTACCCTTTCTGGACAAAGAGTGTGCCCAGGTGCGGGATCTAACGATCAGGTGGCGGCCAGGATGACCGCCTCGGCGGTCAGGTAGTAGCGCTGGTCGTCACCCTCCGGGTCGACAGGCTTTCGGAGCCGCTCCACCGCGACATAACCGTCCTCGGCGAACACCGCCCCGGGCATCCAGCCCGTACCGTCGGACCCGACATTCAGCGAAAAGCGGGACAACTGCGCACCGGTCACCGGATCCAGCGTCACCAGGTCGTTCACATCGGTCAGCAGGTGCACCCGGCCGGGCTGCACCGCGAGCACCCGTGCCGTTCCGAGGCCCGGCGACCGCCACAACTCGGTGCCGTCACGCGCCGAGCGACCCACCGCCGCCCCGTCGACCACGGCGACGGCCTGCTCGCCGGCCAGCGCGGTGCCGGTCGGGTCCAGCGCGGGAGCGGGAATCGGCTCGCCGTCGCCCAGCAGCCAGCCCCGACCACCCGCGTCCCCAGGCCCCGCGGTCCGCAGCCCCGAGCACTCCGAATGGCCGGTACGGCAACCGAGCGGAGCCGCCACCAATCCGTCCGCGCCACCCGGCGGTCGCCAACGCGTACCCACCGCACCCGTCGCCGCGTCCCGGAACTCGACGGTGGCCGGGCCCGCGCACCTGTCCAAGCCGATCAACTGCCCGGAGTTCGTGGTGCCGACGTCACTGCGGCAGTCGCCGGGCAGGTCGACCCGCCACAACTCCCGGCCGCCGGCGACCTCCACCCCGCGTGCCTCGGTGTCGCCGGTGACCACCAGCACCGTCCTGCCGTCCGCGAGGTGGGTGAGGTAGAGCCCGCGAGAGTCCCAGACGGTGGCAGCCCTCGTTCGCCGGACCACCGCCGCGCTCTCGGCGGGCACCGGACCCTCGGCCCGCCACCGCACCCGGCCGGTCGGCGCGTCGAGCGCGACCATTTGGCCATCGGACCAGCGGCTGACCACAGTGCTGCCGCTGGCCACCACTGCCGTCAACTCCGCCGGCCAGCGCCGGTACGACCAGTAGGGGGTGGTGCGGTGCCGCCCGTCGACCGGGCGATCGGCATAGACCTGGCGGTGCGCGGCGTACACCCGCAGCCTGTCGTCCACGATCAGCGGGGCGACCGGAAGCCGACCGACCACGCCGACTGGCGGTTGGGCCGCAGCCGGGTATTCCGCAGTCGCCACCGTGCTCACCTCGGCCGGCGCGAGCACCCGATACACGATTGTCGCGGTGGCCGCCGTGGCGAGCATCGCCACCACCGCCGGCACGAGCCGTCGCCGGCCCCTCGGAAACCCCATGCCGCACCTCCGCCCGGCACCCTACCCAGGGAAACTGGTCAGGCCCCGGCCAGGTCGCGATGGCCACCGTCGCACCGATCGCGGGCTGGGTGCCGGTCAGGCCGCTTCGACCGAGCCGGCCGCACCCGCCGCCACGGCCAGGTCGGCGAGGTCACGCCGGAGCGCCACCTCGACCGCCCGGGCGGCGAGCCCGCCGAGCAGCAACGCCACCACCCGACCGTACGGGTCGGTCGGCACCGCCTCCTGGGTGATGGTGATCGCCGTGCGAGCCCGGCGGCGACGGCGGACCTGTCGCAGGCTCCAGGTGATCCGGTAATCCGCACCGGCGCCTGAGGAACACAGCACCAGTCGCTGCGGGGCGAGGGCCTCCGCCACCAAGAACTCCTCGGTGAGCGTGCCACCGCCCGGCTGGACACGCTCCTCACGCCAGGCGGTGCCCGGCCCGAACGGCCCCGGGGTCAGCATCTCGATCGGGCCGACAGCCGTCGGCCGCGCCGCCCGGCCGGGCAGGTCGGTCAGCAGACGCCAGACGTCGACAGCGTGCGCCTCGATGAGCCCGGAAACCGTCACCGTCGACATGCCACCCTCCCGTGTCGTCGACGGTACGCGCGGTGAGGGCCGGACGAGGCCCCCGGGACGGAATTTCCACCACCCGAGGGCCCCGCTGTCCGTTTCGGCAGTCGCTTGGCACCGGGTCGTCGACAGGTGCCGGCGCGCCGGTCAGCGTTCGAAGCGACCGCCCCGGATGGCACCGATGAACGCCGTCCACCCCGGCGGGCTGACGGCCAGTGTGGGGCCGGTCTGGTCCTTGGAGTCACGGACCCCGACAACGCCGACGACGTCGACAAGGTTGTCCGCCACCTCCACGCAGAGCCCTTGGTCATTCGAGCGGCTGCTGGTCCGCCAGATCGCTCCCGCAAGATCGTGCATCGTGATTACCTCCGTGTGCGATGGGATTGCCCTACCGCCAGCAGACAGACGATGACTGATGTGTGCCGGTCGGCGGGGCGACATGATCCGCGTCAACCAACGGGGCAAACAGGCCTGGTGATCGCACATCCGGTGCGATCACGAGTCCCACCGATGAGACACCCCGACAGGCGCGGGGTCGCACCACAACCGAGGCGGGTGGAGGGATGACTACTCAACCCCTTTGCTCTGCTTCAACTGGCGCAACAACAAGGGGCCCCAGGTGGTGCGTGGAGTGAAGCAGAGCAAAGGAGCCGGGGCAGGGTAGGTGTCGACGCCCACGATTCGAAGGCGGCGGCTCAGCGAGCCGGGAGGATCGTTCCGGTGACCTCGCCGAGGGCGATTGTGGTGCCGTCCGGGCCGGGTGCCGTAGCAGTGATGGTCACCGTGTCGCCGTCGACGAGGAAGGTACGGCTCTCGGTGCCGACCTTCGCCGGCTCCGCCCCACCCCAGGTCAGCTCCAGGAACGAGCCGACCTGCGAACGGTCGGGGCCGGAGACGGTGCCCGAGGCGTACAGGTCGCCGGTGCGCACTGACGCGCCGTTGACGGTGAGGTGCGCCAACTGCTGGGCCGGCGTCCAGTACATGCTGGCGAACGGCGGCTCGCTTACCCGTTCGCCGTTCCACTCGACGGCCAGCCGGAGGTCAAGACCCAGGTGCGGCACGTCACGCAGGTAGCCGGCGACAGGCGGGTCCTGGTCCGGGGCCGGCACGAAGGCGGCACCGAGCGCGTCCAGGGGCGTCACCCAGGCCGAGACCGAGGTGGCGAACGACTTGCCGAGGAACGGACCGAGCGGCTGGTACTCCCACGCCTGGATGTCCCGGGCCGACCAGTCGTTGACGAGCACCACGCCGAACACGTGGTCGGCGAAGTCGTCGACGGAGACCCGCGAGCCCAGTGGGCTGGGCACACCGACCACGAAACCGACCTCGGCCTCGATGTCGAGGCGTACCGACGGGCCGGTGACCGGCCCCTCGGCGGAGGCGCGCTGACCGGCCGGCCGGATCACCGGCGTGCCGGAGACGACGACAGTGCCGGCCCGCCCGTGGTAGCCGATCGGCAGATGCTTCCAGTTGGGCAGCAGCGGCGGTTGGCCGGGACGGAAGATCTGGCCGACGTTCGAGGCGTGGTGCTCGGAGGAGTAGAAGTCGACGTAGTCGGCCACCTCGATCGGGAGCAGCATCTCCACGTCGTCAAGGGGCATCAGCAGCGGCTCCACCGCCTGTCGGTGCGCCGGGTCGGTCAGCAGTTCGGTGATCCGCTGCCGCACCGCTGTCCACTGGGGACGACCGAGCGCCATGAAGTCGTTGAGGGTGGGCCTGCTGAGCGTGCCGGCGGCCAGCACCAGCTCGGCGGCCTCCGCGCCGGCCAGGTCGAGCACCCAGGACCCGATCCGTACGCCGATCCGCGGCTGGCCCTCGTCGGACCGGAACACCCCGTACGGCAGGTTCGTCACGCCGTACGGCGAACCGTCAACACCGGTCACCCAGGTCATGCGTCGTAGCCCCCGTTCACCAGCCCCAGCTGGATCAGATCGGTAAGTGGTTCCAGGATGCTGCACGAGCCGAAGCCGACCCAGAGTGGACGCGGCGCGTCCCGCCGCACGTCGACGCGTTCCAGCAGCGGGCGCGGGTCGAGGGCGGTCAGCAGTTCGGCGATCGCGCCGACGCTCTCTCCGCCGGCGGCGGCAAGCGTCGCGGCCAGCACGTTTGTGTAGCCGTGGTGGGTGAAGCCGGTCTCCGGGTCGAGGTGCCGAACGGCCTGGTGCAGCCCCGCGGTGAGCTTGAACGGCAGGCCACGGTCCCGGCAGGCGCAGATCACCGCGGCCAGTTCGGCGGGCGTGGGGAAGAGTTCGGCGGCCAGTCCGCCGGTGCGGAACTTGGCAGCGATCGGCACCCCGTCGGCGCGGGCGGCGGCGAGCGCGTCCAGCCCGCCCATCAGCCCGAAAGTCAGCGGCAGCTCGGCGTAGACGGCCTCCACGCCCGGTAGCGCGTCGATCAGCCGCAGCAGCGCGGCGATGCCGGGCAGCGGGTCCTCGCCGCGCTTGGCGATCGCCACCTCGACCTGACGCGCGGTGACGCCGTCCGGGGCGAGAAACGACAGCGCGAATGGCAGGGTCTCGATCCCGGTGTCACCGATCACGCCGACCACCAGGCCCTCGCCTGGGTCGACGAGACCGCTCAGCTCACCGGCCGCCACGGTCGAGGCGGGAATCAGCAGCGGGCCGACCAGGTCGGCGTACCAGGCGGCGCGGTGCTGGCGGTGGGCGGCCAGGGCGTCGTGCAGCGCGGCACTGCCCGGAGGGAAGACGGCAGCGTCGTCCACCAGGCCGTGGAGGAGTGCGGGCACCTGCGTTGACACGGAACAAGAATGTACGGGACGCTACAAGGAACGGACAACAGCGTCCGATTATCGGACGCCTCTGGCCGGTGAACGGGATATTTCGGGAGGCGAGATGCCGTACTACCGCAGCGTCGGCGAGGTGCCGCGCAAGCGCCACACCCAGTTCCGCCAGCCCGACGGCAGCCTCTACGCCGAGGAGCTGATGGGTCAGGAGGGCTTCTCGTCCGACTCGTCCCTGCTCTACCACCGGCACGCCCCCACCGCGATCCTGGCCGCCGACGAGTTCACCCCGCCCGCGTTCACCCGGGCGCCGAACCTGCCGCTCAAGCCCCGCCACCTGCGCACCCACAAGCTCGACGCCGGTGGCGCCGACCCGATCCTCGGCCGGCAGTATTTGCTCGCCAACGACGACGTCCGCATCGGGTACGTCCTCGCCGACCGGCCCTCACCGCTGTTCCGCGACGCCACCGGCGACCACTGCCTCTACGTCGAGGCGGGCACGCTGCGGGTCGAGTCGCCGTTCGGCGTGCTGGAGGCGGTCGCCGGCGACTACATCATCATCCCCACCTCCACGATCCACCGGCTGGTGCCCACAGGTGACCAGCCCGCCCGACTGCTCGCCGTCGAGGCGTCCGGGCACATCGGCCCGCCCAAGCGCTACCTCTCCGTACGCGGGCAGTTCCTGGAGCACTCGCCGTACTGCGAGCGCGACGTCCGCGGCCCCGACGCGCCGCTGCTCGTCGACGGCGAGGAGGTCGAGGTGCTCGTACGCCACCGACGCGGTTGGACCCGCCACGTCTACGCCAACCACCCGTTCGACGTGGTCGGCTGGGACGGTCACCTCTACCCGTGGGCGTTCTCCATCCACGACTTCGAGCCGATCACCGGCCGCATCCACCAACCCCCGCCGGTGCACCAGACCTTCCAGGGGCCCAACTTCGTCATCTGCTCGTTCGTGCCCCGCAAGGTCGACTATCACCCGCAGTCGATCCCGGTGCCGTACAACCACCACAACGTCGACTCCGACGAGATGCTCTTCTACACCGGCGGCAACTACGAGGCCCGGCGCGGCTCCGGCATCGAGCAGGGCTCGATCTCGCTGCACCCGTCCGGCTTCACCCACGGCCCCCAGCCGGGTGCCGCCGAGCGATCCATCGGCGCGGACTACTTCGACGAGTTGGCCGTCATGGTCGACACGTTCCGCCCGCTGGACCTCTGCGACGCGGCCCGCACCTGCGAGGACGAGGGGTACGCCTGGACGTGGGCGCGTCGCGCCTGACTCAGGAGCGCGCCGCCGTGCGGGTGAAGATGGCGAACTCGGCGACGGCGGTGGCGGCGATGGCCAGCACCAGCGGCCACGGCGAGCCGACCACCGCGTACGCCAGCAGCAGCACCGGCGCGGCGGCCACCGCGTAGATCGCCAGGGCCAGCCCTCGGTCCGAGTGCAACAGCCTGGGCAGGATGGTCCGGGTCAGCCCCGGCAGCCGGGCCGCGAGCTGCCAGACCACGATCCCGCCGGTGAGCGCGGCGAGGACCGCGAGGATGCGGGAGAACCCGTCGTTTGCGGCAGCCGCGAACGCCACCACCACCGCGGCCACGAGCGACCAGCCGGCGCCGTAGAGCACCAGGCGGTGCAGCCCGTAGGCGATCGTCCGCCCCGAGTCCATCCGCTTCGGGCTGATCGTGACCGCCTCGGCGACGTGCTCAAGCGCCTGCGACCAGCGGCGCTGCTCCAGGCGGATGACACCCACGTCCTGGCCGACGTCGGCGAGACGCGGGTCGAGCCGCAGCGCCTCCGCGTAGGCCCGCTCGGCCAGGTCGAACAACTCCAGCCGGGCGGCGACCAGGCTGAGCACCAGATGCGCCTGCGGCTCCTGGGGCGCCAGCTCGACCCCCCGCCAGGCCGCGTTCAGCGCGGGCTGGCCGTTGCGCGAGTCGGCCAGGATCGCCGCTGCGCTGCGCTGGGCGTACGCGTCGGCCGGACCGAGCGCCAGCAGCCGGTCGGCGGTCGCGGCGGACTCCGCGTAGCGCTCCAGGTCGGCAAGCGCCATGGCCCGCACCACCAACGGCGGCAGCGCCTCCGGAGCGGCGGCCACGGCCGCGTCGGCGGCGGTGAGCGCATCGGCGGGCCGGCCCGCCGCCAGGTGCACCCGGGCGAGCATGGTGAGCGCCTCTGGGTCCGCGGGCTTCAACGCGAGCCCGTAGGCCAACTCCGTGACGGCCTCGTCGTGGCGGCCGAGCTCGGCAAGGAGCTGAGCCCGGTCGAGGTAGCCGTCGGCGGCGGAACGATCGGGGGCGGGTTCGCTTGACATCGCGGCGAGCCTAGGCGGCTGGCGCGTCGTACACCAGGGCCACCGCGATGCCGGTCAGCCCTTCCTCGCGGCCGGTGAAGCCGAGCCCGTCGGTGGTCGCGGCCGAGAGGGTGACCGGGGCGCCGATGGCGGCGGAGAGCACCTGCTCGGCCTCCACACGACGCCGGCCGATCTTGGGCCGATTGCCAATGACCTGCACGGACACGTTGCCGATCTCCAGGCCGGCGGCGCGCACGCGGCGGGCCGTCTCGGTAAGCAGTGCCTGACCGGACGCGCCGGCCCACTCGGGCTCGCCCACACCGAAGGTGGAGCCGAGATCGCCGAGACCGGCGGCGGAGAGCAGGGCGTTGCAGGCGGCGTGCGCGGCGACGTCCGCGTCCGAGTGCCCGGCGAGGCCGTCCTGGTCGGGCCAGAGCAGGCCGGCCACCCAGCAGGGGCGTCCGGGCTCGAACGCGTGGACGTCGGTGCCGATGGCCACCCGAGGAATGATCATTAATCGAGAGTACGCGTCAACCGGCGGTGCCGAGCAGATGCTCCGCGAGAGCCAGATCGAACGGGCGGGTGATCTTCAGGGCGTACTCCGAGCCGGGCACGCAGCTCACTGTCACGCCCTGCTTCTCGACCAGCCCCGCGTCGTCGGTGAGCGCGTCGCCGGCGGCGGCGTGCGCGGCGATCAGCACTGCCCGGCGGAAGCCCTGCGGGGTCTGCACCGCACGGAGGGCGGCCCGGTCGACGGTGCCGAGCACCACCTCGCCGGCACCGACCTCCTTGATCGTGTCGACGACCGGCAGGACGGGGATCACCGCATCCCGACCGCCACGGACCGCCGCCGCGACGGACTCGACAAGCTCCGGTGGGGTCAGCGCGCGGGCGGCGTCGTGCACCAGGACGATCGTCGGACCCTCGGGCACGGCGGCCAGCGCGGCTGCCACCGACGCCTGCCGCTCGGCGCCACCCGGGACCACGATCACCGGCGCCACCGGGGCCAGCAGCTCACGGACGGCCGCCACCTCGGCCGACGGCGCGGCCACCACGATCGTGTGCACCGACGCCGCAGCGGCCAGCCGACGCACGGCGTGCACAAGCAGCGGCTCACCGGCGAGCAGGCGCAGCGCCTTGGGTCGGCCGGGGCCGAGCCGTACGCCGGCGCCCGCCGCAGGCACGAGGACCGCGACGTCACCGCGCGGATTGAGCTGCGCGGTCACGTCGCGGTCCTCGGTGGTTTCTTCGCTAGGAAGTGGGTACGACGATGCTGTGGACTAGGCCTCGGTGAGGACCTTGTCGAGCAGCGTCTCTGCCTCGTCCTTGGTGCTCTTCTCTGCCAGCGCGACCTCGCCGACGAGAATGTCACGGGCCTTGGCGAGCATCCGCTTCTCGCCCGCGGAAAGGCCCCGCTCCCGCTCCCGGCGCCACAGGTCGCGAACGACCTCGGCGACCTTCAGCGGATTGCCGGAGGCCAGCTTTTCCAGGTTGGCCTTGTAACGCCGCGACCAGTTGGTCGGCTCCTCGGTGTGCGGAGCCCGGAGAACGTCGAAGACCTTGCCGAGGCCTTCTTCGCCAACCACCTCGCGGACACCCACGATCTCGGCATTCTCGGCCGGCACCCGGACCGTCAGGTCACCCTGCGCGACCCTCAGGACGAGATATTGCTTAGGCTCGCCCTTGATGACCCGAGTCTCGATTGCCTCGATGAGTGCGGCCCCGTGGTGGGGGTAGACAACGGTCTCGCCGACACTGAAAACCATAGGTTCGAAACCCCTTTCGCTGTGTCTAGGGTAACACGATCAGGCAACGATGTCTCACCGATGTCCTGACCGTTGGCGCAGCTCAGGGGCCCTGTGAGAGGTCTTTCTTCGGCTTGACAGGCAGTCAAACTGATGATTCGAACACGCTCCGTAACCTGCGGATGACTTCCCGGTACGGGTGATCAGAACGTCGAGATCAAGGGCTATGCGCTCATCCCATGGTATCCCGCCCGGCGGGACTGCGCCCAGATGTAGCGGGAGGTGCCCCCGGTACGGGACGCTGGAGTCCGAGCAACACTCCGCTCTCGAGACGCTTCCAGGGGGTCCGATGGGCAAGCCGGACGCAGAGGGCAACGGACCGTCCGACGGCCTGCCCGACCTGCCACCCGAGTGGGGCCGTGTAGTGGTCCCCGACGACGCGTCGGCGCTCGCCGCCGAGGCCGCCCGGGTTCGCCGCGAGCTGCGCCGGGCCGCCGGCCAGCACGCCGACCACCGCGCCCTCGCCCTGCCGCTGCTGGTGCTGCTGGTAGCGGTGCTCACCACCCTGGCCGGCCTGCTCGCCGTGACCTGGCCGCGCGCCAACCGGAGCACCGACCGGCCCGCCCCGACCCCGTTCGCGCCGCCGCCGATGGTCACCGGGCGGGCGCTGCCCGCGCTGGATCTCGTCGACGCCGCCCAGGCGCCAGTGCCGCTGCGCGGTCTGCTCCCCGCCATGATCATCCTCGTGGACGGCTGCCCCTGCCCCGAGCGGGTCGCCCAGGCCGCGGCCGCAGCCCCGGCGGGGGTCGCCGTGATCACCGTGGCCGGAGGGCGGACGGTCGCGGCCACGCCACCGGCCGGTGGAAACGTCCGGGCGCTTGCCGACCCCGCTGGCGGGCTGCGCTCCTTCCTGGGCCAACCAGCCCGACCCGGCGCCCTGACCGCGCTCCTCGTCGACCGCACGGGCGTGGTGACAGGCGTGCTGCCCGATCTCGGGCCGGTCGAGGCCTACCAGAAAGAACTGACAGCCCTCGTCGCCTGACCGGCGTCAGGGCAGCGTGACGAGTTGCGCCTGGACGTCGATGGGCTGCGCGCCTGTCGACAGCAGCGACACCCGGATCGACCCGCCAGCGGAGACCACCTCGGCCGTGGCGATGGTGCCGTCGCAGTCGACGTGTGACGGGCCCGCCACCCGGGCCCCGGTGACCGCCACCGCCAGGGAGCCGGGCCGGGTGCACCGGAACTGGAGCAGATGGCGGCCGCCATCGTCGGCGGACCGCCGGGTCACGGCCACCCCCGGGCTGAGCTCCCGCCGTACACGCCAGACCGTCTCCTTGAAGAGCGGCAGGTCACCGGTGGTGAAGCCGTCGCCGGGCGGGCCCTCGACGTCGACGACCGCACCGGTCGCCGGGTCGATCACCACCCTCGATCTGGACCGCACCTCGTTGACCTCGCCCGTCTCGGGGTCGACCCGCACCGTCACCGGCCGCCCATCGGGCACCCCTGCGGCCAGGACACGTTCCATAGCGGTGCTGAGGGTCGGCTCGCCGCTCGGCTCGGCCGTCGACGGACGCGCCGAACCGACAGTCGGAGCGGCGGCCTGCCACCACCAGCCGCCGACCGCCAGGGCGGCCACCGCCACCCCGGCGAGCACCGCAGACCGCAGCCGGTAACCCTCCGCCGCATCCATGCGGCGAGCGTACCGGCCCGGCCTGCGGCGATCAGTCCTGTCGATCCAGCAGGGCGGCGTACAGGGTGAGGCCCGGGCCGAACGCCAGCATGACGACCCGTCGCGGGGCGGTTGTCGCGCGAGCCAGCCGGTCCAGGATCAGCAGCACCGTCGGCGAGGAACAGTTGCCGTGCTCGTCGAGCGTCGCCCGGGACGCGGCCAGCGCCGTCGGCGGCAGGGCAAGCTCCCGCTCGACCACGTTGAGGATCCGAGGGCCGCCCGGGTGCACGGCCCAACCGTCAACCTCCGAACCGGTGCCGTCGTGCCGGGCCAGCAGGTCGTCCACCAGAGCGCGGACATGCCGGGAGAGCACCTGCGGCACCTTCGGCGACAGCCCCATCCGGAAACCGACGTCGGTGACGTCCCAGGTCATGTGGTCGGCCGTCGAGGTGTCGGTGACCGCGGTGACCTCGCGCAACGCGTACCCCGGGCCGCCCGGCACCACCACCGCGGCGACCGCGGCGTCCGAGAAGAGCGCGTGCGAGACGATCTGCTGGGTGTCCACCCGGGCGCTGGACGGCTGGATGTGCAGGCTTGTCAACTCGGCGCAGAGCAGCAGCGCCGGGCGACCCCGAGCGGTGACGAAGTCACTCGCCGCGCCGAGGCCCGGCAGCGCCGCGTAGCAGCCCATGTGGCCGACGAACATCCGCTGGGTGCTCGGCGCCATCCCGAGGTCCCTGGCGAGCAGGATGTCCAGCCCCGGGGTGGCGTACCCGGTGCAGGAGCAGACGATGAACATGCCCACGTCGCCGGCGTCCAACCCGGCGGCCGTCAACGCGCGCCCGACCGCCTCCTTGCCCAGCGGCAGTGCCTCCACCTGGTAGCGACGCATCCGCCGCTCGGTCGGCCACTCCGAGACGTCCTCCAACAGAGGGTTTACCGCTGCCTGACGCCGGGTCACCCCCGAGTTCGCGAAGATCCGCTCGGCCAACGACCGGGTGGTGCCGGAGAAGTGCCGGGAGAAGAAGCCCTCCCACAACTCGTCCTGCGAAGCGGACGGCGGTTGCGCCGTCCCGAGCCCTGCGATCACTGGTACGGGCACGATCCCCACCTCTCGTCAGACGCTGTCCTCCCCCTTGCCGTCCCACCGGCCACCTCGGCCGGCCAAATCCCCTCGCGACAACCGCGCGGCCGGCTCACCAACGCGGTGCCGATCCGTCACGGTCCGGATCGCCGCCCAACGCGGCGATGCCCAGCCAGTCGGCGCAGACGTCCGACGTGGCCGGGTGCAGCGAGCCGCAGCGGGCGTCCCGATAGAGCCGCTCCAACGGATGGCCACGTCGGGTCGCCGACGTGCCCGCCGCCTCCAGCACCGACGCCGCCACCTCGGCGGCCGTCGTGCCGGCGAGCAACTTCGCCCGCCATACCCAGCGATTGGTCTCCTCGTCACCCGGGGCGTCGTCCACCCGTCGGGCCGCCTCGGCCACCACCAGCTCAGCCGCCGCCGTCGCCGCGTCCGCCCGGCCCAGCCGCGCCCGCACCGCCGGCAGGCCGGACAGGTTCCGGGCGTTGAGGTGCTCGGCCGCCGCGTCGATCGCCGCCCGGGCCACCCCCGCGTACACGGCGGCGTAGCTGGCCACCAGCCAGTGCGGCATCAACTGGGCGACCACAAGGGCCAGCCCCTCCACCCCGCCCAACAACCGGTCGGACGGCACCGTGACGTCCAGGTGAAGGTCGTGCGAGGAGGTGGCACGCATCCCCAGCGCGTCCCAGGTCGGCTCGACGGTCAGACCATCGCCGGCCGGCACCAGGAACTGCGAGACCACCGACTGGTCGGCCGAGCTGCGCGCCGCCACCAGGTAACCGTCGGCGTGCCCGGCGCCGGAACAGAAGGTCTTGCTGCCCTTGAGGTGCCAGCCCTCGTCGGTCGCCTCGTAGACCGTGCTCAGCTGGGACAACCGGGCACCGGCACCCCGCTCGCTCATCGCCACCGCGTACCAGGAGCCCTGCGCCGCGGCGGTGAGCAGCCGGTCCCGGGCGGCCAGCGCCTCGGCCGGCACACCGAGCGCCTCGGCCAACTCCTCGGTGACCGCGCCCAACGCGCCGGTCACCGAGGCGTGCATGTTGAACACCAGCGCTGTCGCGCCGTTGCCCCGGGCAAGCTCAGTGGCCACTGCCGCGTACTCGGCGAAGGTGGCACCCAGCCCGCCCAGCGCGCGGGGCACCATCAACCCGAACAGGCCAGCCTCCCGCAGGTCACGGAAGTCCTCGACCGGAAAGGAGCCGTCCCGGTCGTGCTCCGCCGCCCGCGCGGCGAACCGCGGCGCCAACCGGCGGGCCGCCTCAAGCGCGTGCACCGTCATATCGCCCCCTCCTCGGCGTCCCATACCCCCACCACGACCCGACTATCCGTTACGGACCCCCCGGCCCTGGTACAACACGGCGGTAGACCGGGTCGACACGATGCGCGGGGCCCGACCGGCGCGCGCCACACCTGACGCCCGGGGCCCCCGGGCCCGGCGCACCAGCCAGGCGACCAGGCCGCCGACCTGCGGCCGGATGCCCCGCAACCGCAACTCGACGCCGTGTCTGGCGCACTCGGCGACAAGCGCGCGGGCGTCCACGAACAACAGTGGATCGTGGATGCCGCGCGGCACCGCGGGCAGCCGCTCGGCGATCCGCACCGCGACCAGCCGGGCCAGCGCCGTGTCGTTAAGGGTGTCCAGCACCAGCAGACCACCCGGCCGTAGCAGCCGGCACGCCTCGGCCACCGCGCGCCGCCAATCCGGCACATGCTCCAGCAGCTCACCGGCGGAGACCACGTCGGCGCAACCGTCGGGCAGTGGCACCGCGGTGGCATCGCCCTGCACGACCCGCACCCCACGCTCGGCGGCCTGCAGCAGCGCCGAGCGGGTCAGGTCGACACCGACATGGCGGTAGCCCTTGCCGGCCAGGTGCGGCGCGAGCAGCCCGGCGCCGCAGCCCAGGTCGACGAGGATCGCGTCGGGCCGGTCGGCCGGTGGCACGAGCGCCGCGCGGGCCTCGGCCAACCAGTGCAGCATCGCGAACGCGCCGTCCGGCCGCCACCACTCGTCGGCCAGGTCGTCGTACTGGCGTGGATCGTTGCGCGGCAGCACCCGGTGACCGGTGGACGCCTCGGCCGCAGCCACGTCTCGCATGCAACCGAGCGTGGCACGACTGCTCGGTAACGACCAGACTTCCCTTATGTCGTCGAGGGTGTTAGGGCTGGTCAAGGCGAGCCATCCGGAACCGGCCGCAGCGGTGACAACGGTGGCCGGTCTGCTCGCCTGGGGAGTGGGGCACCGACCGGCGGGAATCGTCTCGGTGGTGCTCGCCGTGCTCGCCAGCCAACTCGCCGTCGGCTGGACCAATGACGCGCTGGACGCCGAGCGGGACGCCACAGTGGGACGTACCGACAAGCCGGTCGCCGCTGGCGCGGTGGGCCGACGCGCCACGGCCTGGGCCGCGGCGGCGGCCGCGGTGGCCTGCCCGCTGCTGGCGCTGACCACGAACCCCACTGCGGCGTTCTGGCTCACGGTCGCCCTGGTCTCCGCGCTCCTCTACGACTGGCCGCTCAAGGCCACAGCCTTCTCGGTGCTGCCGTACGCCGTCTCCTTCGGCGCGCTGCCCGCCTTCGTGGTGCTGGGGCTGCCGGGCGAACCGACCCCGCCGGCCTGGCTGCTTGTCGCGGCGGCCTGCCTGGGAGCCGGCGCGCACTTCGCCAATGTGCTGCCCGACCTCGCCGACGACGCCCGGACGGGGGTGCGCGGCCTGCCGCACCGGCTCGGCGCGGCCGGCAGCCGGGTGGCCGCAGCGGGGCTGCTCCTCGCCGCGACCGCGACCCTGGTCCTGGGGCCACCCGGGCCGCCGTCGGCGGTCGGCCTGGCGGCGGTCGGCACGGCCGCCGTGGTGCCGCCACTGAGTTGGTACGCCGGACGCTCGGCGGCCCGCGCCGGCCGGCGACCGGTGTCCGCTTTCCGGGCGGTGATGCTGATAGCCCTCATCGACGTCGTTCTGCTGGTGGCCAGCGGCCGGGTGGTGTGAGGGGCACCCGGGAAGGTGGCATTGCCGGGTCCGTGTGCGGGCCTCGATCAGCTCCAACTACCCTGGAACGCGGTCTGCGCGGGTATGGCCACCGTGCCCGGTGTGCGGCCGGGTGGGGATCGCAACGAGGAGGACCGACGTGACGCGCTCGATCAGGGGTTCCCGACGGGCAGGCCTGCTGCTGGTCGGGATCGCGGCGGCCACCGGCCTGCTGGCGTCCGGATGCGGCACCGGCCAGGTCGCCGAGACCGCGCTGAAGGAGCCGTCGGTCCAGGGCGTCAGCCTCACCACCGCCAACGGCGCGTACGCGGTACGCGGCCTGCTTGTCGACTACCCCGGCACCGAGGGCTACAAGGCCGGCCAGGACGCGCTGCTCAACGCCGTGATCTACAACGACTCGAAGAGCACCGTGACGGTCACCGTCACCACGGAGAGCGCCCGCGAGCTGGTGATCTCGAGCGGTTCGGCAAGCGCGACGCCGTCCGCCGAGGCGTCGGGCTCCGCCAGCCCGTCGGCCTCCGCCAGCCCGTCGACCTCCGAATCCGGCTCGCCCAGCCCGTCGGCGACCCCGTCCGGCACCGGGTCGTCGTCGGCAACCCCGTCCGCCCCGGAATCGGCGCGGGCATCGGGCTCGGCCAGCCCCGCCGCGCCGGGCCAGCCGGCCCGGATCGAGCTGGCCCCGCAGAGCTACCTCCAGCTCAACTCGGAGGCCACCAGTCAACTCCGGCTGATCGGCCTGAACGAGGCCCTGCGCAGCGGGCAGAACATCGTCGTGACGTTCGACTTCGGCAACGGCAACACGGTCACCAGCCCGGTGCCGATCGCGGTGCCGCTCACCGCCCCGCCGGTTCCGTCGCCGATCATCGAGCGCCTGGGCGGCCACGACGAGGGTGGCACGACCCACGAGTGATCGACCTTCACATCGACAAACACCCCGGCGTGGTGACCACCACGCCGGGGTGTTTTCGTCGCACCGGAGCGCTAGCGTCCTGATGTGACCACCTCCCGATCGACCCCTTCGCGCGGCAGCTCCGCCGGTGCCGCCCGTGGCCGGTCCGCCGCCCGCGACCCGCGTCCGGCCTACCAGTGCGACGCGTGCGGGCACCAGCCGCCCAAGTGGGTGGGGCGCTGCCCGGAGTGCGGCGAGTGGGGTGCGGTGGTCGAGAGCACGGTGACCGGCCCGACCGTCTCCGGTCGGGTGGTCAGCTCCCGGATACCGACCGAGCCGGCCCGGCCGATCGCCACCATCAGCGCCGCTCCGGCACGTGCCCGGCCGACCGGCGTCAGCGAGCTCGACCGGGTGCTCGGCGGCGGGCTGGTCCCCGGCGCGGTGGTGCTGCTCGCGGGCGAGCCCGGCGTGGGCAAGTCGACACTCCTGCTCGATGTGGCGCAGCAGTGGGCCGTCGGCGCCGGCAGCCCCTCGCTCGTGGTCAGCGGGGAAGAGTCGGTCAGTCAGGTGCGGTTGCGCGCCGAGCGGATGGGCACACTGCACGACCGGCTCTACCTGGCGGCCGAGAGTGACCTGGCGGCGGTGCTCGGGCACCTCGACGCGGTAAAGCCCGGCCTGCTGGTGCTCGACTCGGTGCAGACCATCTCCACCACCGGCACCGAAGGGGTGCCGGGCGGGGTGACGCAGGTCCGCGCGGTCACCGCCGCCCTGGTGTCGGTCGCCAAGGAGCGGGGCATCGCCACAGTGCTGGTCGGGCACGTCACCAAGGACGGCCAGGTGGCCGGGCCCCGGGTGCTTGAGCACCTTGTCGACGTGGTGCTGCACTTCGAGGGCGACAAGCACTCCTCGCTGCGACTGGTGCGCGGCGTCAAGAACCGGTTCGGCGCTGCCGACGAGGTCGGCTGCTTCGAGATGCACGAGGGTGGCATCAGCAGCCTTGCCGACCCGTCCGGTCTGTTCCTGACCCGCTACTCAGAGCCCGTCCCCGGCACCTGCGTGACCGTGGCGATGGAGGGGCGGCGGGCACTTGTCACCGAGGTGCAGGCGCTTATCGGCGCGACCGTGGCCGGCTCGCCCCGGCGGACGGTCTCCGGCCTCGACTCGGCCCGCCTGGCCATGGTGCTCGCGGTGCTGCAACGGCGCACCGAGCGGTTGACGCTTCACGACCGGGAGGTCTTCGCGGCCACGGTGGGCGGCATCCGGGTGGTGGAGCCCGCGGCCGACCTGGCCGTCGCGTTGGCTGTCGCGTCCGGCGGGCTCAACCTGGCCATCGCGCCGCACCTCGTGGCGATCGGTGAGGTGGGCCTGACCGGTGAGGTGCGCCGGGTCGGTGCGGTGCCACGCCGGCTGGCCGAGGCGGCCCGGCTGGGCTTCAAGGTCGCCCTGGTCCCCCCGGGTTGCGGCCCGACAAGCACCGGCGCCGGGCCCGAGCAGATGAAGGTGACCGAGGTCACTGACGTCCGCTCGGCACTGCACCATGCGGCTCGCGCGTCCGCCGAGTGACCCACCGTGCCGACGCGGACGGCCATATCGGACAACACGGCGCCAGCGGAAATGCTCGGAAGGGGCAGCATCGTGACACATCACAGTAACCACGACAGCACCCACCGCACGGCAGTCCGTAGACTGTGCCCGTGCCGATCGACCGCGATACCACCAAGCCTGCCGGCGCGCCGCCCCAGGCCCGCACCGGCGCCGTGGGCTCGCCAGCCCGCCCGATCAGCGTGAGCGTGACCACCGCTGCCGGCAGCGCCGGTGACCCGCTGCGGGCAAACCTCGCCTTGATGGCACCCGGCACCGCGCTGCGGGACGGGCTGGAGCGCATCCTGCGCGGGCGTACGGGCGCGCTCATCGTGCTCGGTTACGACAAGGTCGTCGAGGGCCTCTGCACCGGCGGCTTCCCGCTTGACGTGGAGTTCTCCGCGACCCGGGTCCGCGAGCTGTGCAAGATGGATGGTGCCGTGGTGCTGTCAAGCGACGGCACCCGCATCGTCCGGGCGGCAGTGCACCTCATGCCCGACCCGTCCATCCCGACCGAGGAGTCCGGCACCCGGCACCGCACCGCCGAGCGGGTGGCCCGGCAGACCGGCTACCCGGTCATCTCGGTCAGCCAGTCCATGCGGATCATCAGCCTCTACGTAAACGGTCAGCGGCACGTGCTCGACGACTCGGCGGCGATCCTGTCGCGGGCCAACCAGGCGCTCGCCACCCTGGAGCGCTACAAGCTCCGACTGGACGAGGTCTCCGGCACGCTGTCCGCCCTCGAGATAGAGGATCTGGTCACCGTACGAGACGCGGTGGCCGTGGTGCAGCGACTGGAGATGGTTCGCCGGATCGCCGACGAGATCGCCGGTTACGTGGTCGAGCTGGGCACCGACGGCCGCCTCCTCGCCCTCCAACTCGACGAGCTGATGGCCGGCGTGGACGCCGACCGCACGCTTGTCATCCGGGACTACCTGCCCGTCGGCCGCAAGTCCCGCACCCTCGATGAGGCGCTTGTCGAGCTCGACCTGCTCGGCGCCACCGAGCTCATCGACCTGGTGTCGGTCGCCAAGGCGATCGGCTACCCGGCCGCGTCCGACGCGTTGGACGCCGCCGTCAGCCCGCGCGGCTTCCGGCTGCTGGCCAAGGTGCCCCGCCTGCCGGTGGCCGTGGTCGACCGCCTGGTGCTGCACTTCGGCAGCCTCCAGCGACTGCTGGGCGCGACAGTGGAGGATCTGCAGGCCGTCGAGGGGGTGGGCGACGCCCGCGCCCGGGGCGTCCGGGAAGGGCTGTCCCGGCTCGCCGAGGCATCCATCCTGGAGCGGTACGTCTGATCCGGCTCAGCCGGTAACGGTGATCTTCACGGCTGGGCTGAGCTTGGTGCCGACCCGGGCGAACACCTGGTATGTCCCCGCCTGCGGGAACGGCCCCGCGGCCAGCCCATTGCCGTCGCATCGGGTGGCGTCCCGACCGTTCCAACCCACCTGGTAGGAGCGCTCGAAGTTCGGCGTGAAGGTCTGCACGTCCGAGCCCTGGACCTTGCCGCAGGTGTCCGAGGACCACACCTTCTCGGCACCGGACTTGATGAAGATCTCCTGGAGATCGGCGCCGACGTTGCGGCTGCACGTCCGGTTCGAGGTGTTCTTGATCTTCAACTGGAGGTCGACCACCGCCCCGCGCTGCACCGAGGTCGGCCGCGCCACCGCGGTCACACTGATCTCCGCGTCGGTGCAGGTGCTGTCGTCCGCCGACCCGGCCGAGCCCGGCGGCGGATTGTTGCTGGTGATCTCGGGGGTCGGCTCCGTGGCTTCCGGTGCGGCCGACTCGGACGCCGGCGGCTCCCCGGTTTGCGGAGTCAGCACCGGCCCGGCCGGCCCCGGGCTCGCGGCTGGCGAACTCGCGGTAGGCGTCGGCGTTGCCCCCGCCTCCGTTCGCCCGCCGGAACGACCCGATCCGGTGCAGGAATAGAGCAGGACAATCAGGAAGAGAAGCCCCGCTCCGAGTACGACGGCGCGACGCCGCCAGTACACGGCGGGTGGCAGGGGGCCGACCGTCAGACGCATGATGCCCCCCACCGTAGCCGCGCCGCACCCGCCAGCCCGGCACGACGCGCCGTAACCCCACTCCGATGACCCAGCAACCCTCCACTAGGGACGGAGTCGCCGGTCGTCCACGGCCCGATCAGAGATAGACCTTTCGCTGGTAGACGGCATGTGCGCCGGCCACCCGATCCAGGAAGAGCAGACCCGCGCAGTGGTCGATCTCGTGCTGCAACGCCCGTGCCTCGAAACCGTCGGTCACCAACCGGACCGCCGCGCCGCTGCCCGGCAGATCACCCTCCACGACCAGCCGGCTGGCCCGCTTCACATCCCCGGTCAGGTCCGGCACCGACATGCACCCCTCTCGGCCCGGCTTCCACCTCGTCGCCTCGACGACCCGGGCGTTGCAGAGCACGAACGTGCCGTGCACAGTGACCGCCTTCGAATGCCCTGTCACATCGACGGCGAAGACCCGAGCGCCCACGCCGATCTGCGGCGCGGCCAAACCCACGCAGCCCGGCGAGACCCGCATGGTGGCCACCAGGTCGGCGGCCAGCCGGACGGTCTCTTCAGCCGTCGGATCGACGTCACCCCCGACCTGGCTCAACACCGGGTGCGGGGCCGACACGACGGGCCGCACCTCACCCGGCACCGCCAACGACTCAGGTGTCCAGTCACCCAGGCCGGTGTACGTCTCCAGGTCCTGGCCGTCGCCCGGCCTCTGCTCGCCGCTCACAGCAGATCCGGGTCCGCCGGACGGAGCGTGACCCCCACGCCCAACTCGGCGGCAGTTCGTTGCAGCCGCTCGATCAGCGTGTCGGCGACACCGGCCGGCAACTCGACCTCAGCCAGCACCACATAGAGCGAACCCGCCAACCGGGTGCTCAGGTCGGTGACGTTTCCACCGGCGTCCACAAGCACCCGGGTCATGGCCGCGACGATGCCCATCCGGTCCGATCCGTGCACCGCCATCACGTATGGCTCGCCGGCTGGGGCAACCTCCCGGTCGGGCGTGACAGCGCGTACGGTCGCCAGCAGCTGGCCCTCGGCGGTCAGGGCCTCCAGCGCCACCTCGACCTCGGCGGCGGCCGGCCCCGTGCAGATGAGGGTCATCGCGAAATGCCCCCGCAGGCGGGTCATCGTGCTGTCGGTGAGGTTGGCGCCCAACCGGGCCAGGACCTCGGCGACGTCGGCCACGATGCCCGGCCGGTCCCGGCCGATGACGGTGATCGCGAGCTCGTTCATCCGCGCATTCTGCCCGATCCGCCCACAGTCGCGGCGGCGCCCCACCCGAGCCGCCCATCCAGCGGGAACGCATCGCGTGACATCATCGACGGCGCCATGACTCAACCCGATTTCGCCGCACTGGTCAGCCGATGGTTCCAAGAGCACGCCCGTGACCTGCCGTGGCGCGAGCCCGGGGTCACACCGTGGGCCATCCTGGTCAGCGAGGTCATGCTCCAGCAGACGCCTGTGGTCCGGGTCGTCCCGGCCTGGCACGCCTGGCTGGCCCGCTGGCCGGAGCCGGCCGCGCTGGCTGCGGACACACCCGCCGAGGCCATCCGGATGTGGGGACGCCTCGGCTATCCCCGTCGGGCCGTCCGGCTGCGGGAGTGCGCGGTCGCCATGGTGGATCGGCACGGCGGCCAGGTGCCGGACCGACTGGATCAGCTCCTGGCGCTGCCCGGGGTGGGCACGTACACGGCTCGGGCGGTGGCCGCGTTCGCATTCGGGCAGCGGCATCCGGTGGTCGACACAAACGTACGGCGGGTGGTCAGCCGGGCCGTGGCCGGCGAACCGGACGCCGGGCCGGTCACCCGCCCGGCCGACCTGGTCGCCACCGAGGAGTTGCTCCCGGCGGAGCCGGCCGCTGCTGCGCTGGCCAGCGCCGCGTTCATGGAGCTGGGCGCGGTGATCTGCACGGCCCGGTCGCCGCGCTGCCCCGCCTGCCCGGTGGAGTCGGTCTGCGCGTGGCGGGCCTCCGGGCAGACCGCACCGGCCGGGCCAACCCGCCGACCCCAGCGGTACGCGGGCACCGACCGGCAGGTACGCGGACTGCTGCTCGGGGTCCTCCGGGAGACCACCGGACCGGTCCCGCACCAGCGGCTGGACCAGGTCTGGACCGATGACGTGCAGCGCGCCCGCGCCCTGGCCGGCCTCGTGCAGGACGGTCTGGTCGAACCGGTCGGCGCCGACTCCTTCCGCCTGGCCGGCGACGGCCCGTCCCTGCCCAGGCCCTGATCGACTCCATATCGCCGATATTGCGGCCTATCGGCATCAGGACACCACCACATCGCCGACACGGAGTCGATCACCGCACGAGGCGGACGCCCCGAAGGCGTGAACGGTGCAGGGCGGGCGGACAGCGAAAAGGGACGGGGCCCCGGTGGCTCGCGCCACCGGGACCCCGTCCCCTTACTGCTGCCTACTACTCGTCCGTGCCGGCGGCGGCGGTGCCAGCGGCGGTGCCACCGAGGTCGGCCGGCACGGCGTCCGGAACCTCGACCGGCTTCTCCGCGCCCCGGAAGACGAGCTTGGACTTGTCGATGTCCTCCGGGTCGCCCTCGCAGTCCACCACGACGATCTGACCGGGGGTCAGCTCGTTGAACAGGATCCGCTCGGAGAGGTTGTCCTCGATGTCGCGCTGGATCGTGCGACGAAGCGGACGGGCACCGAGCACCGGGTCGAAGCCCTTCTTGGACAGGTACTTCTTGGCGTTGTCGGTCAGCTCCAGACCCATGTCCTTGTTGTGCAGCTGCGTCTCGATCCGCCGGATCATGATGTCGACGATCGAGAGGATCTCGTTCTGGCGCAGCTGGTGGAAGACGATTGTGTCGTCGATCCGGTTGAGGAATTCAGGCCGGAAGTGCTGCTTGAGCTCGTCGTTGACCTTCTGCTTCATCCGGTCGTAGGTGGACTCGGAGTCCTCCGACTGCTGGAAGCCCAGCGACACGGCCTTGGCCACGTCGCGGGTGCCCAGGTTGGTGGTCAGGATGATGACCGTGTTCTTGAAGTCCACGATCCGGCCCTGACCGTCGGTGAGCCGACCGTCCTCCAGGATCTGCAGGAGCGTGTTGAACACGTCCGGGTGGGCCTTCTCGATCTCGTCGAAGAGGACCACCGAGAACGGCCGACGGCGCACCTTCTCGGTCAGCTGCCCGCCCTCGTCGTAGCCGACGTAGCCGGGAGGGGCACCCACGAGCCGGGAGACCGTGTAACGGTCGTGGAACTCGGACATGTCCAGCTGGATGAGGGCGTCCTCGCTGCCGAACAGGAACTCGGCGAGCGCCTTGGACAGCTCGGTCTTACCCACACCGGACGGGCCGGCGAAGATGAACGAGCCCGACGGGCGCTTCGGGTCCTTCAGGCCGGCCCGGGTACGCCGGATCGCCTTCGAAACCGCCTTGACCGCGTCCTCCTGGCCGATGACGCGCTTGTGCAGCTCGTCCTCCATGCGCAGCAGGCGCGAGGTCTCCTCCTCGGTCAGCTTGTAGACCGGGATGCCTGTCCAGTTGCCGAGAACCTCGGCGATCTGCTCGTCGTCGACCTCGCTGACGACGTCCAGGTCACCGGCCTTCCACTCCTTCTCCCGCTGCGCCTTCTGACCGAGGAGCTGCTTCTCCTTGTCACGCAGCTGGGCGGCGCGCTCGAAGTCCTGCGCGTCGATCGCGGACTCCTTGTCGCGACGCACCTGGGCGATGCGCTCGTCGAAGTCACGCAGGTCTGGCGGCGCGGTCATCCGACGGATCCGCATCCGCGCGCCGGCCTCGTCGATCAGGTCGATCGCCTTGTCCGGAAGGAAGCGGTCGGAGATGTACCTGTCGGCCAGAGTCGCGGCAGCCACGAGAGCGGCGTCGGTGATGCTCACCCGGTGGTGCGCCTCGTAGCGGTCGCGCAGGCCCTTGAGGATCTCGATGGTGTGGGCCAGCGACGGCTCACCCACCTGGATCGGCTGGAAACGACGCTCAAGCGCGGCGTCCTTCTCCAGGTGCTTGCGGTATTCGTCGAGCGTGGTGGCGCCGATGGTCTGCAGCTCACCACGGGCCAGCATCGGCTTGAGGATGCTCGCCGCGTCGATCGCGCCCTCGGCGGCACCCGCACCCACAAGGGTGTGGATCTCGTCGATGAACAGGATGATGTCGCCGCGCGTGCGGATCTCCTTGAGCACCTTCTTGAGGCGCTCCTCGAAGTCACCGCGGTAGCGGGAACCAGCGACAAGCGCACCGAGGTCGAGCGTGTAGAGCTGCTTGTCCTTCAGAGTCTCGGGCACCTCGCCCTTGATGATCTTCTGGGAAAGCCCCTCCACCACGGCGGTCTTACCGACGCCGGGCTCACCGATCAGGACCGGGTTGTTCTTGGTACGGCGGGAGAGCACCTGCATGACCCGCTCGATTTCCTTCTCGCGCCCGATGACCGGGTCGAGCTTGCCCTCGCGGGCGGCCTGGGTCAGGTTGCGGCCGAACTGGTCCAGCACCAGGCTGGTCGACGGCGCGGCCTCACCCGGGGCGGCGCCAGCGGCAGCCGGCTCCTTGCCCTGGTAGCCGGAGAGCAGCTGGATCACCTGCTGGCGGACCCGGTTGAGGTCGGCGCCGAGCTTGACCAGCACCTGGGCGGCGACGCCCTCGCCCTCGCGGATCAGACCGAGCAGGATGTGCTCAGTGCCGATGTAGTTGTGCCCGAGCTGCAGCGCCTCGCGCAGCGACAGCTCCAGCACCTTCTTGGCCCGCGGCGTGAACGGGATGTGCCCGCTCGGCGCCTGCTGGCCCTGGCCGATGATCTCCTCGACCTGCTGGCGGACGCCCTCCAGGGAGATGCCGAGGCTCTCCAGGGCCTTAGCCGCGACGCCTTCACCTTCGTGGATCAGGCCCAGCAGGATGTGTTCCGTACCGATGTAGTTGTGGTTGAGCATCCGGGCCTCTTCTTGGGCCAGGACGACAACCCGTCGCGCTCGGTCGGTGAACCGCTCGAACATGCCCTCGTGCTCCTCACGTGCCGTGCGCCTTGATGGTCAAGATCTTGGCGGGGCCGGTGCACGAACGTCCAGGACGGGCGTCCGTGCCTCCTTACTCTATCGTCGCTGACCGACTCAGCTGAGGTCGTGTGTCTCTGCTCTGGGTCAGTTCCACGTCGTTTTGCACAACCGTCCGCGCTCAGGAGGTGTTCCGGTACCCCTGTCGCTACGCGCAGAGCGAAATCCGACTGGCGCGACGGGAGCCCTCTCCCGGCCCTCGGAGCGTCTCCGGGGCCCCGCGGAGGGCGGACCGGGCGCCGGCGACGAGCACCACGCACGGCCCTGAGGGAGTTGTCCACAGGCTGCGGATGTCCACTCCACTGGTTGTGGACAACGTCGGCCCGGCCCGAAAGCTTCCCCCGGCCGCGAACCCCGCCGGCACCGCCCCGCTCACACGGCGACGCCGGCCCGGAGAATCTCCGGCCCGGCGTCGGTGTCGCCCTCGGTGGCCCGCCGGCCACCACTTGCTGAACGGATCAGCGCTTGGCGTGATACTCGTCGACGATCTCCTGCGGGATACGACCCCGATCCGAGATGTCCTTACCGGCCTTCTTGGCCCACTCCCGGATCGCCTTGTTCTGCTCCCGGTCGGCGGTCGCGCCACCCCTGCCACGGGCAGCTCGTCCACCGATCACCACGCCGCCGCGACCCACCTTGGTGCCGGCACCGACGTACGGCGCGAATACGTCGCGCAATTTCGCGGCGTTGGCACCGGACAGGTCGATCTCATACTGAACGCCGTCGAGCGCGAACTTGACGGTCTCGTCAGCGTCCCCACCGTCCAGGTCATCGACCAGCTTGTGAATGATTTGCTTGGCCACGTCCCACATTCCTTTCAAGCAGGGTGTCCTGCTAACGAGAGCACAATAACCCCCGCACTGCTCGGCTCGTCAATGGGATGCGGTTGCGACTCGCTGAGAGCCAGCTGTGACTACTCCGGGCGGACCAGCGGGAAGAGGATCGTTTCCCGAATTCCGAGGCCCGTCAGGGCCATCAACAGCCTGTCGATTCCCATTCCCATACCGCCTGCCGGCGGCATTCCGTACTCCATCGCCCGGAGAAAGTCCTCATCGAGGCGCATCGCTTCGTCGTCGCCCCGCGCGGCGAGCTGCGCCTGGGCCAGCAGCCGTTCCCGCTGCACCACCGGGTCGACCAGCTCGGAGTACGCGGTGCCCAGCTCGAAGCCGAGCACGTAGAGGTCCCACTTCTCTGCCAGGCCCGGCTCGGTGCGGTGCGCCCTGGTGAGCGGGCTGGTTTCCTCCGGGTAGTCCCGGACGAAGGTGGGCGCCTGCAGACCGGGAACTACCAACTCCTCGAACAGTTCCTCGGCCAGCTTGCCCGGGCCCCACTTCGGGTCGACGGCCAAACCCACCTTGTCGGCATACTCCACGAGGCGGGACCGTTCGGTACGAACCGTGACCTCCTCGCCGAGCGCCTCGGAAAGGACCCCGAAGAGGGTGACCGAGCGCCACTCGCCGCCGAGGTCGAACTCACGCCCGTCGGCGTGGGTCACCGTCATCGAGCCGCTGACCGCGATCGCCGCCTGTTGCACGAGATTGCGGGTCAACTCGGCCATCGTGTCGTAGTCGCCGTACGCCTGGTAGGTCTCCAGCATCGCGAACTCCGGCGAGTGCGAAGAGTCGACGCCCTCATTACGGAAGTTGCGGTTGATCTCGAAGACGCGATCGACGCCGCCGACCACGGCGCGCTTGAGAAACAGTTCCGGGGCGATTCGCAGATACAGATCGGTGCTCAACGCATTGCTGTGGGTCACGAACGGTCGGGCCGCCGCGCCGCCATGCAACAGTTGCAGCATCGGCGTTTCCACCTCGATGTAACCCTGCCCGTGCAGTGAATCGCGGAGGCTGCGCACCGCCGCGGCGCGGGTACGGACCATCTGCCGGGCCTGCGGCCTGACGATCAGGTCGACGTAGCGCTGCCGGACCCGGGCCTCCTCGGAGAGCGGCTTGTGCGCCACCGGCAGTGGCCGCAGCGCCTTTGCGGTCATCTCCCACCGCTCGGCCAGCACGGACAGCTCACCGCGACGGCTGGTGATCACCTCGCCGGTGACGCCGACGTGGTCACCGAGGTCGACGAGGCGCTTCCAGGCCTCCAGCCGTTCCGCACCGACCCGGTCCAGGGAGAGCATCGCCTGCAACTCGGTGCCGTCACCGTCGCGCAGGGTCGCGAAGCAGAGCTTCCCGGTGTTGCGTACGAAGATCACCCGGCCGGTGACCGAGACCTGGTCGCCGGTCGCGGTGTCCGTGGCCAGGTCGGCGTACTTCGCGCGGATCTCGGCGAGGGTGGTCGTCCGGGAGAAACCGACGGGGTACGGCTCGATGCCCTCGGCGAGCATCCGGTCCCGCTTCTCCCGGCGGACCTTCATCTGCTCGGGAAGGTCGTCGGCGGGGTCCACTGGCACGGCGTTCTGCTCGCTCACGGCACGCTTCCTCGTCACGAAAGATTACGGGGGGTCAAGCCCGAGCGTACTCAAGCGTTCCGGGGGTCGTTACCGGATAACCTGCCCGTCATGGTCGATCACACTCACGCCCTCTCCTTCGGCGCTGCGGCGAGCGACTATGACAGGTTTCGACCCCGTTATCCGGAAGCGGCGGTGCGCTGGGCACTCGACGGGTTGAGCGATGCCCGGGTGGTCGACCTGGGCGCAGGCACGGGCATCCTGACCCGCACCCTGCTGGCCCTGGGTCACGACGTCGTACCCGTCGAGCCGGATCCGGGGATGCGGGCGCAGCTCGCGGACGCCACCCCGGGCACGACAGCCCTCGCGGGCAGCGCCGAGGCCGTGCCGCTGCCCGACGGCGCTGCGGACGCGGTGCTTGTGGGCACGGCCTACCACTGGTTCGACCGGGAGCCCGCGCACGCCGAGATCGCCCGGGTGCTCCGCCCCGGCGGCACGTTCGCGCCGATCTGGAACGTTCGGGACGACCGGCTCGACTGGGTGGCGGAGCTGAGCCGCATCGCCCACGTCGGAGAGCGGTCCGCCAACCTGATCGAGAGCTACACGGACTTCGGCCTCGCCTTCGACACCATCGAGGTCGGCGAGTTCGCCCACCGCAGCACGCTCACCCCCGACGAGGTGCTCGCGATGATCCGCACCCGGTCGTACTGGCTCACCGCGTCCAGCGCGGACCGGCAGCGGGTCGAGCGGGAGCTGCGGCACCTCCTGGACACCCACAGGGACCTGGCCGGGCGCCAGACCGTCGAGCTGCCGTACCGGACGATCGTCCTGCGCGCCCGGCGGCGCTGAGCCCGCGCCGGCGTCAGAGATTGCGGTCGTAGACCATCCGCAGGCCGATCAGCGTGATCATCGGCTCGTGGTGAGTGATGCTGCGGCACTCGTTGATCACCAGGGAGGCGAGGCCGCCGGTGGCGATCACGGCCTTCACCTCGCCCAACTCCTCGGTCATCCGCTCGACGATGCGATCCACCTGCCCGGCGAAGCCGAAGTACAGGCCGGACTGGAGGCACTCCACGGTGTTCTTGCCGATCACCGAGCGAGGCTTGGTCGCCTCCACCTTGCGCAGCTGGGCCGCCCGGGCGGCCAGCGCGTCGAAGGAGATCTCGATGCCCGGGGCGAACGCCCCACCGAGGAACTCGCCCCGACCGCTGATCACGTCGAAGTTGGTGGTCGTGCCGAAGTCCACCACGATCGACGGCCCGCCATAGAGGGTGTACGCGGCAAGCGTGTTCACCACCCGGTCGGCACCCACCTCCTTCGGGTTGTCGATCGCCAACTGCACCCCGGTCCGCACACCGGGCTCGACGATCACGCTCGGCAGGTCGGCGTAGTAGCGGCCGAGCATGGTCCGCAGCGACCGCAGCGCGGCCGGCACTGTGGAGCAGGCGGCCACGCCCGTGATCTCGACGTTGTCCCCGGCGAGCAGGCCCCGGAACTTCAGGCCCAGCTCGTCAGCCGTCGATCGGGCGTCGGTCTTGATCCGCCAGGAGTGCACCAGCTTGTCGCCGTCGAAGGTCGCCAGCACGGTGTTTGTGTTTCCGATGTCGATGCAGAGCAGCACGCACGCAGCCTAGACAACTATTCCGTGCGCAGGTCCAGCGCGATGTCCAGGATCGGCGACGAATGGGTGAGCGCGCCCACCGAAAGGAAGTCGACGCCTGTGGCCGCGTACCGCCCGGCCACCTCCAGGGTCAGCCCGCCGGTCGCCTCCAGCTCCGCCCGGTCACCCACCGCGGTCACCGCCTCGGCCAGCACCTCCGGCGTCATGTTGTCGCAGAGCAGGAACGCCGCACCGGCCTCCACGGCCTCCACCGCCTCGGCGACAGTGGTCACCTCGACCTGCACCGGCACCTCCGGGAACGCCTCCCGGACCCGCCGGTAGGCCGCGGTGATGCCCCCGGCCGCCAGCTTGTGGTTGTCCTTGATCATGGCGACGTCGTAGAGGCCCATGCGCTTGTTGGTGCCCCCACCGGCCCGCACCGCGTACTTCTCCAGCGCCCGCAGGCCCGGCGTCGTCTTGCGGGTGTCCAGCACCATCGCCTTCGTGCCCGCCAGGGCGTCGGCCCAGGCGCGGGTGTGGGTGGCCACGCCGGACATCCGGCACAGCAGGTTGAGCGCCGGCCGCTCGGCCGTCAACAGCAACCGGGTCGGGCCGGTCACCGTCGCCAGCACGTCACCGCGGGCCACCCGCTCACCGTCACGGGCCAACTGCGACACCTCGACGGTACGCCCGAACCCGGTCACCTCGCCGACCAGCTCGAACACGGCGGCGGCAACGGCCAGCCCGGCCAGCACGCCGTCCGCGCGGGCCACCAGGTCGGCGGTGTCGGTCTGGTCCGCCGGGATGGTCGCCACGCTTGTGACGTCGAGGAAATCCGGCCCCAGATCCTCGACAAGCGCGGTCTCGATCACCTGCCGTACCTGTGCCGGATCCAGTCCAGCCGCCCGCAACGCCGCCTGCGTCGACTCTGTCATGAACGTTCCTCCCATAGCTGCGTCAACAGGCCCTGCGCCCCGACCGAGCCGACCAGATGGCCCAGCCACCGCTCGTCGGCCGTCGGGAAGTCCTCCCGCCAGTGGCATCCCCGCGTCTCGGTGCGCGCGTACGCGGCAGCAACAAGCGTCGACGCCACCGTGAGCAGGTTTGTCGCCTCCCAGTCGGCCGTCCGCGGTCGGCCCCGGGCAACGCCCAGCTCGGTAAGCGTCCCCGCCGTGTCGGCGAGCGTCGCGGCGGAGCGGAGCACGCCGGCTCCCCGCGTCATGGCCCGTTGCAGGGTCGGCGTCGCCTCGGCCGGCAACACCCAACCCGTGCCGCCGCGCCAGGCACCGGTGTCCGCCGGCTGAGCCTGCTCGGGCAGACCGGCGGCGATGTCCTCGGCGATCCGCCGGGAGAAGACCAGGCCCTCCAGCAGCGAGTTGCTGGCCAGCCGGTTCGCACCGTGCACACCCGTGCAGGCGACCTCGCCGCAGGCGTACAGGCCGGGGATGGAGGTGCGGCCGCGCAGGTCGGTGCGGACGCCGCCGGACGCGTAGTGCGCGGCCGGGGCCACCGGGATCAGATCGGTGGCCGGGTCCACGCCGATCGCCAGGCAGGACGCCACGATGGTCGGGAACCGTCCCGCCAGGAAGGCCCCACCCAGGTGCCGGGCGTCGAGGAAGACGTGGTCCGCGCCGCTCGCCATCAGCACCCGGTGGATGCCCTTGGCCACCACGTCCCGGGGAGCCAGCTCGGCCAACTCGTGCTGGCCCACCATGAACCGCTTGCCGTCGGAGTCCACCAGGTGCGCGCCCTCGCCGCGCAGCGCCTCGGAGACCAGCGGCTGCTGCGCGTGACCGGCGCCGGGCACCCCCGCGCCGGGCGGGGTGATCAGGGCGGTCGGGTGGAACTGGACGAACTCGACGTCGGTCACCGCCGCGCCGGCCCGCATCGCCAGCGCCACCCCGTCGCCGGTGGAGACCGCCGGGTTGGTGGTGGCCGCGAAGACCTGCCCCATCCCCCCGGTGGCCAGCACCACCGCGCGGGCCAGCAGAGCGCCGACACCGTCCTCGCTGCCCTCGCCAAGCACGTGCAGGGTGATCCCGCAGGCCGGGCCGAGGCCGTCCGGGCCGTCGCCGGGCGCCCGCAGCAGGTCCAGCACCAGGGCGTGCTCCACCAGCCGGATCCACGGGTCACGCTGCACCGCCGCGTGCAGGGCCCGCTGCACCTCGGCGCCTGTCGCGTCGCCACCGGCATGCACGATCCGGTCCGCGCGGTGCCCGCCCTCGCGGGTCAGCATCAGCGAGCCGTCGGGGTGGCGGTCGAACTCGGCGCCGATCCGCATCAGCTCCCGCAGCCGGGTCGGCCCCTCCTCGACCAGCGCCCGGACCGCCGCCGGGTCGCAGAGCCCCACCCCGGCGATCTCGGTGTCCCGGGCGTGCGCCGCCGGGGTGTCCGCCGGGTCGAGCACCGCCGCGATGCCACCCTGCGCCCACCGGGTCGAGCCATCGTCGATGTTGACCTTCGTGACGACCGTGACGTGCAGACCCGCCTCACGCAGGTGCAGCGCGGCGGTCAACCCGGCCACCCCGGAGCCCACCACGATCACGTCGGTGGTCTCCACCCAGCCGGGCGCGGGCGCGGCCAGCTTCGAAGGCAGGGCCGGCAGATCGACTGTCGGAAGGTCCATCCCCACAGTCAACCCGAACCATCCTCGCTCGGGGGCGACGGGGGCGGGACGAGTGGTTTGGGCTACCCCGTCCGACGGACCCTTGTCACTTCGTCCGGATCGGCAGGCCGGCCGGGCCAACGCCCCGCAGGGAGCCGGTCACCGTACGGTCGCTGAGCCACAGGTAGCAGCGGACGCCCCGGTCACCGACCCGCCAGCGCCCCGCACCCGGCGGACGCACCACCACGCCGCTGCGGAACCGCAGGTGGACGTCGTCGGGGACGCCTACGTACCGGCCGAGGACGCTGCGGCAACCGTCATAGAGCGGCACCCAGTCGGCGTCCCGGGCCGGGTACGGCTTGTCCGGTGCACGCCATACCCCGACGAACTCGGCGTCGTGCTGCGTGCCGCACTCCACCGGAACCAGCGTCTGCACACCCGCGCCCGCCCCGCCACGGGTCTGCTGGCAGCCCAACCGCAGCCCGGAGGGCGCCTTCAACGCGTCCCGCAGACTTCCCGACCGGACCACGACGGTGGCCGCCGCCTCGACAGTGGTCAGCTCGGTGAGGTCACACCGGTACCAGCGGGAGCCGGCCGCCCAACCCGTCCCGGAGGGCAGCGCCACCGACAACCGCAGCCGCCCGGCCCGCCAGTCGTCGCCCACGTACCCGGAGGCCCGGGTGTCGCACTCGGCGAACGCGCCGCGCAACTCCGTCGACCCGTTGGCCGGGGCTGCGGCCTGCTCGGCCGGGAACGCCCCCACGTACACGGTCTCCAACCGGTGCGGGTCGGCGCAGTCGATCGGCTGATAGCTGGCGAGGGTGATCACGTCGGCGAAGTCGGCGGCCTGACACACACCGGCGACAGGTGTGAACGCGGTGGCCGGCGGCAGCGCCGCCCAGTCGTCGGTCAGGTCACCGTCCAGGTCACCGGACGCGGCGCAGCCCGCAAGCAGCACCGCCGAGACGGCGGAGGCGAACAGGGTCGTCATGGCACGGCGCATCGCGGCCTCCCCCAGCCACCGACCATCTTCCGACGGCGTGCCAAGGGTAACCGGAAATGACCTTCCGGTGACAGACCGGAATCGCGTCGCGTGGGATCAGACGCCGGACACGGCAAGCGGGCTGGGAACCGGGTCGCCTGCCGTTCCCGGGGCCGCCGCAGCGGGGTCGGCACCCAGCTCGACGACCCGGTTGTCGGCGTCCACGTGCACCACCCGCGGCCGATACGACCGGGCCTCGGCGTCGTCCATCTGCCCGTACGAGATCAGGATGACCAGGTCACCGGGGTGCACGAGGTGGGCTGCGGCACCGTTGATGCCGATCACGCCGCTGCCCCGCTCACCCGGGATCACGTACGTCTCCAGCCGGGCGCCGTTTGTGATGTCCACGATCGCGACCTGCTCGCCGGGGAGCAGGTCGGCGGCGTCGAGCAGGTCCTCGTCCACGGTCACCGAGCCGACGTAGTGCAGGTCCGCCTGGGTCACCGTGGCTCGGTGGATCTTCGACTTGAGCATGGTCCGCAGCATCGGGGCTGGCCTTTCGCGAAAGGTGGTGGAGGGGGTGCGGCCGGGTCAGGGGCGCGGGGCGAGGTGGACGGCCGCGTTGTCGATCAACCGGGTGTTGCCCACCCACGCGGCGATCACCAGGCGCGCAGGCCCGGACACCGGCCCCGGCTCCAGCTCGGGATCGGTGAGCACCAGGTAGTCGAGTTGAGCACCGGGCGTACCGGCACCGAAGGCAGCGTGTGCGGCGGTCAGCACCGCCCCCGCGTCCTGGCCGTCGTCGGCGGCCCGGGCACCGGCCCGCAGCGCGGCGGACAGGCTCAACGCCGCCGCCCGCTCGGACTCGCTCAGGTAGCGGTTACGGCTGGACAGCGCCAACCCGTCCGGCTCCCGGACGGTCGGCACGCCGACCACCTCGACCGGCACATCCAGGTCGCGGGTCATCCGCCGCACCAGGGTGAGCTGCTGATAGTCCTTCTCGCCGAAGAACGCCAGGTCCGGCCGGGTGAGCTGGAGCAGCTTGAGCACAACTGTCAGCACACCGTGGAAGAAGCCGGGGCGACTGGCACCCTCCAACTCCGCGCCGAGTGGGCCCGGGTCGAGACGCACCCGGGGCTGGCCGTCCGGATACATGTCGGCCACCGACGGGGCGAAGACCAGGTCGGCCCCCGCCCGCCGGCACACCTCCAGGTCGGCGTCGAGGGTGCGCGGATAGCGGTCGAAGTCCTCGTTCGGCCCGAACTGCAACGGGTTCACGAAGATCGTCACCAGCACGTGGTCGGCCTGTTGCCGGGCCGCCCGCAGCAGCGTCTCGTGCCCGGAGTGCAGGGCGCCCATGGTCATCACCACGCCGACGGTGCCCTTGAGCGCGGCCCGGGCCTCGGCCAGCTCGGCACGCGTGTGCACAAGCTGCGTCATGCCGCCACCTCCCGACCGCTGTCGGCAAGCACACCCAGCAGCGACTGCGCGTCCACCGGTCGGAGCCGGCCGGCGGCTATCGCCCGGTCGGCGGTACGCCGGGCCAACGCCAGGTAGGCGGGGACGGACTCCGGTGCGGTGGCCGCCAGCCGGGCCAGGTGCCGCTCGACGGTGCCGGCGTCACCACGGGAGACCGGGCCGGTCAGCGCGTCGTCACCGAGCCGCAGCGCGTTCTCCAGGGCAGCCCGCAGCAGCGGGGCGAGCACCTTCTCCGGCCGGGCCACCCCGGCGTCACGCAGCCGGTCGGTCGCCTCGTTCACAAGTGTCACCAGGTGGTTCGCGCCGTGTGCCAGCGCCGCGTGGTACAGCGGTCGGTCCGTCTCGGCCACCCACTCGGGCACGCCACCCAGGTCGGCGACCAGCCGGGCGGCAAGCGGGCGCAGCCCGGCCGGGGCGGTCACCCCGTACGAGATGCCGGCCAGCCGGGCCAGGTCGTCAGGCGTACCGGTGAAGGTCATGGCCGGGTGCAGGGCGAGCGGCTGGGCGCCAACGGCGGCGGCCGGGGCCAGCACGGCGAGCCCGTGCGCGCCGGAGGTGTGCGCGACCACCTGGCCCGGATGCAGCGCGCCCCGCTCGGCGAGGTCGGCGACCACGCCTGCCAACGCGTCGTCCGGCACGGCGATCAGCAGCAGGTCGGTGGCAGCGCGGGCCACGGCGTCGACCGGGTGACGGGGCACCTCGGGCAGCAGCAGGGCGAGCCGGGCACGACTGGCCCCGGAGCGGCCGGCAACGGCCACCACCCGGTGCCCGGCGGCGGCGAGGGCCGCGCCCAGCACGGCACCGACTCGGCCGGCGCCGACGATGCCCACGGTGAGCAGACGGGATGTGGCGGGGGCGCCGGTGACGGCGCGGTCCCACGGCACGGCGGGCCCAAGCTGGGCGGCCGGACGCGGGCGCAACGGTGCGCTCATGGCGACGATCCAGTCCTCGAGAAGGGGTACCGGTCGATCGCAAGTATGCTCCCGCGCCGCGGAACCCAAACAGGATGTGTGAAAACCTTCACCACCCCAGCGCGGGCTATTCGTCAACGCCTTTCCGAAGTCGACGTGATGGCGCGCAGTTCGGCGGCCACGTCGGCGATCAGGTCGGCGAGCGAGGCGTCGCTGCCGGGCGCTACCCAGCGGGCGTACGCGACCCGGAAGACCGTGACGCCCGATTCGGTGGCCAGGGTTGCGGTGGTCTCGTCGAGGCCCTTGGCCCGCAGGGCGGTGGTGACCGCGGCCACCAGCGAGCCGGTCTTCCGCAGTTCGCGCTCCTGCAACTCCGGGCTGCTCTCGATGACGGCCTGTCGCGCCCGGACCAACTCCAGGCGGTCGGCGAACACCTCCTCCGCCGTCCGCCGGAAGGCGGCAATGACCACCTCGAAGGGGCCGGCGTCGGTCTCGGCCACCGTCTTGACCAGGACCTCCTCCAGGCGCACGCTGCCGCTGAAGAGCGCCTCGCGCTTGTCCCCGAAGAGCCGGTAGAAGGTGCGCTTGTCCAGGCCGGCACGGGCGGCGATGTCGGCGACTGTGGTCTGTTCGAAGCCGCGCTCACGGAACAACTCGAAGGCGGCCGCCTCCAGGCGGCCGCGTGCGTCCGGTTGCCAGCGGGCCATGCGGCGATGGTATCCGACGTCACACCGCGACATCGAATGCCGCTCGCATGTCGCAGGGTGACATCACGCGAGGTACGGTGATGTCGCAAGGTGATATCAGCTCTCACGAAGGACCCACCATGCGCGTATTCGTCACAGGCGCCTCCGGCCACCTCGGCTCGGCAGTCGTCCCGGAACTGCTCTCCGCCGGCCACGAGGTCGTCGGTCTGGCCCGATCCGACACGTCCGCCGCCGCCATCGAGAAGCTCGGCGCCACGGCACGCCACGGGGACCTGTCCGACCTCGACGTGCTCCGCGAAGAGGCGGCCGCCTCCGACGGGGTGATCCACCTGGCGTTCCGCCACGACCTCATGCTCAACGGCGACCTGGCCGCCGCCGCCAGGGCCGATCTGGACGCCCTCACAGCACTCGCCGACGTCCTGGCCGGCTCCGGCAAGCCTCTGGTCGGCACGAGCGGCACCGCCATGCTCGCGACGGGCGGCATCGTCGGCCGCAGCGGCACCGAACGCGACATCTTCCCGAGCGGCTACCGGATCGACGCGGAGAATTTCGTAGCCGACCTTGCCTCGCGCGGCGTGCGGTCCTCCATCGTCCGGCTCGCGCCCACCGTGCACAGCTCGCTCGACCACAACGGCTTCCTCACCATCATCATCGCGTCGGCCCGCCGGCATGGGTACGCCGCGTACGTCGGCGAGGGCGCCAACCGGTGGCCGGCCGTGCACACGCTCGACGCGGCCGACCTCTACCGACTCGCCCTCGAAAAGGCACCGGCCGGCTCCCGCCTGCACGGAGCCGCCGATGAGGGAGTCCCCTTCCGGGAGATCGCGACGGCCATCGGCCGCAACCTCGACCTCCCGGTCCGGAGCATCAGCTCCGACCTGGCGGACGCCTACTTCGGCTTCCTCGGGCCGTTCGCGCAGCTGGACAATCCCACGTCGTCCGCGATCACGCGCGACCTGCTTGGCTGGACCCCCACCCGCCCCGGTCTGATCGCCGACCTGGACGAAGGGCACTACTTCCAGGCGTGAGCCACGAAGGCGGGGATCGGGAGTCGCATCCGGACAGTGGCCGTAGGGTCGGCACGGTGACGCCCCCTGAACTCGGACTGAACTGATGCCGATCCCGTGGCGGGACGCGATGAGCCGGGCCCTCTACGGGCCGGCCGGCTTCTTCGTGGCCGGCGCCGGCCCGGCCGACCACTTCCGGACCAGCGTGCACGCCTCCCCCGCGTTCGCCAGCGCGCTACTGCTCCTCCTGTCGCAGGTCGACGCGGCCCTCGGCCATCCGTCCTGCCTCGACGTGGTCGACGTGGGCGCTGGGCGGGGGGAACTATTGCACAGCCTGCTCAGGCTCCTCGCGTCTGAAGAAACCGCCGGGCTCGCGGTGGGGGTTTCCGGGGAGCCCACCCGCTCCGGGCGGTCAGGCTTGATCCCTGCGCGGGCGGGCTCCCCGGAAACCCTGACTCCCACGGCCTCCGCCCGTCCGTTGGGAGAGGAGCCGTCGTCCGGCACGGTCCGTCCGTCGCTCGCGGAACGCGTGCGCTTCACAGCGGTCGAGTACGCGAGCCGCCCCCAACACCTGCCTGATGAGATCAACTGGGTGTCTGAGATTCCCGCCGAGATCAACGGGGTGTTGCTGGCAACCGAGTGGTTGGACAACGTCCCACTCGACGTTGCGGTGCACACCGCCGACGGATGGCGATACGTGCTGGTCGACCTCGAAAGCGGCGCGGAGACGCTCGGGGAGCCGGTCAGCCCCGCCGATCTCGACTGGCTCAACGAGTGGTGGCCCACAAGCCCATCCCGTGCGGCCAGTGCGCCGGATCTGGGGTTGACCTGGACGGGCGCGACAAGCGAAAACGAGTCGGGTTTCCGGGCAGCCCGGCCGGCGCAGGGATCAAGCCTGACCGCCCGGAGCCGGCCGGGCTGCCCGGAAACCCCCCACAGCGACCACCGAGCAGAGATCGGCAGACCACGGGACGAAGCCTGGGCGAACGCGATCCAGAAGATCAGTCAAGGGCTCGCGGTCGCGGTCGACTACGGGCACCTGCGGGAGAGCCGACCCGTGGACGGGACGTTGACCGGGTATCGGGCCGGACGGCAGGTGCCTCCGGTGCCGGACGGGTCCTGTGACGTGACCGCGCACGTCGCAATGGACTCGGTCGCCTCCGCTGGCGCGGAAGTGGCTCTGTGCGCGTACTCCCTGGTCTCGCAGGCCGAGGCGCTGCGGGCGCTCGGGGCCGACGGCGGCCGACCGCCGCTGAGCCTGGCCGGCACCGACCCGGCGGGGTACGTGCGGGCGCTGGCCGCCGCGTCGGCGGTGGCCGAGCTGACCGACCCGGCCGGGCTCGGCGGGCACTTGTGGCTGCGCCAACCGGTCGGCATCGGGCTCGGGCCGGCCGTGGCACGATGACGGGCATGACCACCGACGCCGGGGACCTCCGTGAACTGACCGTCGGCACCGGGGCCGGCCTGGTCGCCGGGACCGGCGGTGAGCAGCTCGGCACCGACATGGTGCTGAACATCGGCCCGCAGCACCCGTCGACGCACGGCGTGCTGCGGCTCAAGCTGGTGCTCGACGGCGAACGGGTGATCGCCTGCGAACCGATCGTCGGCTACATGCACCGGGGAGCCGAGAAGCTCTTCGAGGTCCGCGACTACCGGCAGATCATCGTGCTTGCCAACCGGCACGACTGGCTCTCGGCGTTCTCCAACGAGCTGGGTGTGGTGCTCGCCGTGGAACGCCTGATGGGCATGGAGGTGCCGGAGCGCGCCACCTGGCTGCGGATGGCCCTCGCGGAGCTGAACCGGGTGCTCAACCACCTGATGTTCCTCGGCTCCTACCCGCTGGAGATCGGCGCGATCACGCCGATGTTCTACGCGTTCCGGGAACGGGAGACCATCCAGACCGTGATGGAGGAGGTCTCCGGCGGCCGGATCCACTACATGTTCAACAGGGTGGGCGGCCTGAAGGAGGAGGTGCCCTACGGCTGGACCGGCCGTGCGCGGGCGGCGATCGGCGAGGTACGCAGGCGGCTGCCCGACCTGGACAACCTGATCCGACGCAACGACATCTTCCTGGCCCGCACTGTGGGCGTGGGCGTGCTGTCGGCCGCCGACGCCGCCGCGTTCGGCGCGTCCGGGCCGGTGGCCCGGGCCTCCGGGCTCGACCTCGACCTGCGTCGCGACGACCCCTACCTGGCCTACGACCAACTGGACGTGCCGGTGGTGACGAAGACCGCCGGGGACTGTCACGCCCGCTTCGAGATGCTGCTCGACCAGGTGTACGTGTCGCTGGACCTCGCCGAGCAGTGCCTGGCGCGGGTGGACCAGCTCACCGGGCCGATCAACACCAGGTTGCCCAAGGTGCTGAAGGCTCCGGAGGGGCACACGTACGCGTGGACCGAGAACCCGCTCGGCATCAACGGCTACTACCTGGTGTCCCGGGGCGAGAAGACGCCGTGGCGGTTGAAGCTGCGCACCGCGTCGTACGCCAACGTGCAGGCGCTTGCCACCCTGCTCCCGGGCTGCCTCGTGCCGGACCTGATCGCGATCCTCGGCTCGATGTTCTTCGTGGTCGGCGACATCGACAAGTAGGCCGGGTGGGTCAGCGCCACCTGTCGGTGGCCGGGGCCCCGCCGGCACGTGGCACGTCGTCCTGCGGTGGGTAGCCGTACCGTTCCTCGACCCGCCGTCGTCCGACCCGCTCGGGTGCGGGTTCCGCCTCGTGGCCGTGCTGACGCGGCGGGTGCCACTCGTCCGGCACGGGCACCCCACCCGCCGGCAGCGCCGGCCGCCCCTCCGGCTCGGCCCGGTGGTACGACTCACGCCCGTCCTGCCGGCGCGCGTCCTCATGCCGGCGCGCGTCCTCGTGCCGGCGCGGGTCCTCGTGCCGGCGCGGGTCCTCGTGGCGGCGCGGGTCCTCGCGGCGGCGCGGGTCCTCGTGGCGGACGGAGGCCCAGCGGTCGGCCACCCGGTACTCGGTGCCCGTGCTGTCGGCGTGCACCTCGGCCCGGCGCTCGCCAACGTGCAGTTCACGGCCGTTGTCGTCATCGCGGACGGCCGCCCACCGGTCACCGGCCCGCAACTGCGACCAGTACTCACCTGTGTCGTCCGCCCGCAGGGCCGGACCGGATTGCGGCGCGCCGGCACCGCCCCGCTCAGGCTCGTGCGGCGGAGACCAGCCGCGGTCGTCGCGCTGGGACCGGGCACCCCAGGCGGGCTCCTCGGGCTGGGCGTACGCGTCGCGCGGGCCGGTCCACTGCGGATCGGCGCGGCGGGCCGACCAGCCCGGCTCGTCGTCTCCGAGATCGGGCCCGTCCTGCTTCGGCCCCCAACCCGCCCCGTCCCGTACGCCAGCCCGGGTCGGCTCGCCCCGGGTCGAGGGCTGTGCGCCCCACTGGCGGTCGTCACCGGGGCGGGCGCGGTCATGGGCAGGACGGGCGCGGTCGTCGTCGTACGCGGCTCGGGGGTTCCCCGGGTCGCCCCACGAAGGGTCGGCCGACCGGGCACTCCCCTGAGGACCGGCACCGCCCCGGGCCCATTCCTGCGCCGGCGGGGTCCACTGGCCGACGTACCCGCTGCCGAAGCGTCCGTCCGGCTCGGCCTGCCCGCCATCGACCACCGTGTGCCGGGTGGTGACGTGGACGGTCTCGGTGTGCCGGACCACGCCGACCGGCCGGTGCACCGGCTCGTCGTCGTCGCGCTCGTGGCCGCCCCGGCGCGCGGAGGGGGCATCCGGGCCTGGTACCCGAGCACGTGCGGCCGGTGTGTCGCCGGGTGCCGCGACCCGGCTGCGGGCCGCTGGGGCCTGGCCGACCGGTTCGACAGACGGCACCCGCGCACGACCGGGCGGCTCGGCCGTCGGGGCGGCGCCGGCGAGGGCGGCGCCTGTGGCGTCGAGGCGGCGGCGAACCGCGGCGATCCCCTCCTGGGCCCGCTGCGCCTGGTCGAGGGCCTGGTTGCCACGCTGGGCAGCGGCGACGATCTCGGTGCGCAGCTCCCGCCGTAGCTCCTCGATCTCGTCAAGCAACTCGTCGGCCCGCGCCGAGGCGTCGGCACCGTCGGGCCGCAACGCGATGGAGAGGCCGATCAACATCACCGCCAGGATCGCGAGCACCGCCGCGACGCGCAGCGGACCGTTACCGTCCGCCACCAGCAGGATCAGTGCAGCCAGCGGGGCCAGGCACACACCGGCCCAGAAGAGCACGGTCAGCAGCAACGGTTGACGCCGGGCGTCGGGGGTGGCCGGGGCTGGCATGGATGTGCAGCCTACCCACGATGTCCACCAGATGGAACGGGCTCCCCCACGGACGACGCCCCCGTCCCGAGGTGGGCGGGGGCGTCGTCAGCACGCCGAAAGTGCGCTCAGCTGGTGGCGAAGGCGCCGTCCGAGGAGAAGATCAGACCCACGCTGATCTTGCCCTCACGCAGGGCGTTCTTGGTCAGCGGCCCACCCTGGTCGAGCGAGGAGAACGAGCCCACTGAGAGCCCGTACGTCTTCTCCAGGCCCGGCTTGCAGAACGGACGCTGCTGGCACTCCGGCGGGCCACCCAGCACAGTCGCGCTGCCGGAGCACTTCGCGGCGAACTCGGAGAGGGTCCGCACGCCGTACTTGTCGGCGAAGGCCTGGGTCACCGCGAAGGCGTTCTGGTCCTGAGCGGCGGCGGGGGCACCGAACGTGAGGCCCACCTTGTCGCCCTCGGCCTTGAGCGCGGTCACTGTCGTGTTGATGTCGGGCGAGGAGACCGGCTGGGCGTTCGGGCCGTTGGCCTTGGTGTTGAGGAACTCGGCCATCGTCGCCGCGTACTCCGGAACGACCTGGACCTCGCCCTTCGCCAGCGCCGGCTCGTAGAGCTCCCGGTTACCGATCTGCTGCACCTTGACCTGGTAACCGGCCGCGGTGAGCGCGACCCGGTACAGCTCGCCCAGGATCTGGCTCTCGCTGAAGTTGGCGGCGCCGACCACGATCTCGCCGCCCGGGCCCTTGGCGATGCCCGCGGTGAGGTTGTTGGCGGCGGCGAACTCCTCGGCCGCCACCTTGGGAGTCTTGCGGTCGACGTCGACGGCCTTGTTGAGCTGGACCAGCTTCGGCGTGTCGAGTGCTGCGGAGACCTTGTCCAGTGCGGCGATCAGCTGCGGGGTGGCCACCTTGGTGTTGACCGCCGGAATGACGTTGTCGGAGTTCTGCAGCTTCTTGTCATCCTCCAGCGCCACGAGCTGCTGGCCGGCGACCGGGGCGCACCCGGCGCCGGAAGCGCTCGTCTGCGGCGCGTCGGTGCCGGACGAACCGGCGTCACCGCAGCCGGTGAGGAGCGATGCCGCGGCGACGGCGCCGATCGCACCTATCGCCAGACGTGTACGTGCGCGCATGTGCCCGCCTTCCGTGTCCCGGCGCGGCCCGTCCCGGGCCGGCCGCGTGTCCGACGGGCGATCCTGACTGACTGTCGCCCGCGACTATCCACCCAACATGGTCCGCAACCGACCGACAACTTGAAAATGGGCATCGTCACCGCATCGTCACCGAACGTCCCGCCGCCGGTCGTCGCTTGGCCGTCCGCTCACCCGGACGGGGCCACCGGCGAGCGACGTCAGGCCCGACCGGTGGCGTCGGCGGGCAGGGGCCTCACGGCGCGCTGTCGCCCACGCCGCAGCGGACGTGGGGTGACCAGCCGCTCGACGATGCCGAGGAGCAGCTCCGCAAGCAACGCGAGCCCGGCCACCAGCACACCACCGGCAAGGATCTGGCCACCGCCGGCCGCGATGCTCAGCCCGAACCCGGTGCGGATGATCTCGCCGAGCCCACCGCCGTTGACGAACGAGGCCAGCGCGGCCGTGGCGATCACCTGCACGGCGGCGGTCCGGAAGCCGGCGGCCAGGTACGGCACCGCGAGCGGCAACTCCACCCGGCGCAGCACCTGCCCGCCGGACAGACCCATTCCCCGGGCCGCGTCCCGCGCCTCCGCGTCCACCTGCCGTACGCCGGTGTAGGCGTTGGCCAGCAGCGGCGGGACCGCGAAGACGGCAAGTGCCACCACCACCGGGGTACGGCCGAACCCGAGGAAGGTCAGCGGAAGGATGGTCAGCAGCGCCAGGGTGGGAATGGCGAGGGTGGCGTTGGACACCAGCACCACCAGGCCGCCGCCCCGCCCGGCGTGCCCGAGCCAGAGCCCGATCGGCCAGGCCACCAGGCAGCCGAGCGCCACCGCCAGGGCGGAGATCGTCAGGTGTTCGCCGAGGCGGTCGAGGATGCCGCCGGGGTTTGTCCAGTTCAGGGGGTCGTTGAGCCAGAGCACCGCCTGGTGCACCGGGTTCGCCGCCGCGCTCACCGGGCACCCCGCACGGACCAGGGGGTGATCAGCCGGCCGATGAGGACAAGCAGCAGGTCCAGCAGCACCGCGAGCGCCACGCAGAGCAGCGCGCCAGTCATGATCTCGGCCTTGTAGAGGTTGTTCTGAAAACCCGCGAAGATCAGCTGGCCGAGCCCGCCGTGCCCGACAAGCACCCCGACGGTGACAAGCGCGACAGTCGAGACAGTGGCCAGTCGCAGCCCGGTCAGGATGCCCGGGATCGCCAGCGGCAGGTCTATCCGGAAGAGCCGTCTCCACCGGCCGTAGCCCATGCCCTCGGCGGCCTCACTGACCTCCGGCGGCACCTGGTTGAGCCCGGCCACCACGTTGCGCACGATCAGCAGCAGCGCGTACAGGACCAGGCCGACGAGCACTGTGGTGGTCCCGGTGCCCAGGTACGGCGCGATGAACGCGAACAGCGCCAGCGACGGAATGGTGTAGATCACTCCGGTGACGCCGAGAATCGGGCCGGCAAGCGGACGCACCCAGTACGCAAGCACCGACAACGGCAGGGCGATCAACACCGCGATCACCACCGCGCGCCCGGTGAGGGAGGCGTGTTCACGCAAGGCGGCGAGGATCGTGTCAGAGTTGTCCCGCACGTACTGCCAGGAGAACCAGGGGTTACCCGGGTCGGCCCGGTAGCTCAGGCGGAAGGACATACGTGGACGTTACCCCGGAGGCCGCCGACGTGGCCGAATCCCCTCGCGCGGCGTCGATCTCCCTACAGGGCATCCAGAAGCGCTACCCGAACGGCACCGACGCCGTCCGGGACCTCAGCCTGGACGTACGGGCCGGCGAGTTGGTGGTGCTTATCGGCCCGTCCGGCTGCGGCAAGTCGACAGTGCTCCGCATGATCAACCGTCTGATCGAGCCGACCGCGGGGCGGATCACGCTCGGCGACGAGGACGTCACGGACGTCGACCCGGTGCGGCTGCGCCGCCGGATCGGCTACGTGATCCAGAACGTCGGTCTCTTTCCACATCAGACGGTACGGGCGAACGTGGCCACCGTGCCGGGCCTGCTCCGCTGGTCCCGGGACCGGACCCGGGCCCGGGTCGACCAACTGCTCGACCTGGTCGGGCTGGATCCGGCCCAGTTCGGCGGCCGCTATCCGCACGAACTGTCCGGCGGTCAGCGGCAGCGCGTCGGCGTGGCCCGCGCGCTCGCCGCCGACCCGGTGGTGCTGCTGATGGACGAGCCGTTCTCGGCCGTGGACCCGATCGTCCGAGCCCGGCTGCAGGAGGAGTTCCTCCGCCTCCAGGCCGAACTCCGCAAGACGATCGTGCTTGTCACCCACGACCTCGACGAGGCCGTACGCCTCGGCGACCGCATCGCGGTGCTCTCCCAGGGCGGGCACCTGGAGCAGTACGACACGCCGGCCGCCCTGCTCGGCTCACCGGCCACCCCGTTCGTACGCGAGTTCGTCGGCGCCGACCGGGGCATCCGCCGGCTGGCCGTCACCCCGCTCGACCGGGACGCGCTGGAGCCGGTACCCGGCGACACCGATCTGCCCACCGTGCCACTGGACGGCACCGCGTACGACGCTCTGGCGGTGTTGCTCACCTCGGGACGCGACCGGCTCGTGGTGACCGACGCCGGCCGACCGGTGGGCGCGCTCAGTCGGCAACGCCTGCTCGACCTCGGCCGGTCGACGGGCTGACCCGGTCGGGTCAGGCACGACCGCCGAGGCTCGCGGTGCCGATGATCCAGCCGGTCAGGAAGCCGTAACCGGCACCGGCGCTGGCGTCCCGCAGCGCTCCCAGCATCGACGGGTCCGGGCCGAGCAGCGCCGCCAGCACGGCGGCGAGCCCACCGGCGAGCACGTACGCGGCCCAGCCGGAGAAGAACTGGCTTATCGAGCCGGGCACGCGGGCCACCTGCGCGGCGGGCAGCAGGTAGAGCAGGGTCACCGCGAGGACCACCAGCAAAACGGCCCGCAGGTTCGCGGCGAACAAACCGCCGGCCTGCCCGTCCGCGTCCAGCAGCCAGGCCGGCCACGCGAGTGTGCGGAGGTAGTAGCCGCCGGCCGAATCCGGGCCGGTAAGCGTGTTGGCGGCCCAACCGGTGTACGCCGGGCTGCCGCAGATGCCGACAAGCAGCAGCACGGCGAGCGCGCCGGTGCCGGCGGCCGTCCCGTAGCGGCTGACCGGGCCGGAGCGGCTGACGAGTCCCCTGATCCGCCCAGGCCCCGAACCGGCCGGTCGGGCTGACCTGGGCTGCCCCGGACGGCTCAGTGCTTCAGCAGGTAGTCGATGAAGGCGGCCCGCAGCAGCGGCGCCGACTCCTCATATCCGTGCCCGGTCAACTCCCGCCACAACGCGTTGGCCTCGTCGATGGTCGGGCCGATCGAGTTCGGTGCGCCGTCCAGCACCGTCGCCTCGTCCGCGTTCGGCAGGCGCCGCAGCACCGACCAGAAGAAGCCCACGTCACGACGCTCCCGGGCCAGGGCGAACGCCCGTTCCCGCAACTCCTCGGTGGACAGCGCGTCGAGTTCCTCGAACGAGGGTCCGCCCGCGGTGGCGGCAGGTGTGTCGGTCATGCCGCCGAGCCTAACTGTCGAGATCAGCTTCGGCTCGACGGACGGCGCGGCTCACCTGTCGTTCGTGTCCCAGCGGCGCGGGCCGTCCTCCCAACGCGGGTCACGCCACGGGTCGACAGGTTGCGGCGCGGGCGGTGTCGGCAACGTCGGTGGCCAGTTGTCGGCCGGCTGCGCCTGGTGCACCGCCCAGCCCGTGCTGATCGCGCCGTCGCCGACCGGCTCGGGCGTGTCGACGCTTCCCGGCCGGGGCCGCCCGAACGTCTCGACAAGCCGGGTCACCACAAGCCCGATGCCGAACGCCACCCCACCGACCGCCCAGAGACTCACCGTCCAGTGGCGCTCCGGCGCGTACGCCAGGTAGACGGTGACCAGGCTTACCGCCAGCACGGTGCCGAACACCCCGCCCCGGCGGCCGTACGCGCTTGTGCCGCCGAGCAGGGACACCCCCACGGCCAGCACGGTCCACTGCAACCCGGAGGTGGGTGTGACAGGTCCCGGGTTGTTGGCGGCGAGCAGGGTGCCGGCGAGCGCGGCCAGCACGGTGGAACCGACAAGCGCGCCCGCTGCCACCACGGCGGCCAGGGCGCCCCGGCGGCGGGCCGGATCGGCGACCGGCCGGTACCGGCCGACCAGCTTCCGGATCGACCGGATCGCGCCGAACACCCCGCCGAGGACCGCGACGGCGGCGAAGCCCGCGAACAGGTAGACGGCCGACCGCGAGGGCTCGTAGTTGCCCTGCACCAGCACCGGCGCCGTACGTCGTTCGATGTACACCACCACTCCGGCGGCTCCCGCCAGACTGGCCGCCCAGCCGGGCACCTGCAACACCACCACGGCCAGCGCCAACACGAGCCCGCCCAGCGCGGCGACCACGACTGCCGACCCCACGGATGCCATCAGACCCCTGTCGCCCTGCTCCGCGTAGTGCAACGCGGCGGCTACCGCGACCGGCCCGACGGCCAGGTTCGGGGCGGCGGTGCGCAGGCTCAGGCCGGCGGCGAGAGCGAGCAGGCCGAGCCCGACCGCGTTGACGAGCAGTGTGTGCAGGCCGGCCCCACGCAGCACATCCGGGTCGGCCCGCCAGAGCAGCCAGCCCAGGGCGACAAGGCTGGCCAGTAACAGGAATTCCCAGCCCACGTGCACGCCGATGCGGTCCCGGCCGGGGTCACCGTGGGCAGGGTCGTCGAAGACGTTCTCCAGGACTGCGGCGGAAACCCCGGACGAGGGTTCGATCGGCCGGTCCCGGCCCGCTTCTTCGTACCCCATGGCGCCGCCTCCCCAGTCGCCGGCCGTCCTCGGTCCGGCGCACGGACGGATCGGGGGCGGCCCTTGCTCTCCGATCGCAGGCACCGTACCCGCGCCCGGAGCCGGACGTAACCCCTCGGCTCAGCGCTGGCCGGGGCGGCTGTCGCGCTCGTCGGGCTCGTGGTCGTCCGGGCGCTCCGGCACCCGGCAGGATCGCTCCAGCCAGAGCGCGGCGCCGACAAGCGCCAGCGACGCCAGCAGCCCGCCGCCGGCGGCCGGCCGGTCCTCCGACGCGGCATGTGTGGTCTCGACGAAGAGCCAGCCGCTGAGCCCGGCATAGAAACCGGCGAAGATGGCAGCGGCCAGCGCCGACGCCTTTGCCAGCACCACGAACCGGGCAACCAGCAACGGGTTGACCGGATCCCGGCCGGGCTTGCGGTCGATGCGGCCACGGGTGTTGATGGCGGCGTACGCCTCCAGCACGGCGAGCGCGGCCAGCGTCACCACCGGCAGCCAGGGCAGTCGGGGGAAGCCGCCGTAGAGGGTGCTGATCAGCAACCAGGCCACCGCCGCCGCGCCCAGGGCGGCCACGACCAGGGTCGAGATGCGCGTGGGACCCATCCGCGACGGGTCGCCCGGTGGTGGGGACTTCGCCTGCGTCATGCCGGCCGGCTCCACTGGGTCATGCCGTCGACTCTAACGCCAGTTCGGGCCGGGGACGCAGTTCCAGCGCGTCGTCGGCGGCGGGGCCGGTGGTGAGCAGGTCGGTCAGCCAGCCGTGGCCGGGCAGCCGTCCGTAGGGCTGGATGTCGATCCACGGCCGCAGCACGAACGCCCGCAGGTGCGCCCGGGGATGCGGCAGGGTCAACTCCTCCTCGTCGCTGAGCACCGGCTCGCCGTCGTCGTCCCAGACCGCGATCACGTCCACGTCGAGGGTGCGCGGCCCGAACCGCCGCTGCGGATCGCGGACCCGCCCGGCCGCGCGCTCCGCGGCCCGCGCCCGCTCCAGCCAGTCGCGCGGGTCGGCGGCGTCGTCCTCGGCCAGCAGCACAGCGTTGAGGTACGCGGGTTGGTCGGCGTCCCCCCACGGTGGAGTCTCGTACACACCGGAGACCAGAAGCACGGCGTCGCCCAGCGTGGCGACGGCCGTACGCAGGTGGTCGAGCCGGTCGCCCAGGTTGCTGCCGAGTGAGAGCACGGCCCGGGTCACCGGGTACGCGCCCGGGTCATGGTGACAGCCACGTCGGTGAACGTGTGCGGCACCGGCGCCTCCGGCTTGTGCACGGTCACCGTGGCGCTGCTGACCCGCTCGTCGGCCAGACAGACCGCGAGCAGCCGGTCCGCGAGAGTCTCGATCAGGTTGACCGGCTCACCGGTCACCACCGCGACCAGCCGCTCGGCCAACTCGCCGTAGTGGACCGTCGCCGCGACGTCATCACTTGCGGCGGCCGGGGCCAGGTCCAATTCGAGGACGGCGTCGACAACAAAGTCCTGCCCCTGTTCCCGCTCGAAGTCGTACACCCCGTGCCGGCCGCGGGCCCGCAGGCCGGTCAGTTGAATGCGGTCGGTCATCGCTTCCCCTCTCGCCGGCCGGCCACCCGACCGGTCGGTGTGCTGCGGCTGCCCGGTGCGCCGCCGCTGCGTCGACCGCTCACTCGGGCCGTCCCTGACCGGCCCGGGCGGGGACCAGGCGCGGGCTTCCGGTGGCGGCCCAGACCGCAAGCGCGTCGGCGGTGGCGCGCACGTCGTGCACGCGTACCCCCCAGGCGCCCGCCGCGACCGCCAGCACGCTTGTGGCGACCGTGGCCGCCTCCCGCTGCGCGGTGGGCCGCGGCGTGCCGTCGCCGGCCGCGAGCAGCCGCCCGAGGTACGACTTGCGGCTGGCCCCGAAGAGCAGTGGGTATCCGAGTTCCAGCAGCTCCGGCAGGCGGGCGCTGAGCTCCCAGTTGTGCGTGGCCGTCTTGGCGAAACCGAGGCCGGGGTCGATGACGATGCGGTCGGCGGCCACCCCCGCGGCAAGCGCGGCGTCGATCCGCTGACCCAGCTCGGCACGGACGTCGGCCACCACGTCGGTGTAGCTGGCCAACTCGCGCATCTGCTGGGAGTGGCCACGCCAGTGCATCAGCACCCAGGGGCAGCCGGCGTCGCGGACCACGCGGGCCATATCGGGGTCGGCCAGACCGCCGGAGACGTCGTTGACCACCGCCGCGCCGGCGGCCAACGCTGCCTCGGCCACGGATGCGCGGCTGGTGTCGATGCTGACCTGCACACCGGCGGCGGCCAGCTCGCGGATGACCGGCAGGACCCGGTTGGCCTCGGTCGCCGCATCGATCCGTTCGGCGCCGGGGCGGGTCGACTCGCCACCGATGTCGACCAGGTGCGCCCCGGCGTCGCGCAGACGGACGCCATGTCCGACGGCGGCGTCGAGGTCGGCGTACCGTCCGCCGTCGGAGAAGGAGTCCGGTGTGACGTTGAGGACGCCCATCACCACCGGGCCCGGAGCCCGTACCAGATCGGTCACGACTAGACGGTACCGGTCGTGGCGGCGGTGCCCACCGGCCCGGGTGGACCCCCGAACCAACACCCCTGACGTGCACATTGGAACAGGTGTACGATCGGTCGTCCGGGCAGAATCAGGCAGCCCCTTCGCGCTTGTCGCAATCCGGGGCGGCCCGTACGCTTTGGAATTGGCCAGCATCGAGATGACGAAGCCTGGAGGGGAGGGCCAAAGCGGGGAAAACCGCCCAAAGCTCACCACTCTCCGTGGTGAGTAACGAACACAGGGTCGACAACGCTGCGCCCTGTGAGCAATTTTCCCGCCAAGCTTGGCCTACTGCACCGCCGCGGCACGGCCGGCCGCGATATGGGGAGGTTTCCAGTGATCGCCTTCGAGCTCATGGAGACGGCGTCGTCCGGCGTCGCCCACGCGCTCTCCACCCTGGCGTCAGCTCCGCTCGCGGAGCCGGCACCGAAGGGGATCGACACCAACAGTGTGGTCACCTTCTTCGCCAGCAAGATCGCGCCGATCCTGCTCGCCGTCCTGGGCGTCATCTTCATCGGCCGAGCCAGCCGGGGCGAGATATCCAAGGTGCTGACGAGTTCCGCAATCGCCATCGTCGGGCTGGCCTTCATCGCCGGCGCGGCCACGCTCTTCTTCGTCGGCGATTACCTGATCGACCTCATCTTCGAATAGGCGCGTTCACCAGATGCGGCTGCGCACCGACGACGACATCTACCGGGCCCGCCTGGTCTACCTCGGGCCGCCCGGCTACACCCTTCCGGTCCACCTGCCCTACGCCCAGTACGGGCTCTTCATGCTGCTCGTCCCCCTCTACATGTTCATCCACTGGCTGTTCACGCTGACGGTCGAGCTCTTCCCGGCCTGGGAGATCGCGCTCGCCATCGTGACCACGTCGTTCATCTTCCGGCACGTCGACCCCGATCGGCCGGCGCGGGTGGTCATCCGCACCGCGCTCACCGACTGGCGACGCACCCGGGAGCCGGCGATCGAGCAGCGCGACCCGCGCCTGGTCGGCAGTCGGATCAGGATTCGGGAGGAGCTGGCATGACCGGGCGTACGCCGATCGGTTTGGCACACGTTGTGGGTGAGGCTGCCGCATGAGTCGCTCTTCCACGCCGGGCTCCCCGGCCGGCCGGCCGGGCGTGCCGGCCAGTCACCGTGCGCAGTCATTCGACTACAACGACGCCGAGGATGAGGTCGCGCTCGATCCCGCCCTGGTGACCTCACCCGGTCACGGCGCTGTCGGCGTCTTCCAGGCTCCCCGGCCGGTCAGCCGCCGTACGCCACCCGCCGAGCCCACCGCGGTGTCGGCTGCCGGCGAAAACGCCGACATCGACTCGCCGTTCCTGGACCTCTTCGGCGCGTCCCGGCCCGGCTCGGCACGGGCCGTGACGGCCGGCCCCGCCACCCGGGAGCAGCCGGCTCTTCCACAGCAGCCCGCCGTGGGTCCGGCGCCCACCCGACCGGCTCAGCGGGTGCCGGACCGCGCACCCGACCCGGAACCACAGTGGACCCCCGACGACAAGCACGGCGGCCGGCCCGTCGAGCCGTGGCGCGGGGGTGCAAGCCCGGCCATCGAGTCCCGGGTGCCACACCAGGCCGGCGACCGGCTGCCCATGCCCCGCCCGCCGGCTGCGCTCGGTCCCGTCGCGGGCCACCCGTCGACCTCGGCCACCACCAGCCCCGCCACCCCGATCGACCGGTCGACGACACCGCCAGGCGGTCCGGCCGGCGCAGCACCGCCGACGCGGGCACCGGCGACAGCGGCCGACGTGACGGCTGCCGAGCGGCCGGCCCTGGAGCGGCAAGCGCGGCCGGCGTCCGTGACCGACGCGGCCCGGCCCAGGTCCGCCGGCACCGAGCCGACCGGGCGAGAGGTCGCCACCCCCCGACAGCGGTCCGCCAGCCGCCAGGACCGACCGACCCGACCGACCCGGGTCCGCGCACCGAAGATCAAGTTCGGTGACCGGGATCCGTCGGTCGAGCTGGCCATCACCGAGATCGCCGGCCACCTGACCTTCACCCCGAACACGGTCACCGCCTGGTATTGGCTGCCCGAGGTCCGCTGGGCCTTCCGTCCGGACGCCGAACGCGAGGCGCTGCTGTCGGCGATCTCCGAGCAGTACGCGGGCCTGGCCGGCTTCCGGCTGCACCTGCGCCGCACCACCCGGCCTTTCCCCGCCGACGAGTGGGCACGCACCATCGACGCGCACACCCCGGCGCCACTCGCCGACGTGCCCGGCACCACCGGCTGGGCCGATCACCTGGTCGCCGCCCAACGGCACCTGATGTCGGTCAACCACGCCGAAGGGCAGACCTACCTGGGCGTCACATTCGCCCGCCGATCCCTCGGCGACTCGCTCACCGAGCGGCTGTTGCGCACCTTCGGCCGGGGCACCGCCGACGGTGAACGCCGCAAGCTGGGCCGCACAGTGGAGCAGTTCGACGAGGTGCTCGGCGCGTTCGGCATGCGCGGCCGGCGGGTCACCGCGCAGGAACTGGAGTGGCTGCTCTACCGCTCGGTGGCACTCTGCATGTCACCGCCGGGCCGGCTCTCCCCGGTCACCAACGGGCAGTGGGAACGCGGCGACCTGCTCGCCCTGACTGAGCAGGTCGAGCGCTACCGCACCCCGTACGGCTCGACAGTCAAGCTCGTCAACCGGATGACCGGCGAGGAACGACACGTCGCGGTGCTCGCCGTCGGCCGGATGGAACCGCTGGAGATCCCCGAACGACACGAGCCCTGGCTGCACTTCCACGAGCGGCTGCCCTGGCCGATGGAGATCTCCACCCGGGTCGACATCCTCGGCTCCGGCGACTCCTTCCGTAACCTCGAACACCGGCTGCGGATGATCCGCTCCCAGCAGCTCGACTACGCCGAGCACGGCATCGACGCACCACCGGAGCTGGAACGGCTCGCCAAGCGGGCGCTGGTGATCGGCGACGAGATGACCACAGGCCTGCCGGTCGACTCGGCCCGCGCGCACGGCTGGCACCGGATCGCCGTCGGCGGCCGGACCAGGGAGGAATGCCTGGAGCGGGCCCGCCGGCTCATCCAGCTCTACTCCCGCGAGCTGCGCATCTCGCTTCAGCACCCCAAGAACCAGGACTGGCTGGCCCGCGAGTTCATCCCAGGCGAGCCGATCGCCAACACCGGCTACGTCCGCCGAATGCCGGTCCCCCTGCTCGCCGCCGCGCTCCCGCAGGCCGCCTCCAACGTGGGCGACAGACGCGGCGACCTCATCGGTCGGACGGCCGGCACCTGCCGCCGTCCGGTCTTCCTCGACCTGCACTTCCCCATGGAGGTCCGCGAACGCTCCGGGCTCGCGGTCTTCGTGGCCGAGCCGGGCGGTGGCAAGTCCACCCTGCTCGGCGCCCTGGGCTACCTGGCCGCCCGCCGAGGCGTCCAGGTGACCCTGCTCGACCCGTCCGGGCCGCTGGCCCGGCTCTGCGCCATGCCCGAGCTGCGGCCGTACTCCCGGGTGTTGAACCTGACCGGCTCGGAGCACGGCACCCTGGCGCCCTACTCGCTCATCCCCACGCCCCTGCGCAGCGAGTTCGCGGCCGGCGCCGCCGGTGACCGGGAGTTCGAGATCGCGGTCTCCAACGCCCGCGCCGAGCGGCGGATGCTGGTCCAGGACATCTGCATGATGCTGGTGCCGCCACAGGTGGCACGGGAGGCGTCGACCGCCACCCTGTTCCGGCACGCGGTCCGGCAGGTCCCCGCCGAGGAGACGTCCACCCTGGACGACGTGGTGAGCTGCCTCGGCCGCCTCGACGACGACGCCGGCAAGGAGCTGGCAAACCTCCTGCTCGACACCGCCGAGATGCCGCTTGCCATGCTCTTCTTCGGCAGGCCACCGGAGGGCCTGCTCGGCGCCGACGCGGCGCTCACCGTCATCACCATGGCCGGGCTGCGACTGCCCGACCTCAAGATCGAACGCGAGTACTGGTCGGCCGAGGAGGCACTCGCCCTGCCGATGCTGCACACCGCGCACCGGCTCGCCGTCCGCCGCTGCTACGGCGGGTCGATGTCGTCGCGCAAGCTCGTCGGCCTCGACGAGGCGCACTTCATGGAGGGCTGGCGCTCCGGGCGATCGTTCCTCGTCCGGCTCGCCCGCGACTCCCGCAAGTGGAACCTCGCAGCGCTCGTGGCCTCGCAGAACCCCCGCGACATCCTCGGTCTCGACGTGCAGAACCTCGTCTCCACAGTCTTCGTCGGCCGGATCGCCGAGGACGCCGAGATCGCCTCCGAAGCGCTGCGGCTGCTGCGGGTGCCGGTCAACGACGGGTACGAAGCCACCCTCGCCTCGCTCTCCGCCGCCGACACCAACTCGGCCAACCGGCTCGGCTTCCGAGAGTTCGTGATGCGCGACGTCGACGGCCGTGTCCAGAAGGTCCGAGTCGACGTCTCGTACGTCGAAGGCCTGCTGGACCACCTCGACACGACGCCCGCCGCGATCGCCGCGGCGGCCGGAGTGCTCCCGAGCATCCCCCTGCCGGATCTGGAGGCGTGACATGGCGAGGGCCTGGGCACGGATCGCGTCGTTCCTGCTCGCCCTCGGCGTACTGGCCGGGGCCACCCTCACCTGGCCGCTGATCGGTGCGGAGGCTGCCGCCGCCGCCCCGCCCGCTGCCACCCAGCCCGTCGCCCAGGCTCGCGCCGACCTGTGTACGACCCCGGAGTGGCAGGCCGACTTCCGGGCCTGCGTGGCAAAACTCCAAGCGGTCAGCGAGGACGAGATCACCTGCCGCAACGCCCCGACCCCCGGCACCCCGGACTCCGGCCTCGCCGGCTGGTTCGCCGGCCGGCCGGACTCCGCCAAGGAGCTTGGTCCGAAGGGGCTCTACAGCGATTACGGCTACGCCGGATACAGCTATCCGACGTACGACATCCCTGGCGGGTGCGCGTCGTCGGTCCTGCATCCTGATTACAAGTTCACCACTACTGTCGCGAACGGCGAGTTCATGGTCGCCACCGCGATCGTCGGCGCCTCGAACGCCCTGAGGGAGCGAGCCTGGGATCCGCGGTCGATGTGGGGCTGGGCGGATCCGCTGGTCGAGCAGGCGACCAAGGCTGTCTACCAGAAGGTGTTCAGCGTTTTTGGCATCGTCACCCTCTGCGTGGTGGGGCTCTACCTGCTCTGGCGGTCCCGTCAGTCGGATATGAGCAACGCGATGACCACCGCTGGCTGGGCTTTGCTCGTCATGGTCGCGGTCACCGCGCTTGCCGCCTGGCCGGTCAAGTCGGCAAACATCGCGGATGGCACGCTCGTCACCACGCTGGGCGTGGTGCACGACGCAGTGGGTCCCGCAACCCGAGACACCCCCCCGGAACAGTGCGACGATCCCAATCCCGAAGCTTGCAAAGACAACCGGCCGCCCGCCGTTCGGGCCAGCGACACTGCCACCGAATCCATGCTCTACCGGAACTGGCTGCGAGGGGTGCTCGGCTCCGCCGACAGTGAGACCGCTCGGAAGTACGGCCCCGCGCTCTACGACGCCAAGGCGCTGTCGTGGGAGGAGGTCGAGAAGCTCCGTGCCAACCCGGCCACGCGGCAGGGGACGATCAAGGCGAAGCAGCAGCAGTGGGCGCGGGTGGCCCAGCAGATCCAGACCGAGGATCCGGAGGCGTACGAGTACCTCCAGGGGATCCGGGACATGGACCGGGTCGGCGCGGGTTTCATCGCGGTGTTGGCCTCCATCCTCTTCGCCATGTTCGATCTCACCGCGTCCTTGCTGGTGCTACTGGGCTTCCTTGTCTTCCGGTGGGCGGTGATCGCGGCACCCATCCTGGGCACCGTCGGGCTGCTCCGACCAGCCAGCGCCGGCCTTCGACGGCTGGCGAACGCCGTGGTCGCCGCTGTCTTCAACATCGCCATCTTCGGCACCGGGGCGGCCATCTACCTGTTCGCGGTCGATCTGATCATGAGTACGCCCACCCTGCCCGGCTGGCTCCAGGTGGTCCTGGTCTGGCTCTGCGGAGTGGTCGGCTGGCTGCTGCTACGGCCGTACCGACGGATCACCCAACTGGGCGGCAAGGACAGCAGCGAGGCGGTCAGCTCGGCCGGCTCCTGGCACCGCCGGTTCTTCCGGGACATGCGTGTCGCGGCGCGGCTCGACATCGCGGAGCCGGGGGGTACTGCGGAGCCGGTGGGTGGACGCCGGTCGCCGGTCGCGGAGCAGACCCGGCTACGCCCGGAGGCGCGCAGGGAAGATCCGGTGCCGACCTCGGCTGCCCCGATCGAGGGTCAACGCGCCAGCGGCGCACGGCCCGATGGTCAGGAACGCACTGACGAGACGCCGACAACGGAGACGGGCGGCAAGCGTCGACCGGTTCCGCCCCAGCCTCGACGGCGGCAGCCGGCGACCTGGACCGAACCGGACGTGCCGGCCGAGAATCCGTCGTTCGTGGTCTACCGGCCAGGCTCCGCCGAACGTGCGCCGGACCGCACCGGACCGCGGGTGCGTTCAGAGGCCCGGTGACAGCGATGCGACGTGCCCTGGAGTTCCTCTTCACCCGGGCGCTGCGGTCCCGGCTGGGGGTGGCGCTGGTGATCGCGGTGCTCGTCTTCGGCGTGATCGGGGTTGCCCGTCTGGCCTCCGGGCCACTCGGCCCGGCGGACGGTCTGAGCAGCCGACCGAGCCGGCCGATCACCACAGTGGACCCGAAGGCCGGTGACGATGGCGTGCTCGCCACCGAGGCGCCACCGTCACCGGTCACCCCGGTGGGTGCCCGTACTCCTGAGCAGACCGCCGACCGGTTCACAGCGGCCTGGCTCGGCCGGCCCGGAATGACCGCCGAGGAATGGCACGCCGGCCTGCGGCCGTTGTCGACGCCGACGCTGACCGAGAAACTGGCCGGCGCCGAGCCTGCCGGCGTTCCAGCCGAGAAGGTCACCGGTCCGTCGACGGTGCGGGCAGGCACCGAGACGTTCGTCGAGGTGCTTCTGCCACTCGACAACGGCCGGCTGCGGCTCGAGCTGGTCATGGCCGACGGCGGCTGGCTGGTCGACGTCCTGGACTGGGAGCGGCAGTGACCGGCAGCGCCTCCGCAGCCGTCCGCCGGCCCATACGGATTGGACTGATCGCCAGCATTCTCACCGGTGTGCTGCTCCTGCTCTGCTGCACGGGCGGCACGGCGGCGTTCTTCCTCAGCGGGCTCGGCGGCGCAGCAGAGGACGGGGACCGGCTGGCCGGGTGGGGTTGCGGCCCCGTCCGGCCGGTCGACATCACCGGGGAGCTCCCCCGGTTCGCCGAGTACGGCGACACGCAGATCCGTAACGCCGCGATCATCATCAAGGTCGGCCAGGACATGGGGGTGCCCTCGCGTGGCTGGGTGATCGCCCTGGCCACCGCGATGCAGGAGTCCGCCCTGCGCAACCTGGCGAACACCGGCGTTCCCGAGTCTCTAGCCCTGCCGCATGAGGGTGTAGGTGCCGACCACGACTCGCTGGGGCTGTTCCAGCAGCGGCCAGGGTGGGGCTCTGTCGCCGAGAGGATGACTCCCGCCTACACGGCTCGGAAGTTCTACGAGAAGCTCGTCAAGGTGCGGAGTTGGCAGCGTCGGCCGCTGACCGTGGTGGCGCAGCAGGTCCAGATCAGCGCATATCCGGACGCGTACGCCAAGCACGAGGAGTTGGCCAGCACGATCGTGGATGCCCTGGCCGGCGGTGCCGCCCGGACCGTCGAGATCAACGGCAAGGCGGTCTGCAACGCCGCCGAGCGTGGTGAGATCGCCGCCTCCGGTTGGACCGCACCGATCCCCGGCGACGTCGGGTCCGGCTTCCGGACCGCCGACCGGCCCAGCCACAACGGGGTGGACATCGGCGCGGCCAAGGGCACCGATATCCGCGCCGCGGCGGCAGGTCGAGTGCTGGTCGCCCGCTGCGACCCCGACGACCGTGGGCGGCAGAGCTGCGACGTGGACGGATATCCCGGCAAGGGTGGCTGTGGGTGGTTCGTCGACATGCTGCATGCCGGCGGCTACATCACCAGGTACTGCCACATGGTGACCCGTCCCCGGGTCGCGCCCGACCAGATCGTGCCGGCGGGCGAGGTCATCGGGCAGGTCGGCAGCAGCGGCAACTCGTCCGGCCCGCACCTGCACTTCGAGGTGCACCAGCGCAGCGACCGGTCCAGCCGCGGTGCGATCGACCCGGTTCCGTTCATGCGGCAGCGGGGCGCCCCGCTGCGCGCTGCGGAGTGAGGTCACCACGGGCATGACCGGACCAATGCCGGACCCCTTCGCCGACCAGCCCGACTGGGCACCTCGGCCGCCCCGTCCGCTGACCATCGTCTCCGCGACCGAGCCCGTGGAGCTACGCGGGCGGCGGGTCCTGGTGGGCCTGCCGGGGCTGGGCTGGCGCGGCGATCTGCGCGCCGACGACCGGGTGGTGCAGGGCGCCCGCACCTACGTGCCGGTGATTCCTGAGCACGAGTGGTACCGGGCCGAGGCAGACCAGGTCGAGGTGTTCGCGCCGCTGATGCCCGTGGAGCGGGTGTGGGTGGAGACGATCGTCGAGCGGCCCGCGGCGGACAGCACCCGAGAAACCGGCATCCGGCTGGTCTCACTGGACGGCCCGTCCCACCCGTCGCCCACCCCCGTCTTCGAGGCGGACGCGGTGACCGGACGCCGGGTCGTGCACGTCGAGGGCGGCGTGGAACATCGGGACATGCGAGCGGTCACCGAGACCTACTCGGGCGCCGAGGGCGACATCTGCGTACGGATCACGCCCGAGGTGGAGTGGTACCGCTGGGCCTGGCGCGGCCAGTCACCCACCACGCTGGAGGTTCCGGTCCACCTGCTGTGGATCGAGTAACGTCAACCCGACTTGGTGCCAGCGCATACGCGCCAGCCGTCATCATCTTCGATCACCCTGAACGTCCAGTCCTCCCGCCGGCTGCTTCTGGGGACGCCATCCGCGGAGCCGGAAATGGTGAGCGTCGTGTCGACCGATTCGCCGTCACCGGATGGGTTCCTGGTTAACGCTCCCCATGTGACCCGCACCGTGACGTTGAAGTTGGACTCGCGCTGCTGCATTTCAAGACGGAGCTCCCGCAAAGCCTGGAGGTCTGCGCTGTCCTTGCAGGTGAACTGGTCCGCCCGTATGTCGTTGCGGTCGACGAGGAAGGCTCGCAGATAGTTGTCCACCACCACGTCGGGTGAGCTGCGGTCCGGGGTGGCGGCCCTGTTGTACCAGACGAACCCGGTGATGGCAGCACCCATGCCGAGCAGGGCGAGCACCCCTCCGACCACGATGAGGACAGTTCGCAACCGGCGGCGTGGCGGCTCCGGCGCTGGCGCCGGCTGGGCCGGCGGCAGCTGCTCGGACGGCGTCCGCTGGGCCGGTACGCGGGAGACCTGGGAACCGGCGGGGGGCTGCACTGATTCCACCTCCTGACGTTAACGGCTGGACGCTCCGGAGCCAATGCCTCAGATCGAGCGGATCGTGACGGACCGCTGCCCACTGGTGAGATCCGCGACAACACCGGCGCACCGCCGTGGCACCTCCCGGTGGAGCGGCCCTGGCTGGGATACCGTCTCTGCTCGGGAGGGGTTGCCAACCTCGGGTAGAGGGGGTGGACGCGGTGGCCGGTCCGAAGGCACGCACGAACCGCGCCGCAGCGCTGCACCGCCGGGCCGCAGCTGTCGTGACCGCCGCCGCCGGCATTCTCGACGAGACCCGACCGGCCCCCGCTGACCAGCGCCGCCAGTACGAGTTGGCCGACCGTCTGCGGGTGGTTGCCGAGCGGCTGGCGCCGGGTTGGGCGGGTGCCGCCCTGGATTCGCTGGCCGTGGACTCTCCGGCGGGTGACGGCCCGCCTCCGTTCGTGCGGGTGGGCACGGCGGCGCCGTTGGACGACGCCCGTTTCCCCGCGCTGGTGCCGCTTGTCGGCACGGGGCACCTGAGTGTGGACGCCGATGCCCGGGAGCCGCGGGTCGCGGGGTTGCTCCGGGCCGTACTGCTGCGGTTGTTGGGTGCGGCGCCGGCGGGTGCGCTGCTGGTGCGCGCGGTGGACGCCACGGGTGTCGCGCTCAGCCCGTTTAGCGCGCTGGGCGATGCCGGCCTGCTGCCGCCGCCGGCGGTGGACGTGGCGGGGTTGCGCGCCGTGCTGACCGAGGCCGAGCAGTGGGTGACCCCGGGGGCGAGTGGGCGACGTCGGCACGACCGGACGCTGCTGCTTGTGGTCGCAGCGTTGCCGGAGCTGACCGGCCCGACGGACCTGGCACGGATCGAGGCGTTGGCGGAGCAGGGTCCGGCCGCTGGGCTGCACCTGGTGGTGGCGGGGTGGCCTCCCGCCGGCCCGTACGCGGCCCGCGCGCCGCTGGCGCGGGCCACGGCGTTGGTGTTACGCAACGCGTACGCGCTGCTTGGCGACCCGCCGGGAACGTCGTTCGCGAGCCCAGGTGCCGAGCCGCCGGGCGGGTTGAACTCCCCGGTCTTCGTCGAGGCGGACCCGCCGGCCGATCTGGTCGACGCGGTCTGTCGGCGGTTGGCCGAGCAGGTGGAGGCGGGTTCCCGGTTGGGGCTGGCGAGTCTGCTGCCGGCGACGGGTGAGCGGCTCTGGGAGGCGGATTCGGCCGACGGGCTGACCACGATGGTCGGTGACGCCGGTGGCCGACAGGTGCCGCTGGGCTTCACGGAACTGACCCCGCACTGGCTGGTGAGTGGCCGTTCCGGGGCGGGGCGCGCGGCGTTCCTGACCACGGCGCTGCTCGGGTTGGTCGCCCGGTACGGTCCGGACGATCTGGCCCTCTATCTGGCGGATCTCGGGGATGGCGAGTCCTTCGTGGAGTTCCTCCAGACCGAGCGGGACCGGTCCTGGATCCCGCAGGTGCGGGCGGCCGCGATGGCCGCCGACAGGGAGTACGTCCGGGATCTGCTCGAACAGTTGATGACCGAGGTGCAGCGCCGGGCGGAGGCGGGCGGGCGGGCCGGTGGGCAGCGCTTCGCCGAGTTGCGCCAGCACCAGCCGCTGCCCCGGATCGTCTGTGTGGTGGACAATCTGCCGCTGATCTTCGCCGAGCGGGACCGGCTGGCCGCCGAGGTGGCCGCCCGGCTGGACGGGTTGGCCCGGGCCGGTCGGGCGTACGGCGTACACCTGGTGCTGGCCGGGGCCGGTGAGCTGGGGTTGAGCGCACGCTCGGACGCCGGCCACCGGGATTCGGTGCTCGGGCAGTTTCCGGTGCGTGTGGCGTTGCCGGGTGGCAGCCCCGTCCTGGAGCCGACGAATGACTCGGCCGCCGGCCTGCCGGTCGGCAGCGCGGTAGTGAACACGGCCGGCGGGCTCGGCGGCCCTCGGGGCGCGATTCGTGGTCACGAACGGCTGATCCACCACCCCGATCCGCAGGACCATCCGGAGGTGGTGGAGCGGCTGCGGCACGAGCTGTTCGCCGCCCGTCCGGCGGCGTCGGCGCCGCCCGTGGTGTTCGCCGGGTACGCCAGGCCGCTGCTGGGCAACGACCCGCGGCACCGTGCTGCGCTGGCGGGGCAGGCGCACGGGCCGGCGGCCCTGCTCGGCCGGGCCGTGGACGTGGCCCGCACGACTGTTGCCGTACCACTGGGGCCGGCGGCCGGCCGTAACCTCGCGGTGCTGGGTTCGGGTCCGGCGGCGGGTGGGTTGCTGGCGACGGCGGCGCGGAGCACCGCGGCCCATCACTCGCCGGGCACCGCCCGTTTTCTGCTGGCGGCACCCGACCCGGGAGCCCGACCGCTTGTGGAGGCGTTGACGGCCGAGTTGGCCGCCCGCCATCCAGCCAGCATGGCGGACCTGCCGACGCTGCTCGCGGACCCGGACGACGACCTGCCGACGTACCTGGTGGTCTTCGGGTTGGATCGGCCCGGGCCTCGGGATCTGCCGGTGGACCGGCTGCGTGCGCTGCTGCGGGAGGGGCCGCCGGCCGGCCGGCACCTGTTGGGCTGGTGGCGGGCGGTGCCGCCGTTCGCCGCGTTGCTGGAGCCGGAGGGCGAGGTGGACAAGCTCGCCGCCGTCGCGGTGCTGGATGTGCCGGCCGCGCAGCTCGCCGCGGTCTTCGGCCGGCCGGTGGAGTGGCGGGCGCGTCCCGACCGGGTGACGCTCTGGGATGGTCCGGACGATCGGGGCACGGTCCTGGTGCCGTTCGCCGACGAGGCGGTGTGATCCGGTGGTGCGCGCGGGAGGTGCGGGGATGAGCGCGGAGGCGACGGTGACCGGGCCGGTCCGTCAACGGACGGCCGGGCCGGACGATGCGGTCACGCGGCCGGACGCGGAGCCTGCCAACGCGTGGGCGGAGTACCTCGCAGCGGCGCGTCAGCTGGACGGTGTGCGTCGCGGAGCGGCTGCGGCGGCCGGCGAGCAGGCCCGCTCGGCGGAGGCTGCTCGCGAGGAGCTGACTGTGGTTCGCACCGGGCTGGCGAGCCAGCAGGATCGGCTGCGGGAGCTTGGCGTACCGGCGATTTCGCTTGTGCCGTCGCCGCCGGAGCTGACCGAGGCGGCCCGGTCGATGGCCGGCGGCCCGGCGGCCGTGCTGGCGGCGCTGCGGGCCGCGCGGGGTCGGGCCGAGGCGGCGGACGCGGCGCTGGCCGCCCGTCGCGGGTTCCGGCCGGGTTCCTGGCCCGCGCGGGCCAGGAACCTTCTGGTGTACGGGCCGCTGGCGCTGCTTGTGCCTCTGATCCAGGTGATCGTGTACGCGTCGACCGGGCCGGGCGCGGCCAGTGTGGCGGCGCTGATCTGCGGGCTGCCGATGCCGGCGGTCGCGTTCGTCGCCGGCTGGGTGGCCGTCGGGCGGTCGTTCCGCGCGGGCCCCGGTGAGCGGCTGGACCGCACGGTGCGCTTCGGCGCGCTCGTCTGCCTGGTGCCGGCGGTGCTGGTGACGGCGGGTCTGCTGCTGGCCCTGCTGGCCGGCTGACCCACCGCGACGAACACAGGGGTTGGTCGGCCGACCAGCAGCGTACGGGTCAGCGGGGGATGATCAAGGCCATCGCCTCGGCCCGCGACTTGGAGTCCGACTGTAGGACGCCGCGCACGGCCGACGTGATGGTCTTGGCACCGGATTTCTGGATGCCGCGCATCGCCATGCACATGTGCTCGCACTCCAGCACGACGACGGCGCCGCGCGGTGCGAGTTTGCTCATCAGCAGGTCGGCGACCTGCGAGGTGAGTCGTTCCTGCACCTGCGGCCGGCGGGCGAAGACCTCGACCAGTCGGGCGAGCTTGGAAAGGCCGGTGATCCGCCCGTCCGGGCCGGGGATGTAGCCGATGTGCGCGCTGCCTCGGAACGGCAGCAGGTGGTGCTCGCAGAGGCTCATCACGTCGATGTCCCGGACGATCACCAGCTCTTCGTGGTTGGCCTCGAAGGTGGTGCTGAGGACCTGCGCCGGGTCGACCCGCAGGCCGGCGAAGAGTTCGGCGTACGCGCGGGCGACCCGGGCCGGGGTCTGCTGGAGCCCGTCCCGATCCGGGTCCTCGCCGACCGCGATCAGGATCTCCCGGACCGCCTTCTCGATCCGGCCGAGGTCGACCGCGTCCTCGACGGGGCGGCCACTGAGCCTGCCGCTGATCAGTCGGGCGGCCACGTAGTCCAACGTGTCGTCGCCGTCGGGTTCGGTCGCGGAGACGGCCAGCTCCCGGTGAGGGGAGCTGGCCGTCGGGTCGTTGCTCAGTGCGTACCGTCCGAGTTGTTGGACGGCGTGCCGCCACCGACGGACGCCTGCGCGCCGTCAGCCTCGGCCTGCGCCTTGAGCTTGTCCTTCTCCGCAGGGGTGAGCACGGGCGGCTCGGTGGAAGGCTGGCGCTTGCCGAAGCCGTTGTACGGCGCCAGCGGCGGGCGCTTGACCACCCGGGCGCAGATCCGCGCCATGTCGGCAGTGGAGAGGGTTTCCTTCTCCATCAGCTCCAGCACGATGTTGTCCAGGACGTCCCGGTATTCCACCAGGATCTCCCAGGCCTCGTCGTGCGCCAGCTCGACCAGCGCCCGCATTTCGCCGTCGATCTCGGCGGCCACCGAGTCCGAGTAGTCCCGCTCGTGGCCCATGTTGCGGCCGAGGAACGGCTCGTCCCCGCTGGTGCCGTACTTGATCGCGCCGAGCTTGGAGCTCATGCCGTACTGGGTGATCATCGCGCGGGCCAGTTGGGTGGCCTTCTCGATGTCGTTGCCAGCACCGGTGGTCGGCTCGTGGAAGACAAGCTCCTCGGCGGCCCGGCCGCCCAGCGCGTACGCCAGGGTGTCGATCATTTCGGCGCGGGTCTGGGTGTACTTGTCTTCGGTCGGCAGCACCAGGGTGTGGCCCAGCGAGCGGCCACGCGACAGGATCGTCACCTTGTGCACCGGTGCGGCGTGCGGCAGCGCCCAGGCGACCAGCGCGTGCCCACCCTCGTGGTACGCGGTGATCTTCTTTTCCTGGTCGCTCATCACCCGGGTCCGACGCTGCGGACCGGCGACCACGCGGTCGATCGACTCTTCGAGCGAGTCGTTGGTGATCGCCCGCTGGTCCTTACGGGCGGTGAGCAGGGCCGACTCGTTGATCACGTTGGCCAGGTCGGCGCCGCTGAAGCCGGGGGTACGCCGTGCCACCGCGTCGAGGTCGACGTCGGGGGTGAACGGCTTGCCCTTGGCGTGCACCCGCAGGACGGCCTTGCGGCCCTCCATGTCGGGGGCGTCCACCGGGATCTGCCGGTCGAACCGGCCCGGGCGCAGCAGCGCCGGGTCGAGGATGTCCGGCCGGTTGGTGGCCGCGATCAGGATGACCCCGCCCTTGGTGTCGAAGCCGTCCATCTCGACGAGCAACTGGTTGAGCGTCTGCTCGCGTTCGTCGTGACCGCCGCCCATGCCGGCGCCACGGTGCCGACCGACGGCGTCGATCTCGTCGACGAAGACGATCGCCGGGGCGTTCGTCTTGGCCTGCTCGAACAGGTCACGGACCCGGCTGGCGCCGACCCCGACGAACATCTCGACGAAGTCGGAGCCGGAGATGGAGTAGAAGGGCACCCCGGCCTCGCCGGCGACCGCGCGGGCCAGCAGCGTCTTGCCGGTGCCGGGCGGGCCGAACAGCAGCACGCCCTTCGGGATCTTGGCGCCCAGGGCCTGGTACTTCGCAGGGTTCTGCAGGAAGTCCTTGATCTCGTGCAGTTCCTCGACGGCCTCCTCGGCACCCGCGACGTCCGCGAAGGTCGTCTTCGGAGTGTCCTTGGTGATCATCTTCGCCTTGGACTTGCCGAAGTTGAGCACACGGGAGCCGCCGCCCTGCATCTGCGACATGAAGAACAGCAGCAGGAGCACGAGCAGCGCGATGGGCAGCAGGTTGACCAGCAGGCTCACCCAGATGCTGTCCGACGAGACCTCGGCGTCGGCCGGGCCGGTGACCCGGTTGGCCGCCTTGGCGTCCAGCACCTCGTTCCAGATCTGGTCGCCAGCCTGGTACGGGAACTGAGCCTCGATCTTGTCGGTCTCGGTCTTGCCGAACTTCGCCTTCTCGGCCAGGTTGAGCTGGAGCGTCTGCTCCTTGTCCTGGAAGACGACCTTGTTGATCTTGGCAGTGTGGAGCTGGTCGAGCGCAACGGAAGTGTCCACGCGGTGGTAGCTGGGACCAGCGGTGAACAGCTGACTGAGCACAACGGCGCCGAGGATGACCAGGATGATCCAGACCACCGGTCGGCGGAAGAAACGCGTACGTTCCATACTGTTGTCGAGCGCCAAGGCGCCCGCATCCTCCTGATCGACGTCCTGACCGTCTGATGGTGTCGCCGCACTGGGCGGCGGCCGGAGCCGCCGTGCGGGCCGGCCTCGACCCCGAAGCGCGAATACTGCCGCGCCGCGGTCATTCGACGGTACACCGTGTACGCGACGAGTGAGCTTGCGAGCCCCGCACTCGGCGCACCGTCGCCATCGACGGCGGGCACCGTGGGCGGCCTCACCAGCCCCGCTTCGACGTCGTACGGCGGGTCCGGGCAGAAACCGGCGTGGCGGGAATTCCGGCCCGACCACCCGTTCGCCCGGTCGCGCGGTCGAGGGGTCGGGCGCGAGGGTACTTTCACGCCACCGGGCTCCACGGTAGCCGGAAGAACTGAGAGCGCGCTGAACGTCGGCTTGACGAGCACCGATGCGAGTTGCTCTCACATCGTCGGGTCGAGCCGGCGAGAGCGGTCAGCCGACCTCAGGACCGGGCGTAGACCTCGGGCTTGAGCACCCCGACGTAGGGCAGCTCCCGGTAACGCTCGCCGAAGTCCAAGCCGTACCCGACCACGAACTCGGTGGGGATGTCGAAGCCGACGTACTTCACCGGGACCGGCACCTTGACGGCGTCCGGCTTGCGGAACAGCGCGACCACCTCGACGCTCGCCGCCGAGCGGGACTCCAGGTAGCGCAGCAGCCAGGAGAGCGTCAGCCCGGAGTCGACGATGTCCTCGACCACCACGACGTGCCGGCCGGCGATGTCGCGGTCCAGGTCCTTGAGGATGCGGACCACACCGGAGGAGGTGGTGCCCTGGCCGTAGGAGGAGATGGCCATGAAGTCGAGCTCGGCCGGGGGGCCGTTGCGGCCCAACGCCCGGGCGAAGTCCGCCATGAACATCACCGCACCCTTGAGCACGCAGACCAGCAGCAGTCCGTCACCCACGTGGGCGTAGTCGGCGGAGACCTGCTTGGCCAGTTCCGCCGTCTTCTCGCGGATCTGCGCCTCGGAGATGATCACGTGGTCGATGTCGGCGTCGTACCAGGAGCCGTCAGCCATGTCTCCTAGCCTGCCGTACGACGGATGGCCTCCGTCGGCGGGGCCGCACCTTTCGGCGCGGTCCCGCCCGGGATTTTCGGCGCAAAAAGCATCAAACGCATCAGCAGGTACGGGACTGCCAGCGGCGGCCGTCCTCGGTGGGCTTCCAGTCGGCCGAGTCGCGGCTGTCCGCGGTGAGACCGGCCGCCGAGGCGGCGACGAGCAGGGCAAGGAACAGGAGGAAGAACAGGAACTCCATGGCGGCGCTCACTTTCGCATGGTTGCTGTCGGTTTCGCCGCCGGTGCGCACCGGACTGAGACAAGTCTGCGACGACTCGCGCTGACCGAACAGTGGCAGAGATGCCACTGATCATCGATTTACTGCCACCTGTCGGGTTACCCTCGTCACATGCTTCGCTCTGTCGCGGTCCTCGCCCTCGACCAGGTCGCCCCGTTCGAGTTGGGCGTCCTCGCAGAGGTGTTCGGCACCGACCGCACCGCCGACGGCTTCCCCGCGTACCGCTTCGACGTGTGCAGCCCGGACGGCGCGCCCGTCCGCACCTCCGCCGGGTTCCACCTCACCCCGAACGCCGACCTCGGGCCGGTGGAGGAGGCCGACCTGGTGGCCGTGCCCGCGCACGCCATGGGCACAACCGTTCCGGAGCCGGTGCTCGACGCGCTCCGCCGAGCCGACGCACGCGGAGCGCACCTGTTCAGCGTCTGCTCCGGCGCCTTCCTGCTCGGCCGGGCCGGGCTGCTCGACGACCGGGAGTGCACCACCCACTGGCGCTACGTCGACGAATTGCAGCGCCGCCACCCGCGTGCCCGGGTCCGCTGCAACTCGCTCTACGTCCAGGACGGTCGACTGTTGACAAGCGCCGGCACGGCGGCTGGCATCGACGCCTGCCTGCACCTGATCCGCCAGGCTCACGGTTCGGCCACCGCGACCCGCCTGGCCCGGCGGATGGTGGTCCCGCCGCACCGCGACGGCGGGCAGGCGCAGTACATCGAGGCGCCCATCCCGAGGATGCCCGAGGCACCGACCCTGGAGCCGGTGCTGGAGTGGCTGATGGGGCATCTGGATCGGCCGATCACGGTGGAGGAGTTGGCCGCCCGCGCCGACATGGCACCGCGCACGTTCGCCCGCCGCTTTCGCGCCGAGACTGGCACCACCCCGCACGACTGGCTCACCAACCAGCGGGTGCTACTCGCCCGACGGCTGTTGGAAGAGACTCCGCTGAGCGTGGAGGCCGTGGCCGCCCAGGCCGGCTTCGGCGACGCTGCGACGCTGCGCCACCACTTCAGCCGCCGCGTCGGCGCCACCCCGCACAGCTACCGGACCACCTTCCGGGACCGCGCACACACCGTCTGACGCAGGCCGCCGAGCGACCCGGCGGGCAGTCCGGACCTGTGACGCAGGCCGGTCGACGCACCGCTCGGAGAGCCTTTGCTCTGCTTCAACCCACGCAACAGCTGAGCGCCGTTTCTGTTGCGCCGGTTGAAGCAGAGCAAAGGAGGTCAGTCAGGTGGGGTCGACCGGCGCCAGCCCGCCGGCGCGGCGCAGCACCCGGATCCCTCCGGGCAGGTCGACAGGCCCCTGACCGTGCCACTCGGTGACCAGGGCGTCCAACGCGTTGACGTGCCCGTAGGACAACGCAGCCGGGAGGGCGCCCAACTCCCGCGCCCAGGTGTGCAGCACCCGGCCACGCACGGCGGGCACCAGGCCCGCCAACGCCGCCACGGAGAGCCCTCCATCGGCACACCGGGCCGCCGCCAGCGCCGCCACCGCCAACCCGTCGAGAGCGGCGTTGTCGGCCGCCACCAACCGGGCGGTACGCGCGAGGTTGTCCACCACGCCCGGCCCGAGCGCGCGTACCAGCGCCGGCAGCAGGTCGGCGCGAACCCTTGAGCGGGCGTACGACGGGTCGGTGTTGTGCGGGTCCTGCCACGTGTCGAGGCCGAGCGCGGCACAGGCGGCGCGGGTCTGCTCCCGGCTGATCTCCAGCAGCGGGCGCAGCAGCGGCACCCCGGCCAGGTCCCGTCGAGCCGGCATTCCGGCCAGCCCGCGCGGGCCGGCTCCCCGCGCCAGGGCGAGCAGCACGGTCTCCGCCTGGTCGTCCCGGGTGTGACCGGTGAGCAGCGCGGCAGCCCCGTGCTGGCGAGCCGCCTCCGTCAATGCCTGGTAGCGGGCCTCCCGGGCCGCCGCCTCGGGGCCGCCCGGACGCCCGGCCACCTCCACCCGGGCCACTTCCACCGGAGCGAAGCCGGCCTCGCGTGCCCAGGCAGCCACCGCCTCCGCCCGCTGCGCCGAGCCGGCCTGCAGGCCGTGGTCGACGGTCACCAGCCCCGCAGACCGGCCCAGCCGGGGTGCCACGAAGGCGGTCGCCGCAGCCAGGGCGAGCGAGTCGGCACCACCGGAACAGGCCACCAGCACCGGACCACCGGGCGGCAGGCCGTTCAGCGCGCGGCGGACCACCACCCGGATCGCGGCCACCGGCGGGGCGAGCGCGGCCACCTGCGGACGGTCAGCCAGCGGCCGGGATGTGGCCGGCCGGGCCGTGCACCCGCGCCACCCAGGCGTCCGGGTCGCCAAGCTCGGACAACCGGGGCAGGGTCAGCGGTGAGTTGAAGATCGAGTTGAAGCCCTCCATGCCGACCCGCTCGACCACGCCGTGCACGAACTTGCGGCCCTCGGCGTACTGGCGCATCTTGACGTCCACCCCGAGCAGCCGGCGGATCGCCTTCTCCAGCGGGTTGCCCGCCTCGCGACGCCTGTTGAACGAGGCGCGGATCCGCTCCACGCTCGGGATCACCTGCGGGCCGACGCCGTCCATCACGAACTCGGCGTGCCCTTCCAGCAGGGTCATCAACGCGGTCAGCCGGTCCAGAACGGCCCGCTGCGCCGGGGTCTGCACGATGTCCAGCACGCTTGTGCGGCTCTCCGGGTCGCGGACCGCGTCGGACAGCGTCGCCACGCCACGCCGCAACCGCTCGACCAGGTGCTCGCTGCCGCTGGACGAGGCGTCTACGAACGCCTGCACCTCGCTGAGGAAGTACGCCCGCATCCACGGCACGGCGGTGAACTGGGTGCGGTGGGTGACCTCGTGCAGGCACACCCAGAGCCGGAAGTCCCGTGGGTCGGCGCCGAGCTTGCGCTCCACCTCGACGATGTTCGGCGCGACAAGCAGCAGTTGGCCCGGATCGGCGGAGAAGACCTCGTACTGGCCGAGCACGCGGCCGGACAGGTAGGCAAGCACGGTGCCGGCCTGCACCCCGGTCAGCCGGGACCCGATCGCCTCGGTCAACGCGCCCGGCTGCTTGTCACCGGAGAGCCGGCTGACCAGCGGAGTGATCACCTCACGCAGCCCGGCGATGTTTGTGGCCGCCCAGTCCCGGCGGTCGACCACGCGGACCGGCGGGTGCGCCACCTGCGCCCGTAGCCCCGTGTAGTCGGCCACGTGCCCGGCCGCCTCGTCGGTCAGCCGACGCAGGTCGCCGACCACGTCGGTGGCCTCGGAGTACGACACCCGAGGGCCCGACTTGCTCAACGCCCCCGCGGTGGCGGCGGCCAGATCCCAGTCCACGAACTGCGCCATGGACCCACCGTACCCGCGCCGCGACACCCCGGCCCGGGGTCGCGTCGGCGATCGACGCCGATCGCGGCTCCCGAGACCCATGCCGGAGAGCGCGGTCAGCGGCAGCCGCAGCCCGCCAACGCAGCGGCGATCCGGTCCAGCGCCGGTTGGGCAGTGTCCGTGCCGCCGGGCACTTTGTCGGTGAGCACCGCGAAGGTGAGCAGCCGGCCGTCAGCTGTGGTGACCAGGCCGGCGATGGCGTGCACCCCGGTCAGGGTGCCGGTCTTGGCCCGTACGGCACCCGCCCCGGCGGCGGTGCCCGGAGCGCCTCGGTAGCGGTCGCCGAGAGTGCCGGACCACCCGCCCACCGGCAGACCACCGAAGACCCCTGCCAGCTCCGGGTGGTCCGGGCTGGCGGCGAGCCGGATCAGGTCGGTGAGCAGTGACGGGCTGATCCGGTTACGGCGGGACAGCCCACTGCCGTCGGAGAGGGTGATCTCCTCGGCGGGCAGGCCCAGCGCGGCCACCTCCGCGTCCATCGCGGCGGCGGCGCCGTCGAACGAGGCCGGTTGGCTGCGGGCCAGCGCCACCTGGCGGGCGAGCGCCTCGGCCAGCAGGTTGTCACTCTCGCTGATCATGATGTCCACCAGCCGGATCAACGGCGGGGACTGCACCGTGCCCAACTCTGTGCCGGAGGGCGGGGTGCCACCGGCGGCGGTCGACAGGGCCGGGGCCGTGCCCCGCTTCACGGTGTCGGTCGGTACGCCGAGCAGGCGGGCGAACGACCGGCCTGCGCTGAGGTCCGGCTCGGCGACACGTTCGGCGCCGCCGGGCTCGGCTCCCGGGTCCCTGCGAGCGCCGTCGGTCATCAGCGCGGTCACCGCGCCGCCGTAGCCGCCGGTGGGGATGTCGGAATCCCAGCCGGGGCCGTACACCGGGCCGGAGTAGATCGAACCGTCGACTGTGACGCTTGTCGGGGCGGTGCCACCGAGCGCGGTACGCACCTGCGCGGCCAGGTCGTCCAGGCGTGCCGCGCCCGGGTAGTAACCCTTCTTGTCCACCGCGAGGGTGGGGTCACCACCGCCGACGAGCACCACCTCGCCGGGCTTCGCGCCGGCCACCGCCCGGGTCGGGATCTCGTAGCCGGGGCCACGAGCGGCCAGCACGGTCACCGCGGTCGCCAGCTTTGTCACCGAGGCGGGCACCGTCCCGTCGTCGGCCCCCTTGGCGAACAGCGTCTGGCCGGACGCCACGTCGGCCACCGAGACGTTCACCCGGTCACCCAGGGCGGCCGCACCGACAAGCGGGCCCAGCGCGGCCTTGACCCCGTCCGGGGTGGGCAGCGGAGCATTCGCGTCCGGCCCGGCCAGCACGTCCGACGGGTCTGGTTCCGGGGTGGCGGCGGCTGCGGTCGGCGCGGACGCGACGTCCTCGCCCAGCCAGCCGGCAACCGGCCCGGGTCGGACCACGACCACGCCGACGCCGACGAGCACCAGCAGCACCACCGCGGCGAGTACGGCGAGGAGCCGCCCCCGCTGGCGAGTGCCGGCCGGAGCGGCGGGCGGCTCTACGCCGGCCGGAGCCGGCAGCGCGGAGATCGGCGGGCCCAGCGGCGGACCGCCCCCGGGGGTCGTCGTTCGGTCACCGGCCGGCGGACGGCTGGCCTGGGCAGGACCCCCTGGAACGGGACCACCCGAGGCCGGCCCGGCCGGAGCAGCACCACCCGAGGCTGGGCTGGTCGAGGCGGCGCCACCTGAGGCTGGGCCGGTCGGAGCGGCACCACCCGGGGCTGGGCTGGTCGGCACCGTGGCGCGGCCAGCCGCCGGGGCGCTCGTGGGGCGGTCACCGCCGAGGACCGGAAAGCGGCCGGTGTTCGGCCCCACGGGAGCCGGACCGGACGGACGCCACGGCAGCGGTGGAGGCCGCTCGGAGACCGACTCCGGACCCGGTGTCGGGCCTGCCGGAGATGCCGGAGACGTCGCGCCTGCCGGAGACGTCGGTTCGGAGGCCCGAGGGAGGTGGGCGTCGGGCACCGGAACCCGTCCGGTGGCGCCACCGGAGCCGGATCGTCCGGTACCGCGCGCGGCGCCCCCGTCCGGGCGGTAGTGTGAATCTTCCCTCCCCACGACCCCCTCCTCCCCCAGCGAAAATCGGCTTGGGTGACACTACTTCGGTCCGAAGACTATGCGGCGGCCGGAGTCGGCGGGTGGGCATTCACCTGTCCGGGGGAGCCGCCAGTGATATCCGTTAGCCAGCGTGGGCAGACGAGGGAGCGTGCAGATGGATTTCGACGTGACGGTTGAGATCCCCAAGGGTCACCGCAACAAGTACGAGGTGGACCACGCGACCGGCCGGATCCGGCTGGACCGCACCCTCTTCACGTCCACCCAGTACCCGGCCGACTACGGGTTCATCGAGGGCACCCTTGGCGAGGACGGCGACCCGCTCGACGCCCTGGTGCTGGTCCCCGAGCCGACCTTCCCGGGTTGCCTGATCCGGTGCCGTGCCATCGGCATGTTCCGGATGACGGACGAGAAGGGCGGGGACGACAAGGTCCTCTGCGTGCCCTACGAGGACCCGCGCCAGGAGCACCTGCGCGACATCCACCACGTGGGCGAGTTCGACCGGCTGGAGATCCAGCACTTCTTCGAGGTCTACAAGGACCTGGAGCCCGGCAAGTCGGTGGAGGGCGCGACCTGGGTCGGCCGCACCGAGGCCGAGGCCGAGATCCACGCCTCGTACCAGCGGGCCCGCGACGCCGAGGCGCGCGGCGAGACCCTGCACTGACGCACCCTGACGCACCGGGCCCGGTGGCCGCTCACCCGAGCAGCCCCCGGGCCCTGTCGTACAGGTCGAGGACCGCGCAGGCGACAGGCACCACGGCGACCACGAGCGCCGTGTCGGTGAGGTCCGCGACCCTTCCGAGGTACGGCGAGACGGGCCGACGCGCGTACCCGGTGCCGGCGGCCACGGCCACCAGGCCCAGCGCCGCCCCGCCGAGGACCAGCGCCAGCCGCCCGGTGTCGTCGGCCCGGTCGACAAGCACGGCACCCAGCACCGCGTAGCCGGCCAGCCCGGCGAGCACCGTCGGCACCCGGTGCCGCAGGGCCACGAACAGCCGCGACCGCAGCAGCAGCACCGCCGAGACCACCGCCACCAGCACCCGTCCGGCCGTACCCCCGGTCGTCCCGAGCACGGTGGCCGCAGCCACCGCCAGCAGGGCGTGCCCGAGCAGCATCCCGGTCAGCACCTCCTCCGTGCGGGTGACCGCCGCGTGCACCCGACCCCGGTCCGGCAGGTCCCGGGCCCGCTCCGGCTCGTCGGCGGACGTGGCGGCCGGCAGGGTGATCGGTGGCAGCGGCAGCTTGCCCAGCCGGATCGCCAGCAGCGGGATCACCCCGACCGCGAAGACCAGCGCGCTGAGCAGCACCGCCGCCGTGCCCGCCGGGGTCAGCAGAAGCGCGCCGAGCGCCGCGCCGGCACCGAGCAGGCCGACCGTCACGCCGGCCACGAAGACCCGCAGTCGGCTGGCCACCCCGAGCAGCCCGAGCAGAGCCACGAACAGCAGCGCCGCCGAGCCGGCCAGCAACTCGGGCGCGCCGACCCAGCGCGCCAGCCCGAGCGGCCCGACCGGATCGCCGGAGCCGACCGCGAGGGCACCGGCCACGAACGCGTACGGCAGGGCGTAGCCGCCGAGCGTCGCCCCGGCCGTGCCGTCACCGTTGGCGCGGGAGGCGACAGTGCCGGCCACGGTGAGCAGCAGGGCCACCACCGTCGCCACGAGCCAACCGCTGCGGTGCGTCGGGCCGACGGCGAGCAGGGCGAGCAGCCCGACGGCGAGCGGCACGGCGGCACCGGCCAGACCGGCCACCCGGGTGGCGGTGGGCGACCAGGCACCGCCGCGACGCCGGGCCCCGTCGGCGATCGCCTCGACCACGTCGTCGTACTCCAACTCGGGCCAGTACGCGCGGGCCGGCACCAGGTGCAGCACCTCACCGTCGCGGACGCCCTGCGGCAGCAGCGCCTGGGCAGTCGCCAGCAGCGCGCCGTCGGTGCGCCGCAGCACCCAGCCGCCGTGCCGTTCGCCGTCGTCGGCCAGGCCCTCACCGGCGTGTCGGAGCACGTCGGGCAGCAGCTCTGCCAGGGGCGTCTGCTCCGGCAGGGCGACGTCCACCCGCCGTTGCGGCGCACTGATGGTGACGCGGGCCAGCCCTGTTGTCATCGACTGGTCTCCATATCGAGGGGGATCGGAGGCTGCGCGGACGACAGGACTTTACCTACCATGAGCCAGGCTCGGGTTACCCAGCGCTGTCAGGAGGCCGAGTGTCCACAGTCATCATCAAGCGCCCGCCCCGCCGGCCGGCACCGGAGATCCCCGCCGGTGAACTGCCTGTCGAGGCGCCGCCGGAGATCCCCGTGGTGACCGGCGGGCGGTGGCAGCAGATGCTCATGCTGCTGCCCATGCTCGGGGGCACGGTGGCGATGGCGATGATGTTCGGTCGGGGCGGCGGCACCTACTCGTACGTGGTCGGCGGGATGTTCGGGCTCTCCTCGCTGGCGATGCTCGTGACGTCCTGGGGCAGCGCCTCGGGCACTCCGAAGAAGTCGGAGATGATGGCGGCCCGCCGGGAGTACCTGCGTCATCTGGCCACCCTGCGCCGCCGGGTACGACAGACCGCCGGGCAGCAGCGGGCCGGGCTCTACTACCGACACCCGGATCCGGGCCGGCTGTGGTCGACCGTGGACAGTCACCGGGTCTGGGAGCGGCGTCCCACCGACCCGGATTTCGCTGTCGTGCGGGTCGCCGTCGGGCCGCAGACGCTTGCCACCCCGCTGGTCCCACCGGTCACCCGGCCCCTGGAGGAGCTGGAACCGATGACAGCGGGCGCGCTGCGCCGCTTCCTGGACGCGTACTCAGTGGTGCCGGAACTGCCGGTGGCCCTGTCCCTGCGCAGCTTCGCCCGGGTGCACATACGTCTCGGCGGCGGGCCGGGCACCGGCCGGCCGCCGGGCGGCGACCCGACGGCGCAGGCCCTGGTCCGGGCCGTGTTGACCCAACTGGCCGTCTTCCACGCCTCCGACGAGTTGCTGATCGCGATCTGCGCGGGGCCGGAGCGCCGGGCCAGTTGGGAGTGGGTGAAGTGGCTCCCGCACGCGCACCACCCCGGCCGCACCGACGCGCTCGGGCCGGTGCGGCTGGTCACCACCTCGGCCGCCGACCTGGAACGGCTACTCGGCGACGTGCTGGCCAGCCGCTCCCGGTTCAGTCCAGCGGGCCCGGCCACCGACGGCCCGCACGTCGTGGTGGTCCTCGACGGCGGCGACCTGACCGGCGCCAGCGACCTGACCGGCGACGGCGGAATCGACGCGGTCACCGTCCTGGACCTGGACACCCCGCCGCCCCGCCTGCTCGACAGGTACGCGCTGCTGCTGGAACTGCGCGGCCGACGATTGCACTCCATGTCGATCGAAGGGCACGCCGAGGTGGGCACCGCCGACCAACTCGACCTGGCCGAGGCCGAGGCGATCGCCCGACGGTTGGCGCCGCTCCGGCTGGCCGGCACGGCCCGTGGCCCCGACGCGCCGCTCCAGGCCGAGCTGGGCCTCCCGGAACTGCTCGGCCTCGGTGACCCGGAGAGCTTCACCGCCGAGCAGGGGTGGGCGCCGCGCTCGGCCCGGGACCGGCTGCGGGTGCCGATCGGGGTGGGCACCGACGGGGGCGCGATCGAGCTGGATCTCAAGGAGTCCGCCCAGGACGGGATGGGCCCGCACGGCCTGCTCATCGGCGCCACCGGCTCGGGAAAATCCGAGTTGCTCCGTACGCTGGTGCTGGGGTTGGCCGCGACGCACAGCTCCGAGCAGCTCAACTTCGTCCTTGTCGACTTCAAGGGCGGTGCCACGTTCGCACCGTTCGACCGGCTGCCACACACCGCCGCCGTGATCACCAACCTGGCCGACGCGCTGCCCCTTGTCGACCGGATGGTCGACGCGATCAACGGTGAGCTGGTCCGCCGGCAGGAGCTGCTGCGCCGGGCCGGCAACTTCGCAAGCGTGCGCGACTACGAGCGTGCCCGGGCGGCCGGCACCCCCCTGGCCCCGCTGCCGTCGCTGCTGCTGATCTGCGACGAGTTCTCCGAGCTGCTCTCCGCCAAGCCCGACTTCATCGACCTGTTCGTGCAGATCGGCCGGCTGGGTCGGTCGCTCGGCGTGCACCTGCTGCTCGCCAGCCAGCGCCTGGAAGAGGGCCGGCTGCGTGGGCTCGACACCCACCTGTCGTACCGGATCGGGCTGCGGACGTTCTCCGCGCTGGAGTCCCGCACGGTCCTCGGCGTGCCCGACGCGCACGAACTACCCCGCTCACCGGGCCACGGCTTTCTGCGCGCCGGCACCGATCCGCTGGCCCGGTTCAAGGCCGCGTACGTCTCCGGGGCGGTCCGCCGCCGGGCCTCGTCGGCGGGCACGGCGGCCGACGGAGGTGCCCGCCTGCTCACCTTCACCACCCACACGGTGCCGCTGCCCGAGCCGGCCACCCCGGCCCTGCCGATGGTGGCCGAGGACGAGAGCAGCCGGAAGACCCTGCTCGACCTGCTCGTCGACAGGCTCGCCGGGCAGGGTCCACCCGCACACCAGGTCTGGCTGCCGCCGCTCGGTCAGCCACCGGCCCTGGACGAGCTGCTCGGCTCGGTCGAGGTGGACCCGGCGCGCGGGCTCACAGTGGGCAACCCCGAGCTGCACGGCGCGCTCGGCGTGCCGGTGGCAGTCGTGGACCGACCGCTGGAGCAGCGCCGCGACCTGCTCTGGCTGGCGCTGGACGGCGCGGCCGGGCACGTCGCGGTGATCGGGGCACCGCAGAGCGGCAAGTCCACCGTCTTGCGGACGTTGATCTGCGCGCTGGCGCTCACCCACACCCCGGCCGAGGTGCAGATCTACTGTCTCGACTTCGGCGGCGGTGGCCTTGCCGCACTGCGGGACCTGCCGCACGTGGGCGGGGTGACGGGCCGCGCCGACCCGACAGCCGTCCGGCGAACCGTGGGTGAGATGACGACACTGCTGGCCGAGCGGGAGCGTCGCTTCGGCGAGCTGGGCGTGGAGTCGATGGCGGCGTACCGGCAGCGTCGGGCCGCAGTGGGCGCGGCCAGCCAGCCGGGGGCCGACCCGTTCGGCGACGTCTTTCTGGTGATCGACGGTTGGAGCACCATCCGTGGCGAGTACGACGACCTGGAGCCCCTGGTCACCGACCTGGCGACCCGGGGCCTGTCGTACGGGCTGCACGTCGTCGCCACGGCGCTGCGCTGGTTGGATTTCCGCCCGGCGATCCGGGACCTGTTCGGCTCCCGGCTGGAGCTGCGACTCGGTGATCCGGCGGACTCGCTTGTGGCGCGCAGGGCGGCGGCGAACGTACCGGAGCAACCCGGTCGGGGGGTGACGGCGGAGAGCCTGCACTTCCTCACCGCGCTGCCGCAGCTCGGCGCCGACAGCGGTGACACCACCGACCTGGTCAAGCGGGTCGCCGACAGCTGGAGTGGCCCTCGGGCGCCCCGCATCCGGCTCCTGCCGCCGGTGCTGCCGTACGCCGAACTGGACCTCACCGCGACGACCGGCCTGCGGCTGCCGATCGGGATCGCCGAGGCGGACCTGCGCCCGGTGCTGCTCGACTTCGCGGCCGAACCGCACTTCGTGGTGTTCGGCGACGCGGAGTGCGGCAAGTCCTCGTTCCTGCGGGCGTTGGCCACCTCGATCATCACCCGTTTCACGCCCGAGCAGGCCCGGGTCATCCTCGTGGACTACCGGCGCAGTCTGCTCGACGCCATCGAGACGCCGCACCTGATCGGGTACGGCACCGCCGCGGCGCACACCGCCGACCTGGTCGAGTCGGCCGTCGGATACCTGGAGCGGCGGGCACCCGGCCCGGAGGTCACCGGGCAGCAACTGCGCGACCGGTCCTGGTGGTCGGGGCCGGAGCTGTTCGTGCTTGTCGACGACTACGACCTGGTGGCGGCCGGTCCGGCGAACCCGTTGCGGGCGCTGGAGGAGCACCTGCCGCACGCCCGGGACGTCGGGCTGCACCTGGTGCTGGCCCGGCGAACGGGCGGGGCGGGCCGGGCCCAGTACGAGCCGATCGTGCAGCGCCTGCGGGAACTTTCCACCGCCGGTCTGGTGATGGCGGGCAGCCCGGACGAGGGCGCGCTCGTCGGGCCGGTCCGGCCCGGGCCGCTGCCCCCGGGCCGTGGCCGGCTGGTCACCCGGCGGGAGGGCGTACGCCTCGTTCAGCTCGCCCAATTGCCGCCGCCATGACCTGTCTTCGTAGTTCCTCCCGACACGGGTGGGGAAACCGGTAATCTCCGATCGTCATGGTTCCGTCGGGGTGAATGGCTGGGGATGTGACTGGGGTTCGGCACAGGTGTCCGGCAGCGACCCGCGGGGTCGCCGGCCGGGCGCTGCTCGGTGTGGTGGCGGCGCTCGCCGTCACGGCCCCGGCCGCCGCACCCGTCACGGCGCCCACCACCGGCGGGCAGATCGCCGGCGCGCCGATGGCGTTCGCCCCCGGCGACACGGTCGCCCGCACCGACCAGGTCCGCGACGAGCAGTGGCAGCTCGACGAGTTGCGGGCCGAGACGGCCTGGCGCACCTCGACCGGCCGGGGCGTGACAGTCGCCGTTGTCGACTCCGGAGTGGACGGCACCCATCCCGACCTGGTCGGCCAGGTGCTGACCGGCGTGGACCTCGTTGGTCCCGCAGGCGGCGCCGGCCCGGATCCGGTGGGGCACGGCACGACAGTCGCCGGCCTGATCGCCGGCCGCAAGGACGACAAGAGGGGCGTGGTCGGCCTGGCGCCGGACGCCCGGATCCTGCCGGTGCGGGTGCTCGACGAGGAGAACCGCTACGACGACGCGCTCATCGTCGCCAAGGGCGTGCGCTGGGCGGTCGACAACGGCGCCCGCGTGATCAACCTGTCGCTGGGTGGCAGCGGCGACAGCCCGGCTCTGGCGGCGGCTCTGGACTACGCGTTCGCCCGGGACGTGGTGGTGGTCGCCTGCACCGGAAACCTGGCCACCTCCACCAACTCGAAGGTGTGGTACCCGGCCCGCGAGCCGGGCGTGATCGCGGTCGCCGGCCTGGAGGGCAACAGCGACAACCTGTGGTCCGGGTCGATCACCGGCCGGGCCACGGTGCTCAGCGCCCCCGCCACCGGCCTGGTCGGCGCCCGGCCCCCCACCGGATACTGGCGGGTGCAGGGCACCAGCTTCGCCGCGCCGCTTGTGGCGGCCACCGCCGCGCTGGTCCGGTCCCGCTATCCGCAGATGTCCGCCGGCGAGGTGGTCAACCGGATGCTGGCCACCGCCCGGGACCTCGGGCCGACCGGCCGCGACGACCGATTCGGGTACGGCGTTGTCGATCCGGTGGCCGCGCTTACCGCCCAGGTGCCGTCGGTGACCGCCAACCCACTGGACGATCAGACGTCGCCCGGTGTGGTCGGCTTCGGCCCGGCCCCCGGTTCCGCCGACGACGACCCGGTGGAGGGCGCCGGCAGCGACCCGCTCGGCTTCACCGCGCCACGGCCGCAGACGGGGTGGACGGCCCGGGCGGCGGGCGTGCCCGACGATTCGGCGCCCGAGCAACTGTGGACGGGGGCCGTGCTGCTGGCCGCCCTCGTCACCGGCGCGGCCCTGATGGTGCGCCGGTTCCGTCAGCGCAGCCGCTGATCGGCAGGGCTGATCGGCGGCCGAGCGGGGTAGACCCCTTCCTATGAGTACGTCCGGCACTCGTACCCTCGACACCACCCGGCAGCCGTCCTGGCGGCGCCGCCGTCTCGACCCGGACCAGGCACTTGGCCTGCGGCTGACCCTGGCGGTGACGGCGGCGTTCCTGGTGCTGGTGCCGTTCGCCCTGCTCGCCCTGCTGGCGCTGGGGGTGTGGGCGCCGCTGCACCGGCTGGACACGACTGTCACCGAGGCGCTGCACGCCTACGCGCTCGACCACCCGGCCTGGGTCACGCTGATGCGGGTCTGGACCGAGGTGTTCGCGCCAATGCCGCTGCGGGCCGCCTCCCTGCTCGTGGTGATCTGGCTGCTGCGTCGGAGCGCCCGCCGACTGGCCCTCTGGGTGACCACCACGATTGTTGTCGGCGGGTCGCTCGGTCCGCTGCTCAAGCTGCTCGTCGGCAGGGACCGGCCGGAGTTGCTCGATCCGGTGGCACGGGCCGCCGGCTACTCGTTCCCCTCCGGGCACGCGCTCAACGCCACACTGGCCGCCGGGGTGCTCCTGCTGGTGTTCCTGCCGTACGCCGGGCGGGCAGCGTCGCGGATCGCGCTCTGGATCGCCGCCGTGCTGATCACCGTGGTTACCGGGCTGAGCAGGGTGGCGCTCGGCGTGCACTTCACAAGCGACGTGATCGGCGGCTGGCTGCTCGGCGTGGCGGTGCTCGCGGCGACCACTGCCGCGTTCACGAGTTGGCGGGCAGCACCCGGCGAAGCCGCCGGTCGACCGAACTGACGTCGCTCGACGCTCAGGTGCACTCGCCGGTGGCGACGGCACGGTTGCGTTCGGCACCGGCAAGCGCCACCGGGCGGGCCTCGGCGGCGGTCACCGCGAAGCCGGTGTTGGGGTCGTCCGCCGCCGCCGCGAAGATCACGCCGAGCACCAAGCCGTTCGCGGAGAGCAGCGGGCCTCCGGAGTTGCCGCTGCGCACCAGCGCCCGGATCGTGTAGACCTCCCGGGTGACGTCGCCGGAGGAGTAGATGTCCGGTCCCTTGATCTTGTCGACGTCACGGATCCGCGCCGACTGCGCGTTGTACGGGCCGTCGAGGGGAAAGCCCAGCACGATGGCGTCCGAGCCGCTGCCCGCGTTGCCGGCGGCGAACCGCATCGACGGGCCGGGCAGCCCCGGCACCAGCAGCACGGCCAGGTCCCGGTTGGGGTCGTAGACCACCACCTGACCGTCGTACCGCTCCCCGCCCAGCTCCACCGCCACCGAACGGGTGCCGGCGACCACGTGTGCGTTGGTCATGACCCGGTCGTCGGCGTACACGAAGCCGGAGCCCTCGATGCGGCGCGAGCAACTCGGCGCGGAGCCGAGCACCTTGACCACCGACCGCTGGCCGTTGACCACCACCTGGGAGCCGGCCAACGCCGGATCGGGCGGATCGACCTGTCGGGCCCGGGTGGGCGCGAGGTCGCCGAAGACGTCCGGGAAGCCGTCGGTGTCGACGGTGTCCTCCAGCGCGGTGGACAGCCGGTGGGCCTGCTCCGGCAGGACACCGTTCACCACAGATATCAGCGCGCTGTTGCGCACCGCGGACGCGAGCCAGGGAACCGAGGACGAGCCGAGCGGCACGGCGACCAGCCAGGCGAGCAGGAGCACCGCGAACAGTGAGACGAAAGCCCCACCGACGTCGTCGATCCGTCTGCCCACGTCGCTGGTGATCGTCTTGCGCAGGTGCGAGCCGAGCCAGCCGGCGAGCGCCTGCCCCACCACGGCCAGCCCGAAGATCGCCACCAGGGAGATCAGCACGCGGGTGCCGGCATCCACGAACTGCCGAGCGAACAACGGCCCGAGCTGGAGGCCGAGCAGCAGGCCCAGGAAGAACCCGGACAGCGACGTGATGCCGATGACGAAACCCTGACGGTATCCGCTGATCGCGAACACGAGCATGAGCAGCAGGAGGACGAGATCCACGACGGACACGGGTCAAGCGTACGGGCAGTGCGCCCGACAGATGACCATCGCTTGCGGAAGGTGACCGCGTGGTCAGCGTAGGGCGGTTTCGTCGACCTCGTCGGTGCCGGCCGACGGCGCCGGGGTCGCCCCGCTGGGCGGCAACTCGACCACCCGTTTGCGCGACCACGGGCGGGCCCATCCGCCCATCTCCAGCAGGGTGGCAAGCACCCCGGCGGTGAAGCCCCAGACGAGCATGCCGCGCGCCGAGAACGCCGGACCGATCCAACCGCTGGGGTGGCGGACCAGCATCCGGTTGGCCGGGTCGACAAGCTCACTGACCGGCAGTCGGGCCACGTGCGCCACCTCGGCGGGCTCCCGAGGGTGCACCGGGTGCGGGTCGTGCCACCAGGCCAGCACCGGGGTGACCACGAAATCGCTTACCGGAATCCACAGTTTCGGCAGCTCGGCGAGCACGGTCACGCTGCCCGGGTCCAGGCCGACCTCCTCGTTCGCCTCGCGCAGCGCCGTGGCGCGTACGTCGGCGTCCTCCGGGTCGGCGGCACCGCCGGGAAAGGCGGGCTGGCCGGCGTGGTTGCGCAGGTTGGCGGCCCGTTGCAGGACCAGCACGTCGGGCCCGACGCCGGGCTGCTCGCCCAGCAGCACCAGCACGGCGCTCTCCCGGCCACCCTCGGCGGGGGTGGTCAGTCGGGTGAAGTCCTCGGCGCGGGCGGTGCCCAGCCGGGCCAGCAGAGGCTCGAACCAGCCCGGCGGTCGGACGGTCACGCCGGCACCGCCAAGCCGAGGTGCTCGCGGACCAGCGTGGTGAGCTGGGCGTCGTCGAGGGCACCTGTGGCATCAATGTGCCGGATCCGGCCCTGCGTGTCGACGAAGAGGGTCAGCGGGATGGCGTTGCGGTTCAACTCCCGTTGCAGCGCCTCGCCCTGGTCGACAAGGATCGGGAACCGTACGCCGAAGTCCTCACCGATGGACTGGGCACCGCCGCGGCTGTCCCGGCTGTTCACGCCGAGAACCTGGAGCTGGCCGGCGGCCCGCTCGCTGAGCCGCTGGAAGGCGGGCAGCTCCTTGCGGCACGGCGGGCACCAGGAGGCCCAGACGTTGATCACGGCCGGCCCCGCCACGTCGCGCAGCGCGACGGGCGCACCGCCGGTGAAACAGGCAAGGGTCAGCTCCGGCAGCACCGGAGCGCCTGCGGCGGGAGCCGTCGCGCCGCTGGCGGGAGCCGTCGCGCCGGTCCCGGGCGATGCGGCGCCGGGCGATGCGGCGCTGGGCGATGCGGCGCCGGGCGATGCGGACCCGGGCAGCCCGCCGCCGGGTGACGCGGCGGTCGGCGGCGCGGAGGTGGGCGACGTGCCCAGCGCGGCGCAGTCCCGGAACGGCGACGGCCGCTCGGCGGCGGCCCGCCTCGGCGCGGGGTCGTCGTCGGTCGTGCCTCCGGTGCAGCCGGCGACGGCCAGCAGCAGCGGCAGGGCGAGCAGGGCGAGACGGCGGTTCACGGCACCTCCGCGGCGACCGCCTGGGCGGGCACCAAATCCGGGTCGACCCCGGCTGCCACCGCCAGGTCCCGTGCCCGAGGGCCCTTGAGCAGCTTGGCGGCGGCGGCCGGCTCGGTCGGGCCGGTGCCGTAGGAGGGGCAGAGCTTCGCGAGCGTGCATGCGCCACAGGCCGGCTTGCGGGCGTGGCAGACCCGTCGCCCGTGGAAGATGATCCGGTGCGACAGCATGGTCCAGTCACGCTTGTCGTACAGCCCGCCGATCGCGTGCTCGATCTTGACCGGGTCGGTCTCGGTGGTTAGCTGCCACCTGTGCACAAGCCGCTGGAAGTGCGTGTCGACGGTGATCCCGGGGACGTCGAACGCGTTGCCGAGGATGACGTTCGCGGTCTTGCGGCCGATCCCGGGGAGTGTCACCAGGTCGACGAGCCGGCCGGGGACCTGGCCGTCGTAGCGGTCGACGAGCGCCTGCCCGAGCTTGAGCAGCGAGTCGGTCTTGTTGCGGTAGAAGCCTGTGGGCCGGATCAGCTCCTCCATCTCGCCACGGTCGGCACCGGCGTACGCGGCGGCACTCGGGTAGCGGGCGAAGAGCTTCGGCGTGACCTCGTTGACCTTCTTGTCGGTGCACTGCGCGGAGAGGATCGTGGCGACGGCCAACTCCAGGGCACTGGAGTGGTCCAGCTCACAGTGCGCGTCGGGGTGCGTCTCGGCCAGCACCCGGCCGATCTTGCGGGCACGGCGTTTGCGCCCGAGGTCGGTCTCGCTGGCACCGGGAGGGCTACTGGTCACGACGGTCAGCCTACGTCGCGCCCCGGACGTTCCCGTCGCGTCAACCGGCCGTCGGCGCGGAGATCTTGCCGTCGGCGTCGAGCCGAGCGCCGCTCTTCGGGAAGTCGGTGCGGCTCAGCTCGGTGATCAGGCCCAGACCCCTGTCGTTCGGGTCCATCGTCGGCTTGCCGGCGGAGTTCATGTACGTCGAGGTGAACGAGCCGCCGGCCCAACTGCCGTCGGGCTTGAGCGACACCTTCAGCACCCCGCCCCAACCGAGCCGTCCGCTGTTGCTCAGCGAATTGCCGCCACCGGCGAAGTTGCCCAGGCTGTAGGCGATCAGGCGCCCCTGGTAGAACTCCATCCCGCGCAGCACGTGCGGCCCGTGCCCGACGATCAGATCCGCACCGGCGTCGATCATGGCGTGCGAGAACTTCACCGGGTCGCCCCGGTTCTCGCCCAGGAACATCTCGGTGCCCGGCTTCACCCGGGTCTTGTCGGCACCCTCGCCACCCATGTGCACCTGCACCACGACCAGGTCGGCCATCGTGGCGGCCTTGGCGACCACAGTCTTCGCCTTCGCGATGTCGACAAGGCTGTTCGACCAGACGTACGACGAGAAGCCGGCCACCGCAACCTTGACGCCCTTGACGTCGACCACTGTGATCTGGTTCGGCGCGCCGGTGTGCTCCAGGTCGTACTTCTCCAGCGCCTGCTGGGTGTTCTCGTAGCCCTTGGGGCCGTAGTCGTAGCCGTGGTTGTTGGCCTGGTTGAGCAGGTCGAAGCCGGCGTCGCGCAGGTGGGCCGCGTACTCCGGTGGAGCCCGGAACTGGAAGCAGCGCGTCGAGTTGGCCCCGCACTTGCCGGTGCCGGTGTCCACCGTCAGCGGCTCCTCCAGGTTGCCCATGACCAGGTCGGCCTTGAGCGCCTGCTTTACCGAGTCGAAGAAGCCCTTACCGCCGCCGGCCGGCAACCGGTTCGGCGCGTTGCCCATGATGATGTCGCCGGTCGCGGACAACGAGATGGCGTCGCCCCCTGCGTCGGCCGAGGCGTCACCGCTGGCCTTCGGGCCAGCCGTGGCCACCGGCGCTCCGGTGCCACCGCCGCCGGCGCCCGGCTGCCACAACGGGGCCTCGGCGGCCTCGGCGCAACCGGTGACGAGAAGGGCAGCCAGCAGCGCGGCGAGGCCGAGGGCGACGCGGCGACGCGGGCGGGGCGCGAGGGGGGCGGTAGCGTACATCGCAGGCGACCCTACCGGCCCGTAAACGCGCCGACGAGGGCCGATCGGTCGGAACTTCAGCCGGTCAGCTGGTCTGACCAGGGCACGACCAGCCGGTCACCCCCGGCGAGCACTGCGGCGTGGACCGCCCGGGCCAGCGGGGCACCCCAGGTGGAGCGCGGCCCGCCGTAGGTGGCCTCCGGCCCGTCCACCGGGCACAGCACGGTGACCGAGTCGGTGGGGGTGCCGGTCCCCGGCAGCCCCAGCTCGCTGATCGCCTGGGTCTTCGCCTCGGTGGCGGTGGCCACGGCGTTCACCAGAGCGGAGTCGGCGAGCCGCGCGGGGACGTACACCACGATGTTGACCGTGCCCACGTGCTGGGTGAGCGCGGTGGGTGCCGGCGCGGCGGCGAGCACCGGGGTGCCGAGCCCGACCGTCGCCCAGGCACGCACGCCGGTGTCGGTCCGGGCCACCACCTCGGCCACATCGACGCCGGTCAGCAGACCGACTCCGGGCCCGTCGAGCGCCAGGTCCGCGGCGAGCGCGGCCAGGTGTTCAGCGGGGTCGTCCCGGTCGTACGACATGGGCACCGTCGCGTTCAACACCCAGCGCCGGACGCCGATGCCACCGCCGAGCGGGCCACTGCTGACCGCCCGCAACGGCCCGTCGGTGCGCCAGACGAGCAGCGGAATACGCTGCCCGTTCTCGACGCGGCTGGTCAGACTCGGCTCGCTCAGCACGTCGGGCAGGTTACGCCCACCGATCAGGATTCCAGGGGCGACCTCTGATTCATGCTCACGTGCGCCTAGACTTGGCGGCGCGCGAGGGGATCAGCGGACGGCGGCCCCGGGCCGACGGACGGCACGCGCAACCGGAGGTGCTTGATGGATGAGGTACTGGCACGCAGCGGGATCTTCCAGGGTGTCGACCCGGAAGCTGCCGAGGCGCTCGCTAAGGAGATGGAGACGATCGAGGTCCGCAAGGGCGAGATCGTCTTCAACGAGGGCGAGCCCGGCGACAGCCTCTATATCCTGCTGTCCGGAAAGATCAAGGTTGGCCGCCGGGCGGCCGACGGCCGGCAGAACCTAATCGCGGTGATGGGGCCGTCGGACATGGTCGGTGAGCTGTCGCTCTTCGACCCGGGTCCGCGTACGGCGACCGCCACCGCGGTGACCGACACCCGGCTGGTGCGGCTGCGCAAGCAGGCCCTGCGGCCCTGGCTGAACAACCGCCCGGAAATCGCCGAGCAGCTGCTCCGGGTGCTGGCGCGGCGACTGCGCCGGACCAACGACTCGCTCGCCGACCTGATCTTCACGGACGTGCCGGGTCGGGTTGCCAAGAACCTGCTCCAGATGGCCGGTCGGTTCGGCACCCGCGACGGCGGCGTCCTGCGGGTGACGCACGACCTCACCCAGGAGGAGATCGCCCAGCTCGTCGGCGCCTCCCGGGAGACTGTCAACAAGGCGCTTGCCGACTTCGCCTCGCGCGGCTGGCTGCGGCTGGACGGCAAGAGCATCATCATCCTCGACCCCGAGCGCCTGGCCCGTCGCGCCCGCGTCTGAGTGATTCCGCCGGGCTCGCCCCGGCTGTGACGAGCCTTCCGGCCCGGACCGCCAAGCGCGGTCCGGGCCGTTCGCGTATGGCCACGCCGGTCAGCGCGAGGGTGGCGGCTCTGGCGAAGTTGCGGTGCTGCGGTGCTGCGGTGCTGCGGTGCTCTCCGAGATTCACGGCGTGCTGCCCGCGCTGGAGGGCGGTGCCGCCCGAGCCGCACGTCTCCACCGTTCGACCTCATCGTGCTCACCGGCGACATCGCCGCAGGGTCCGCAGCCAGTCCTCGCGACGGCAGTCCCTGCAATGGCAGTCGTCGCAGCGGCAGTCCTCGCGACGGCCGCAAAGGCAGTAGCCAGGGGACCGGCTGGGTACTGGGTGTTTGCATCCTTTGGAGCTGAATCGCTTACGACATCAGCGGGCGAGACCGGGTCGAGGCGGCCGCCAAGCCCGGCGGTCCGATGGCCTGTGCGGGAGCGGGAGCAGGAGCGGGAGCAGGAGCGGGAGCGGGAGCAGGAGCGGGAGCGGGAGCGGGAGCGGGAGCAGGAGCGGGAGCAGGAGCGGGAGCAGGAGCGGGAGCAGGAGCGGGAGCGGGAGCGGGGCGGGGCGGGGCGGGAGCGATGGCAGGTTGAGGGGCGCGACCGCCGTGACGCGACCGCCGTGATGCAACCAGGAGATGAGTCCGCAGGCCCCACACCGCAGGTGATTCGTTTGCGACATCAGCTCCAAAGGATGCAAACACCAGTACCCAGCCTGTCCCCTGGGGTTCGGCCACGCCAGCACCGAACCCACGTCAGCACCGAACCCCACGTCAGCACCGACCCCGCCGCCGCCCTCGCAGCACCACCAACACCGACCTCACACCCCCGCCGCCGTCACCGCGCCGCCCGCCCCACCGCATCCCTTCCCTGGAAGCGGCGACGCTCCAAAAAAAGTCAGTCTTGACTGTTTGTTTCTGAGCCGGCAGGCTGTCCCGCATGTCCGCCGCATCGACCCGTGTCCCGCAGCAGGAGCGCAGTCGCGCCACCCAGGCCCGCCTGCTGGAGGCGACTGTCGACTGCCTGATCGAGCACGGCTGGTCCGGCACCACGACCACAGTCGTCGCCGCCCGGGCCGGTGTGTCGCGTGGCGCGCAGTTGCACCACTACCCCACGAAAGCCGCGCTGGTCACGGCCGCCGTCGCCCACCTGGCCGAGCGTCGGGCCGACGAGTTGCGCACCGAGGCGGAGACGTTGCCGGCCGGCCCGCAGCGGCTGGACCGGGTGATTGATCTGCTCGCCGCCGCGTTCACCGGGCCGCTCTTCGTCGCCGCGCTCGAACTCTGGGTCGCCGCCCGCACCGACCGCGAGCTTCGCGACGCCCTGATGCCGCTGGAGGCGATGGTGGGCCGGGAGATGCACCGGCTCACCGTTTCGCTGCTCGGCGTCGACGAGCGCCGGCCCGGCGTGCGGGAGTCCGTGCAGGCCACCCTCGACCTTCTCCGCGGGCTCGGCGTGGCCAGCCTGCTCAGTGACGACTCGGCCCGTCGCGCCGCCCTGCTCGTCACCTGGAAGCGCCAACTCGCCACCCTGCTCACCCCCTGACCACCGGCCGCACCGGCCCGCACCGACCGGAGGCACAATGGTCGACCTCACCGACCTGCTCGCGGACCTCACCGCTGAGCCCGCCGAACTGGACGCCCTGGTAGCACCTCTGTCGGCGGGCGACTGGGCGCGGCCGACCCCCGCGCCGGGCTGGAGCATCGGCCACCAGATCGCCCACCTCGCCTGGACCGACCACGTGGCGGTGCTTGCCGCCACCGACGCCGAGGCGTTCTACGCGACCGTGCTCAACGCTCCGGACCCGACCCGGATGGTCGACGCCGGCGCCGAGGAGTTCCTCGCCCCGCCCGCAGAACTGCTCGCCCGCTGGCGGGCCGGCCGGACAGCCCTCACCGACGCGCTCGCGGCGGTGCCGGCAGGCGAGAAACTGCCCTGGTACGGCACCCGGATGTCAGCCACCTCCATGGCGACCGCGCGGATCATGGAAACCTGGGCCCACGGCGAGGACGTGGCCGACACGCTCGGTGTCGCCCGCCCCGCCTCGGATCGGCTCCGGCACGTTGCACACCTGGGCGTGCGTACTCTCGGGCACGGATTTGCCGCCCACGGCCGGCCGGTTCCGACGGAGCCCGTCCGGGTCGAGCTGGCCGCGCCAGGCGGCGACACGTGGGCCTGGGGTCCCACGGACGCCGCCGACCGGCTGACCGGCCCGGCTCTGGACTTCTGCCTGCTTGTCACCCAGCGCCGGCATCGCGCGGATCTCGCCCTGCTGGCCAGCGGCCCGGTCGCCGACGAGTGGCTCGACGTGGCGCAGGCCTTCGCCGGCCCGCCGGGCTCCGGCCGCGAACCGGGCAGCCGGAACGGAGTCCGCGCGTGATCCGCATCGGCAACGCCTCCGGCTTCTACGGCGACAGGTTCACTGCCTGGCGCGAAATGCTCGACGGCGGCGAGCTGGACGTGCTGACCGGTGACTACCTGGCCGAGTTGACGATGCTGATCCTCGGCCGCGACCGGCTGCGCGACCCCGACCTGGGGTACGCGAAGACGTTCCTGCGCCAGTTGGAGACCTGCCTCGGCACGGCTCTCGACCGGGGCGTGCGGATCGTGACAAACGCCGGGGGGCTGAACCCCGCTGGCCTGGCCGCCGCCGTCGAAGCCCTCGCCGGTCGGCTGGGCGTGCCGGTGAAGGTCGGGTACGTCGAGGGTGACGCGCTCCAGCGGCCCGACGCGCTGACCGCGAACGCCTACCTTGGCGCGTTCGGGATCGCCGCCTGTCTCGACGCCGGGGCGGATGTCGTGGTGACCGGCCGGGTGACCGACGCGTCGCTTGTCGTCGGGCCGGCGATCGCCAGGTACGGGTGGGGTCGTGACAACTACGACGAGTTGGCCGGCGCGACTGTCGCGGGGCACCTCCTCGAATGCGGCGCGCAGGTCACCGGCGGCAACTTCAGCTTCTTCACCGAGCTGCCCGACGGAGGGCGTCGGCCGGGCTTCCCGATCGCCGAGGTGCACCCGGACGGCTCCGCGGTGCTCACGAAGCACGCGGGTACCGGCGGTGCGGTCACTGTCGAGACGGTCACCGCCCAACTGCTCTACGAGGTCGGCTCACCGGCGTACCTGGGGCCGGACGTGGTCACCCGGCTGGACTCGGTGACGCTTCACGCCGACGGGCCGGACCGGGTCCGCGTCTCCGGCGTCCGGGGCACTCCCCCGCCGGAGACGTTGAAGGTGGGCGTCAACAACCTCGGTGGCTTCCGTAACTCGATGACCTTCGTCCTCTGCGGTCTGGACATCGAGGCCAAGGCGGCCCTGGTGCGGGGGCAGATGGAGGAGGCGGTCGGCAAGGAAGGGCTGGAGTTCACGTTGGCCCGGACCGACCACCCGGACGCCGTCGACACCGAGGCGGCAAGCGCCCTGCTCCACGTACACCTGCGCGACATGGACCGGACGCGGGCCGGGCGGGCCTTCTCGGCCGCCGCGGTGGAGCTGGCCCTGGCGTCGTACCCGGGTTGCACGATCACCACCCTGCCGGGCGACGCGACGCCGTACGGCGTCTTCACCGCCGACACGGTGCCGCAGGACGCGGTGTCGCACGTGGCGGTGCTGCCCGGCGGCGAGCGGGTGCCGATCGCTCCCCCGACCCAGACCGCGCCCGTCCCCGACTCCGAGGCGTCACCTGGCGATGCGACAGCTGTCGACGGCCCGACCCGGCGTGGGGCGCTCGGCGAACTGGTCGGTGCCCGCTCCGGGGACAAGGGCGGCGACGCCAACCTGGGCGTCTGGGCGCGCTCCGACGACGGGTACGCGTGGCTGCGCGGCTGGTTGACCGTCGAGCGGCTGGCGGAACTGCTTCCGGAGACGGCGTCGCTCGTGGTGCGGCGGTACGAGCTGCCGAACCTTCGTGCCGTCAACTTCGTGATCGAGGGCCTGCTCGGGGCGGGGGTGGCCGCGTCCACGCGGTTCGACCCGCAGGCCAAGGCGCTCGGTGAGCTGCTGCGCTCCCGGCTCGTCGACCTGCCGGCGGGCGTGCCGACCGGTCCCCTGGCAGCGGACCGGGAGGCGGCGGCATGAGCATCGTGGACACCCCGGAGCGGCGGCAACTGCGCGAGCTGACCCGGGCCTTCGTGAACCGGGAGGTGCTGCCGCACCTGGACGACTGGGAACGGGCCGGCGAGGTGCCGAGGGCCCTGCACGCCAGCGCCGCGAAGGTCGGCCTGCTCGGCGTCGGCTTTCCCGAGTCGGTCGGCGGCAGCGGCGGTGACCTGCTCGACTCGATCATCGTGACCGAGGAGGTGATCCGCTCCGGCGGGTCATCCGGCCTGATCGCGGCCCTGTTCACGCACGGCATCGCGCTGCCGCACATGGTCGCGGCGGCGGGCGTGGGCATCGGCGGCTCGCTGGGCGGCATGCTCGGCGGCACCTCGACGCCCGGCGACGACGACCTCGTCCAGCGGTACGTCCGGCCGACCCTCGCCGGCACGATGATCGGCGCGTTGGCGATCACCGAGCCGGACGGCGGTTCGGACGTGGCGGGCATCCGCACCACGGCCCGCCGCGACGGCGACCACTACGTGGTGAACGGGTCGAAGACGTACATCACCAGCGGGCATCGGGCCGACTTCGTGACCACTGCGGTCTGCACCGGCTTCCCCGGCAGCGGCTCGGTCAGCCTGCTGGTCATCGACAAGGACAGCCCCGGCTTCACTGTGGGTCGTCGGTTGGAGAAGTTGGGCTGGCACTGCTCGGACACCGCTGAACTGTCCTTCGTCGACGTGCGGGTGCCGGTGGCCAACCGGATCGGCGAGGAGGACACCGGCTTCCTGGCGATCATGCAGAACTTCGCGGCGGAGCGGCTCTCGCTGGCCACCCAGGCGTACGCCACAGCGCAGCGCTGCGTCGAGCTGACGGTGCGCTGGTGCCGGGACCGGGAGACCTTCGGACGTCCGCTTGCCAGCCGGCAGGTGGTCCGGCATCGACTCGCCGAGATGCACACCCGCGCCGAGGCTGCCCGGGCGTACGTGCACGAGGTCGCGGTTCGGGTGGCGGCCGGTGAGCCTGTGGTGACCGAGGTGGCGATGGCCAAGAACGTGGCGGTGGCCGCCTGCGATCAGGTCGTCGACCAGGCATTGCAGCTGCACGGCGGGTTCGGCTACATGCGCGACGCCGAGGTGGAGCGGCACTACCGCGACGCCCGGATCCTCGGCATCGGCGGCGGCGCCACCGAGATCATGAACGAGATCATCGTAAAGGGGATGGGCCTGTGACCACACTGGACACCACCGCCGACCCGTCCGCGCCCGGCTTCGTGGCGAACCGGGCGGCGCTGCTGGATCGGCTCGCCGAGCTGGACGCGGCGCTGGACCAGGCCCGCGCGGGCGGCGGCGAGAAGTACGTGACCCGGCACCACAAGCGGGGAAAGCTGCTGGCCCGGGAGCGGATCGAGCTGCTCGTGGACGCCGACAGCCCGTTCCTGGAGCTGTCGCCGGTGGCCGCCTACGGCACGGACTTCCCGGTGGGCGCCAGCGTGGTCACCGGCATCGGCGTGGTCGAGGGCGTGGAGTGCCTGATCGTGGCCAACGACCCGACGGTACGCGGCGGAGCGGTCAACCCGTGGTCGCTCGCCAAGACGCGGCGGGCCGGCGAGATCGCCCTGGCCAACCGGCTGCCGATGGTCAACCTTGTCGAGTCGGCCGGCGCGGACCTACCGACCCAGGCGGAGATCTTCATTCCGGGCGGTCGGGTGTTCCGCGACCTGACCCGGCTCTCCGCGGCGAAGATCCCCACTGTGAGCGTGGTCTTCGGCAACGCCACTGCCGGTGGCGCGTACGTGCCGGGGATGTCCGATCACGTGATCATGATTCGGGACCGCTCGCAGGTCTATCTGGCTGGGCCGCCGCTGGTGAAGATGGCCACCGGCGAGGTCACCGACGACGAGTCGTTGGGCGGTGCGGCGATGCACGCCGGCACGTCCGGGCTGGCCGATCACCTGGCCTCCGACGAGCGCGACGGCATCCGGCTGGCTCGGCAGTGCATCCGCCGCCTCAACTGGCACAAGGCCGGCCCGTCGCCGCGTACGGCAGTGCCGCAGCCGCCGAAGTACGACCCGGAGGAACTGCTCGGCATCGTGAGCGGCGACCTGAAGGTGCCGTTCGACCCGCGTGAGGTGCTGGCCCGGATCCTGGACGGCAGCGACTTCGACGAGTTCAAGCCGACGTACGGGGATGCGCTTGTCACCGGTTGGGGTGAGCTGCACGGCTACCCGGTGGGTGTGCTGGCCAACGCGCGGGGTGTGCTGTTCAGCGAGGAGGCGCAGAAGGCGGCGCAGTTCATCCAGCTCGCGAACGCCTCGAACACCCCGCTGATCTTCCTCCAGAACACCACCGGCTACATGGTCGGCACCGAGTACGAGCAGCGCGGCATCATCAAGCACGGCGCGCTGATGATCAACGCGGTGTCCAACTCGACGGTGCCGCACCTGACGGTCAACCTGGGCGCGTCGTACGGGGCCGGCAACTACGGCATGTGCGGTCGCGCGTACGACCCGAGGTTCCTGTTCACCTGGCCGAACGCGAAGTCGGCGGTGATGGGTCCGGCACAGCTCGCCGGTGTGCTCTCGATCGTGGCCCGTCAGGCGGCCGCAGCGCGGGGGCGCGACTACGACGAGGAGTCCGACGCGGCGATGCGGATGATGGTCGAGCAGCAGATCGAGTCGCAGTCCGGGGCGCTGTTCCTGTCCGGCCGGCTCTACGACGACGGGGTGATCGACCCGCGCGACACCCGTACCGTCCTCGGGCTCTGCCTCTCGGCGATCCACAGTGCCCCGGTGAAGGGCGCCGACGGTTTCGGCGTCTTCCGGATGTAGCAGGTGAGCACGAGGAACGCACCGAACCCCAACCCCGCACTGGCGAACGAGAGGCAGGCTCAGCCAACATGATCAACCGATTGCTCGTCGCCAACCGGGGGGAGATCACCCGCCGGGTCTTCGCGACCTGCCGGGCGCTCGGCGTGGAGACGGTCGCCGTGCACTCGGACGCGGACGCCGACGCGCCGTTCGTCGCCGAGGCCGACCAGGCGGTCCGGCTGCCTGGTGACACGCCGTCCGAGACGTACCTGCGGGTCGATCTCATCCTGGACGCGGCCCGGCGCAGCGGCGCGGACGCCGTTCACCCGGGTTACGGCTTCCTCGCCGAGAACGCCGAGTTCGCGGCGGCGGTCACCGACGCCGGGCTGACCTGGGTCGGCCCGCCGGCCAAGGTGATCGCCGCGATGGGCGACAAGCTGGCGGCGAAGTCGCTGCTCGCCGAGGCGGGCGTGCCGATGCTGCCGAGCTGGACCGACACCGATGACGTCACCGACTTCCCGGTGCTGGTGAAGGCGTCCGCCGGTGGCGGCGGTCGCGGCATGCGCATCGTCCGGGATGCCGCCGGGTTGGCCGAGGCCGTGGCCTCGGCGGGCCGCGAGGCGGCTGCGGCGTTCGGCGACGGCACTGTCTTCGTCGAGCGGTACGTCGAGCGCGGCCGACACGTCGAGGTGCAGATCTTCGGCGACACGCACGGGACGGTTGCCGCGCTCGGTGTCCGGGAGTGCTCGATCCAGCGCCGACACCAGAAGATCATCGAGGAGGCGCCCGGCGTCGTCTCGGCCGAGGTGCGGGAGCGGCTGCACGAGGCGGCGGTGGCGGCGGGCCAGGCTGTCGACTACGTGGGCGCCGGCACTGTCGAGTTCCTGCTGGCACCCGACGGGGCGATCTACTTCCTGGAGATGAACACCCGGCTCCAGGTGGAGCACCCGGTGACCGAGCTGACCGCCGCCGGAGGGCTGGACCTGGTCCGGCTGCAACTGCTTGTCGCCGAGGGCGCGGCGTTGCCGGCGGACGCCCAGTCGCCGTCCGCGCATGGCTGCGCCATCGAGGTACGCCTCTGCGCGGAGGAACCGGCTCAGGGTTTCCGCCCGGCTACCGGCGTCCTGCACCGCTTCGCCATCCCCGGGGTGGACTGCGAGTTCGGTGGTCTTCAGCGGGCAGGGCTGCGGCTCGACTCGGGTGTGGTGGACGGTTCCGTTGTCGGCGTGCACTACGACTCGATGCTCGCCAAGCTGATCGCCTGGGCACCCACCCGCGCCGAGGCGGCCCGGGCTCTCGCTGGCGCGCTGGCGCGGGCCGAGCTGCACGGGGTGTCGACGAACCGGGATCTGCTGGTCCGCGTGCTGCGCAGCCCCGAGTTCGATGCTGTGGAGATCGACACCGGCTTCCTGGACCGGCATCCGGAGGTCTTCGCCCCGCTGGTGCCGGCGGAGCGACTGCCGCTCTTCGCGCTGGCCGGCGCCCTGGCGTCGGCTGCCGGCCGTCGCGCGGACGCAAAGGTGCTGGCCGGGCTGCCGTCGGGCTGGCGCAACGTGCCTGCCGTCGCGCAGGTCGCCCGGTTCACCGGGCCGGACGGTGAGATCGAAATCCGCTACCGCCTGGACCGCCGGGGCGGCCTGGCCGAGTGGTCGACCGAACCCGGCAGCACCGACACGCTGACCGTGGCGCTCGTCGAGGCCACCCGGGACCGGGTGGTGCTGAACGTCGACGGCGTGCGGCGCGCGTACCGCGTACACCGGGTGGGTTCGGAGGTCTTCGTGGACGGCCCGGACGGGGCGGCGAGCCTTGTCGAGCTGCCGCGTTTCCCGCTGCCCACCGCGGAGCTGGCCGCCGGTTCGCTGCTCGCGCCGCTGCCCGGAGCGGTGACCCGGGTGCACGTCGAGGTCGGTCAGCGGGTCGCGGCCGGCGACCTGCTGCTCACGCTGGAAGCGATGAAGCTGGAACATCCCGTGCTCGCCCCCACCGACGGCGTCGTCGCCGAACTGCCGGTGCCCGCCGGCGGTCAGGTGCGTACCGGCGCCGTGCTGGCCGTCATCGACGGCGCATCCGCCCCGAGCGACCCTGCGCCGTCGAACCCCGAGGAGGACCCCCGATGACCTTCGACCTCACCCCCGAGCAGGACCAGTTGCGCGACGCCGTGCGGGCGTTGGGCCGCCGGTACGGCCACAGCTACTTTGTCGAGAAGGCGAAGGCCGGCGAGCACACCACCGAACTGTGGGCCGAGGCCGGCCGGCTCGGCTACCTGGGGGTCAACATCCCCACCGAGTACGGCGGTGGGGGCGGCGGCATCACCGAGCTGGCAATCGTCTGCGAGGAGTTGGCGGCGGCCGGTTGCCCGCTGTTGCTGCTTGTGGTGTCCCCCGCCATCGCGGCCACGGTCCTCGCCCGGCACGGCACCGAGGAGCAGCGCAAGCGGCACCTGCCCGGCCTCGCCGACGGCTCCGAGAAGATCGTCTTCGCGATCACCGAGCCGGAGGCCGGCTCGAACTTCCACCGGCTCGCCACGGTTGCCCGCCGCGACGGCGACGACTGGCTGCTCTCCGGCCGCAAGTGCTACATCTCCGGTGTGGACGAGGCCGACCACGTCCTGGTGGTGGCCCGCACCGAGGACTCGTCAACAGGCAAGCTGAAGCCGGCGCTGTTCCTCGTGCCGACCGACGCGGCCGGGCTGACCCGCTCCAAACTGGACATGGAGATCCTGTCGCCGGAGAACCAGTTCCTGCTCTACCTCGACGACGTGCGGCTGCCGGCCGACGCGCTGCTCGGCGGATCGTTGGACTCCGGCTTGCCGGCGCTCTTCGCCGGGCTCAACCCGGAGCGGATCACAGTGGCCGCGATGGGCGCCGGCACCGGGCGGTACGCCATCGAGCGGGCCACCGAGTACACGGCCACCCGCAAGGTCTGGGGTGGCCGGACCATCGGCTCGCACCAGGGCGTGTCGCACCCGCTGGCGCACGCGGCGGTGCAGGTGGAACTCGCCCGCCTGATGATCCAGAAGGCGGCCAACCTGTACGACGCCGGCCGCGACCTGGAGGCCGGGGTGTCCGGCAACATGGCCAAGTACGCCGCCGGGGAGGCCGCCGCGCTCGCCGTGGACACCGCCGTCCAGGCTCTCGGCGGGGCAGGCATGACCACCGAGTACGGGGTGGCGACCCTGCTCGGCGCCGTCCGGGCGGGTCGGATCGCCCCGGTCAGCCGCGAGATGATCCTCAACTTCGTGGCCCAGCACGTCCTGGGCCAGGACAAGTCCTACTAGGCCGCACGTCCCCGTGGCGGGGGCGAACGCCAACCGGGCGGTCCCCCCTCGTTCGTGTGATTCCACTCCGGCATCTTGATGCCGGAGTGGAATCACGCCCATGGAGGTGCCCGGCCGGCGCTGCCTCTCGGCCGGCCCTCTGCGGTTGACAGACGGCCAGGTCACGCCATGCTTAGAGGGTGAATCGACTGGCCAGGCCCGACGCGCGGATGGTGGCTGCGGTCGCCGCTCTGGGAGCTCTCGCGCTCCTGGTCCTGCTTGTCGTGTGGCGCCGCCAAGACCTTCTCGGGGTGCTCCTCGCGCTGCTCCTCGTGCTGCTGACCATGGTCACCGGCGTGGCCGTGTCCGCCGCCCGGCAGCACGACGAGCCAGAGTCGACAGACCGGTTCGCAACCGGGCCGGCGGAGCTGATGCCGTACGGGATCGACGCCGACACTCTCGACAGCCTGGACAGCCGGGCCGCCCTGCGTGCGGTGCGTGACAGGCGCGAAACGCCCGGCGGCCTCAGCGACCGGTGAGGGTGGGGCCGGTGAGCGCGTCCACACCCCGCCCGGCCAGGCACCGGAAGGACCTGTCGACGCTACCGTCCACCGGCGGCAGCACCTCCAGGTGCCAACCGGCCGGGTCGCTGATCCCGGTGGTCACGCGGAACGTTTTCGTGCCGCACACCTGACGGACCGGCTCGGCGGAGGCCACCTCGTCGTAGGCGGCGCCGACGAGCGACACCGGCAGAATGCCCTCGGCGTACGTCTCCCAGGTGTGCCGGGCGTCGCAGGGCACCCGGGCCGCCTCGGCACGGCTGCCGCGGATGCGCACCGGGCCGAAGCACTCCAACTCCGGCAGGCACCGGGCACCGCTGGGCAGAGCTGTTGGCGCACCGGCACCTGTCGTGCAGCCGGGCAGTGCACCCGTCGGCGGCGCCCCGACCTGACTGACCCCGGGAGACGGGCCGGACGGCGGCCCACTGCTGGCGAACCAGGCGCCGGCGGTCGCTGAGGCGGCGAGCGCGAGCACCCCCGCGCCGCCGAGGAACCAGCGTCGCCGCCAGCGCCGAGTGTCGGGGGCCGTCGGGTGGGCGTCCTCGACCGGGGTCCGGGGCGCCGGCTGGCCCGTGACGTACGGGCCACCGCCGCCCGAGCTACCACTGATCGGGCCACCACTGATCGGGGCGCCGCTTACCGGCTTCGGCGGCGAGCCGAACGGCAGGCTGGTGAGCAGGTCGTGCAGTTCGAGGGCGGAGGGCCGCTCGGCCGGATCGTTTGCCATCCCGGCGCGCAGCACCTCGATCAATTCGTCCGGCACGCCGGGCAGAGCGGGGACCTGCTGGTTGAACATCTCCAGCACGGTGACCAGGCTGGGGTTGCGCTCGGACTGCCAGCGTGGCGGACGGCCGTTCATCACCGCGTAGAGGGTGGCGCAGAGCGCGTACACGTCGACGGCCGGCGATGGCGGGCTGTGGCTGAACATCTCCGGTGGCGCGTACGCCGGGGTGAGCACCTCCAGCGTGACAGTGGGATCCCGGTGTTCCGCGAGCACGGCCAGCCCGAAGTCGGCGAGCACCGCCGAGTTGAAGTGCGAGTAGAGGATGTTTGCCGGCTTGACGTCACGGTGCAGCACCCCGGCCGCGTGCGAGTGGGCCAACGCGTCGGCGATCTTGATGCCGAGATCGCGGGCCTCCACTGGCCCGAGCGGCGAGGTGCGCATCCGCTCGGCGTACGACCCGTCGCAGAGTTCCATGATCAGGTAGGGGTGCTGGTCGACGGTGACCCCGACATCGAAGAGATCCACCACGTGCGGGTGGGACGACATCCGCCCGGCCGCACGCGCCTCGCGCAGAAAGCGGGCCTGGTCACGGTCGCTGTCCAGCGTGCGGTTCTCTACCTTGACGGCGACCTCACGCCCCACCGAGATCTGGGTGGCCTGGTAGACGGTCGCATATCCACCACGGGCAAAAACCCGCAAATCGGTCAGGCCGGGCACGATCGGCACCCGCAAGCCGCCGGTCGGGGTGTCGGTCACTGCTCGAAAATACCCAACCCGACCGGAGGCTCAGCGCACCGCGTCCGCCGGAGCGGCACCGGCCGGACCGGGAGCCTCCCCGACGTCGCTCGATGCCACCTCGGCGGTGGTCGAGGTCTCGTCGGCGGCGGCAGGGGTGCCGGTGCCGGCCGGCGCACTCCGACGGGCGTCCAGGCGCAGGCCAACGGCGGTGGCAAGCGCGCCAAGGCCCTCCCAGGCGGCCACGCCGAAGAACCGGTCGGGGGCGATGTCGGCGAGCACCGCGATGGTGAACACGGTGAACGTGACCAACCGGAAGACAACTGTGAAGCGGTAGAACGCCCGCCACTCGGTGACCGTGGCGAGCAGGTAGTAGACACCCATGTTGAACGACGCCATCGACGACGCCAGCACGAACGTGCCCGTGTGGTCACCGGCGGCGCGGCTCGACGGCACCTCCAGCCCGAGCATGCCCAGCAACGCCTCCGGCCAGAGCAACCCGAGCGCACCCATCACCAGCGCCAGCACACCGAAGACCGCGATGGTCCAGCCCGCGACGGAACGCGGCAGCTTCATGAGGGGCCTCCCAGGCACGGCGACGGTCACCATTGTGGACCGGCACGCGGTGGTGACACGCTAGCCGGTCACCCCGACAATCACATCACCGGAACCGCCAAACACGGGATGGAGCGACGGCTATGCCTGGGCGGCGATCCGGGCTCGCAGGTCGTCGGCGGCGGCGCGTTCACTGCGCTGCTCGGTGGAGTACGCCAGGCGAACCGCCTCGTCCGCGCAGCTCAACGCCTCCACCGATCGGCCGCAGGCGGCCAGCGCCTCCGCCAGCACGCTTGCCGCGATCACCTGGCTGCGCACGTCCTCCGCGAGCACGGTGACCGCCCGTCGGGCCCAGTCCAGCGCCTGCTCCCGCTGACCGTGGGCGAGCAGCGCCGACGCGTACCGGGCCATCGTCTGTCGGCGGGAGAAGAGCAGCGAGGGCGCGTTCGCGGCGGTTGTCGCCACCGGAGCGAGCAGCCCGACCGCGGTCGCCGGGTCGCCGGCCGCCAGTCGGGCGGTGGCCAGCAGGACCCGGGGCGCGACCTGCGCCGGCGCCTGCGGGTTGTGCGGCTCGACGGCCGTCAGCACCTCGCGGGCCGCCTGCTCGGCGGTCTCCCAGTCGCCCATGTCAAGCGCCACGAAGCCACGCAAGGTGCCGGCCATCCCGGTGAGCAGCGGATGCGAGGTCCGCCGGGCCTCCACCAGGGCGTCGGTCAGCAGGTCAGCCGCGTGTGCCGGCTCGCCCAGCCCACGCGCCACCACGGCCCGGACCACAAGCGCGAACCCGCGCCCCCAGTCGTCGGACGCGGCGGCGAACTCGCGGTACGCGCGGCGCGCCTCCTGGTCCGCCTGGGCCAGCTCACCCAACTCGGCCGTGGCGTACGCCGCGACCGCGCGCAGGGTGCCGACCGCCCACGCCTCGCCGACCCGCTCGCCGAAGGGCAGGAACACCTGCGCCATCCGGTACGCCTCGCGCAGCCTCCCGGCGAGCAGCCGGGCGAACGCCGTGGTGCCACGCAGCCAGGCCCGCCCGTACGGGTCCTTCAACTCGGCGAAGAGCCGGGCGGCCCGGCCGAGCACCGCGTCGGTGCCGGCGAAGTCACCCCGGGTGGTGGTCACCCAGGCCAGGTTCTGCAACGACCAGGCCTGCCCGCGCCGGTCCTGCGCACCGAGACTTACCTGGTACGCGGCGGCGAGCCGGCTGCTCGCCTGGCTCAACCGCCCACCCACGAAGTCGGCCATGCCGAGCCGGCGCATCGCGGACGCGCGCAGCGTGGGCAGCCCCCCGTCCGTGGCTACCTGCAACGCCTCCTGCCAGGCGGCCACGGCCCGGCCCTGGTCACCGACGGTCTGCTGGGCCTGCCCGGCGAGCAGCAGGGCGCTGGCCCGGGTGGCCTCGTCCCCGGCGTTCGCGGCGATCTTCTCGGCGTAGGCGAGCGCGTCAACGACCCGACCGATCTGGAGCAGCGCCCGGGCGTGCACCACCCTGTCGATCGCCGGCATCCCGTCGCGGGCCAACTCGTTGGCGCGTTCGGCGTACTCGACGGCAAGCGCGGGCTCACCCGCGGACAGCGACCGGCGGGCGGCCCGGCCGAGCGCCGCGACCCCGAGCGGGACCACGGCGCGGGCCGGGGCGTCCGGGCGCAGCTTCACCGCGTCGGCGAGTTTGGCGGCCCGCTCGACGTGCGTCGCGACGAAGTCGTCCCGGGCCTCGTCGGTGAAACCACCGAGGGTGGGTGCCCCGGCGTCGCCGCCCGGCGCCCCCCAGCGGGCGAGCGCGGCGTGCCGCTCAGCCAACTCCGCCTTGCTCACCCCGGCGTACGCGGCCTCCCGCATGAGCGGGGTGGCGAACGCGTAACCGGTACGGGTGCGATGCAGCATGCGGCGTTGCAGCAGCTCCTCGACGGCGCGCTCGAGCTCCACCGCGACCACTGCCGAGGGCCGCCCGTCGCGGCCGGCACGCTGGTCGCGCAGCGCCTCCAGAGCGCCGTCCGGCACGGTGTCACCGACCACCGCGGCGTCCCGCAGGACCGAGCGGGCGCCCGGCGGCAGCGCGTCGATACGGGCGGCGAGCACTGCCGCGAGGTCACGGGAGAGCAGTCGGCTGCCAAGCGAGCCGGGCACCAGCCGCCAGGTCGCCGGGTTGCCCTGGTCCCGCTCGCCGAGGCCGGGTCGGGCACCTCGAGCGGGTTCGACAGTAGTGAGCGCGCCGCGTTCGATAAGTAGGGTGACCAGCTCGGCCAGGTAGAACGGGTTGCCCTGGGCGGTGGCGAGCAGCCGGTCGGCGTCGGCCGGCGGCAGCTTTCCGCCGCCGAGGTAGCTGGTGAGCAGGCGGGCCGCGTCGGCGCCGCGCAGCGGCGGCAGGGAGTGCACCTCGGCGTCCGCGACACGGGTCAGCGCACCAGCGGTACGCACCAGCTCGGGGCGACCGAGCAGCAGCACGAGGACCGGGCCGGTGAGTCGGGACAGGGCCAGCCCGAGGGCGCGGATCGTCTCGCCTGTGGCGTCGTGCAGGTCGTCCACCACGATCACCAGCGGCGCCTCCGAGGCGAGCCCGCTGAGCAGGTCGGCGACAGCGTTCGGCACCGCCTCCGCGTCTGCCGCCGACGTGCCAGTGCTGCCCCACTCGCCGTTGTCGGTGCCGGCGTGCGCGGGGAGTTCGGCATAGCCGAGCAGGGCGAGCAGTTGGTCGGTGACGATCGGCGGTTGCTCGGTGCCGGCCCGGGCGAGCCGTTGGCCGAGCCGGCGCAGCCGCTCCTCGACCGCCGGCCGGGTCAGCGCGGTGGCCGCGTCACTTGGCAGGCCGACGGCGGCGCGGACCAGGTCGGCGAGCGGAGCGAGCCGGCGCCGCTCACCGAAGGCGGCGCAGCGCACCGAGAGGACCCGGGCGCCGGTGTGCGCCGCGTACCGGCCGGCACCCACGTCGTATCCGGCGGCGAGGCGTTCGACCTCGGCGGCGAAGCGGGACTTGCCGATGCCCGCCTCGGCGGTCATCAGCAGCACCCGGGGGTCACCCTGGTCGATCACCTCGGCGAGCCGGCCGGCGACCCGGCCGATCTCGGTCTCCCGGCCCACGTAGGGCGCCTCGTCGCCGAGACCCGACCGGGTGCCCGGCGCGTCCAGCAGACCCAGCAGCTCGTACGCCTCGACGGGCTCACGCTTGCCCTTGAGCCGCAGCGGGCGCAGCGCCCGCCAGGAGGCGACGTGTCGGGTGGTGGCGGCGGTACGCCCACCGGCGTAGACGGCACCGACAGCGGCGGCGTCGGCCAGCCGGGCGGCGGTGTTCACCGTGTCGCCGATGACCGTGTATTCGATGGCGGCCTGGATGCCGGCGATGACGTCGCCGGTGTTCAGCCCGACCCGCAGCCCGAGCGGCGCACCGCCGCCCCGCTCGTCGTCGAGCACGCGACGGACGGCCCGCTGCATGGAGAGGGCGGCTCGGACGGCACGCTCGGCGTCGTCCTCGTGTGCCACCGGAGCGCCGAAGACCGCCATGATCCCGTCGCCGGTCAGCTTGTCGACGTGCCCGCCGAACGTCTTCACCGCTCCCGCGAGGGAGGCGAGCACCCGGTCGGTGACCGCGCCGACCCGCTCCGGGTCGAGGTCCTCCGACCAGGAGGTGAATTCGGACAGGTCGCCGAAGAGCACCGTGACCACCCGGCGCTCGGCCGCCGGCAACGTGGCGGCTGCCGGCAGCGCGGCACCGCAGTTGTGGCAGAACCGCGCGCCGGGCACGGCGACAGTTCCGCACACGGGGCAGGTCACATGTGCTCCAACCCACTGACCCCGGGTGCGGATTCCCCGGTGTCGACACCCAGATATTCCAGTTGGGCGCGGACCGACCACCCGGCTGCCCACCAGAGCGAACGGTCCACGTCCGCGTAGACCACGGCGACCACGTCGTCGGGCGTGCGAGCGCCGTTGGCGACCGCCGCCCGGACCTGGTCGAGCCGGGCACGCCTGTGGACGAGGTAGAAGTCGGCCGCCGCGCCGCAGTCGGCAAGCGCCGGGCCGTGCCCGGGCAGCGCCGCGATTCCCTGGTACGTCGACAGCAACTCCAGGCTGTCCAGGTAGTCGCCGAGGTGCCCGTCCGGATGCGCCACGACTGTGGTGCCCCGGCCGAGGATGGTGTCGCCGGTGAGCACCACACGCTCGTCGGCGTGCTCAACCAGGAAGCAGATCGAGTCGGCGGTGTGCCCGGGGGTGTTCAGCAGACGAATGTCGAGGCCGAAGCCGCCGAGGTGCTCGGCCGCCTCGGTGAGGGGCGCACCGCCGATTGTGTGCCTCGGGTCGGCGGCCAGGACGTGCGCCCCGCCGAGCAGTTCGCTGAGTCGGGCCGAGCCGTCGGTGTGGTCCGGATGCCCGTGGGTGATCAGCACGAGCCCGACCGGGCCGTGCGCGGCGATCGTCGCCAGGTGTCCCTCGTCGGCCGGCCCGGGGTCGACCACCACTGCCGGCTCGCCCGGGGCGGCGCGCAGCACCCAGGTGTTGGTGCCGTCGAGCGTCATCGGCCCCGGGTTGGGCGCACGCACCAGCGTCACCCAGTCCGGCAACTCGGCGGCGAGTGCCGCCGCCGGCGCCGTCACGTGCCCACTCATGGCTGCGATCGTACGACCCCGCCCGCCACCCCCCGCGATCTTGCACTTTCGGCCCCTGATTCGTCCCCTTTCGGGGCTTTCATCCAGGCAGAGAGTGCAAGATCGCGGGGGTACTGAGGGGGCTAGGCCACCTCGACGATCAGTTCGACCTCTACCGGGGCGTCGAGCGGGAGTTCGGCTACGCCTACCGCGCTGCGGGCGTGGCGGCCGGCCTCGCCGAAGACGGTGCCGAAGAGGTCGGAGGCGCCGTTGATCACGCCGGGCTGGCCGGTGAAGCCGGGCGCGGAGGCCACGAAACCGGTCACCTTTACCACCTTGACCACGTTCTCCAGGCCGACGAGCGAGTCGATCGCGGCCAGCGCGTTGAGCGCGCACCGCTGGGCCAGGTCCTTCGCCTGCTCGGCCGAGACGCCGGCACCGACCTTGCCGGTGGCCAGCAGCTTTCCGTCGGCGATCGGCAGTTGGCCGGAGACGTACACGTGCTGCCCGGACTGCACGGCCGGCACGTAGCTGGCCACCGGCGGCACCACCTCGGGCAGTTCGAGGCCCAGCTCGGCGAGCTTCGCGTGCGGGCCGTTGCTCATGCCGTCACCCCTCTGTTCGCGACTGCGGGGCTCCGCTGCGCTGCACTCCTCGCGCTCACGCCTTGGGTCGCTTCAGGTACGCCACCAGCTGGTCCGGGTTCGGGCCGGGGATCACGGCGACGAGTTCCCACCCGTCCTCACCCCAGTTGTCGAGGATCTGCTTGGTCGCGTGGACCAGCAGCGGGACCGTGGAGTATTCCCACTTCTGCATCGCTGGAAGGCTCCCTCTCGGTACGGACGTCGTCGAGGCACAGCCTACGGTCCGCTTGCCGAGCGAGGCGCGGGACGCTGCTCCGGCGTGGCCGGCACCTCCCCGCAGGGCCCCTCGTGCCCGTACCCCTGGGGGCAGCGCGACCGGTCGGGCAGCAGCAGGTCGCAGAAGACCCGGTACCTGTTGTTCTGGTCGTCGGCGTCCGACACGGTGGTCTCGCCGGCGTCCAGCTCCGGCAGGAACGCCAGGGACACCGCGACCCGACCGGCCAGCGCCGTCGCCGACGCCAAGTCGGCGACCCGGATCGGCAGGTGGATGATGAAGCCCGGCTCGTCGTCGTCCCGGCGCTCGACGGCTCGACTCGGCACGCGGACCACCTCCGGCGGTTCCGGAACCCGACGGTACGACCGCTCGTTGATCGGCAGGTTGCCGAGCGACCCGCCCGCCGCCTCCCCCACCGACCTGGGCCGGCGCAGCCGGTCGTTTGTCGGAAACTGGGTGCGAGGGATGTTGTCCGCGTCGCGCATGCACTTTCCTCCGGTCGAACCTCTCGGTCACGCCTCCCGTCGGCTCATCCAGCCGACCGGCCCCCGCGCCGAGACGAAGGTAGGTCTGCGGGGGCAGTCCCGCCAACAGGACGCGCACATCAACGCCCTAAAGTCACATATGCGACACGTCGCATGCGGGGGCCTGGGGCTGTCCGAAGCGGCAGTCCCGCCGACCGGATCCGTGACCTGCGCGGCGCGATACGGGCGACACCAAACGGGTGGTTGACCGCTACCCTTCCCGTCGGACGGTCGCGAGCAGCGCCCGGCCGCCCGCTCGATCACGCTCGGCGCCCGGGGTGGCGGCCGGGCGCCGCACCCTCGGGGGAACGAGATGACCCAACCGCCCAGCGGCGACCAGACCGGCCCGCGCGCCCTCCCGGCGGCCCACCCGGATCCCGCCGGTCAACCCGGCGATCCCACAGTCCCCCCGCAGCCCGACGCACCGGCCGTTCCCGGTCAGCCGGCCATCGCCGCGCAGCCGGGGCCGGCCGCGCAGCCCGGCCCGCTCGTTCCGGCCCAGCCCACCCCGTCCACGCTCCCCACGCAGGCGGTTCCTTCCGCCCAGCCCGGTGACGCCCCGCACTCCGGGGCTCCGGCCGGCGCAGCGCAGTCGGGCGCACCGCAGCCCGGCGGCCCGCTGGGCGACCCGGCGACCGTGGCCCTCGGGGCCGGCGCGACAGCGGCTCCGGCCACCTCCGAGCCGGGGGCGATCCCGCCACCCCAGCCGGGCTACCCGCCGTACCCGGGCACCGCCGAGCCGAAGAAGAAGCGTGGCCTGCTGATCGCGGCCATCGCACTCGTCGTGATCATGGTGCTCTGCGTGGGTGGCGGCGTGGTGGCGTTCCTGACCCTGCGCAACGCCGAGTCCGGTGACGGCGCCAAGGAGCCGGCGGTCGCCGTCGACGAGTTCCTCACCGCTGTCTACAAGGATCGCAGCGCCACCAAGGCGGCAAGCCACGTCTGTGCCGCCTCCCGCGACGACGACAAGATCGCCGCGAAGGTGGCCGAGGTGCAGAAGTACGCGGCCGAATACCAGAACCCGCGCTTCAAGTGGACCACCCCGAAGGTCGACAACCAGACCGGGGACCGGGCGACCGTCTCCACCCGCATCACCATGACCACCGCCGACGAGAAGGTGGCCGACCAGGACCTGCGCTTCACTGTGGTGCAGAAGACGGGTTGGTGGGTCTGCGAGGTCGCGTGACCCGCGACCCTGGATAGGCTCGACGGGTGCGAGCAGCTGAGCGGCCGTCCGACCCGGCCGGTACCGGATGGTCGGCCCGCCTCCACGTCGTGACCGGCAAGGGCGGCACCGGCAAGACAAGCGTGGCGGCGGCACTTGCCATGGCGCTGGCCGCCGGTGGCCGGCGCACCCTGCTGGTGGAGGTCGAGGGGCGGCAGGGCATCGCCCAGCTCTTCGGCATCGACCCGCTGCCGTACGAGGAGCGGCACCTCACCGACGCCCCGGGCGGCGGTGAGGTGCGGGCGCTCGCGGTGGATGCCGAGGAAGCCCTGCTCGAATACCTCGACATGTTCTACAAGCTGGGCGCGGCGGGGCGGGCCCTGCGCAAGCTCGGCGCCATCGACTTCGCCACGACGATCGCTCCGGGTCTGCGGGACGTGCTGCTCACCGGCAAGGTGAAGGAGGCCACCACCCGCACCTCGGGGCAGCGACGCGTGTACGACGCTGTGGTGCTGGACGCACCGCCGACCGGGCGGATCGGCCGCTTCCTCAACGTCACGGCGGAGACGGCCCGGCTGGCAAAGGTCGGCCCGATCAAGACCCAGAGCGAGGGGGTCGCCGCGCTGCTGCGCTCCCCGATCACCGCGGTGCACGTGGTGACGCTGCTGGAGGAGATGCCGGTGCAGGAGACGGTCGACGCCATCGCCGACCTGACCTCCCTCGGCTTCGGGGTCGGCAAGGTGATCGTCAACGCCACCCGCCCGCCGCTGCCCGCCGGCCGGGCGGTCAGCGCGGCGGAGCTGAGGCGTGGGCTGGTCGCCGCCGGGCTGCCTGCCGACCGGGAGACCGTCGCCGGCCTGCACGGCGAGGCACGTGACCAGGCCATCCGGCGGGAGCTGGAGGATTCGCTGCGGGCCGACCTGGTGGAGCTGGGGCTGCCGATGGTCGAGTTGCCGCTGTTGCCCGAGGGGATCGACCAGGCGGGGATCGCCAGCCTGGCGCGGGCCCTCGTGCGGGCCGATTGACTCACACCTGATGTCGGCACGGGCGCATGGACCGACCCGGCCCGATACGCTCGATTGGTGCCTTCCGAAGACGCGGCGCCGCAGCTGGACGTCGACCAGATCCTCGCCGACCCGGGCGTGCGGATCATCGTGTGCTGCGGTGCCGGTGGGGTGGGAAAGACGACCACCGCCGCGGCGCTGGCGCTGCGGGCCGCCGAGAACCACGGGCGGCGGACTGTGGTGCTCACCATCGACCCGGCCCGCCGGCTGGCCCAGTCGCTGGGCCTGACCGAGCTGGACAACACACCCCGCCAGGTCAAGGGGATCGACGTCGAGGCCAGCGGCGGTGAGCTGCACGCCATGATGCTGGACATGAAGCGCACCTTCGACGACGTGGTGCTGCAACACACCGATCCGACAAGGGCCGCGGAGATCTTCGCGAACCCGTTCTACCAGGCCATGAGCTCGACGTTCGCCGGCACGCAGGAATACATGGCGATGGAGAAGCTGGGCCAGCTGCACGCCCGGGGCGAGTGGGACCTCATCGTGGTGGACACTCCGCCGTCCCGCTCGGCGTTGGATTTCCTGGACGCGCCGGCACGCCTCTCTCGCTTTCTCGACGGGCGGATGCTGCGACTGCTGCTGGCACCGGCTCGCACCGGCGGGCGGAGCATGTTCAGCCTGGTCACGGCCTCCTTCGGGATGTTCTCGAAGGTGGTGCAGAAGGTTCTCGGCGCACAACTGCTCACCGACCTGTCCGGCTTCGTGGCCGCACTGGATTCGATGTTCGGGGGCTTCCGGCAGCGAGCCGAGCAGACGTACCGCATCCTCCAGGCACGGGAGACGGCCTTCGTGCTTGTCGCGGCGCCGGAGCCGGACGCGGTCCGGGAGGCCGCGTACTTCGCCGGCCGGCTGCGGGACGAGAAGATGCCACTGGCCGGCCTGGTGCTCAACCGGGTGCACCGACCGGCGGTTCCGGAGTTGGACGCGGAGCAGAGCCGGGCCGCCGCCGAGCGGCTGACCGAGCTGGGTGGGCACGAGGCCACCGCCGACGTGCTGCGGGCACACGCCGCGCTGGCCCGTCAGGCGGTACGCGAGCAGCAGGTCGCCGCGCGGTTCACCGAGGCGTTCCCGGGCGTGCCGGCGGTGTCGGTGACGGCGCAGCCCGCCGACGTGCACGACGTCGACGGGCTACGGACGATCGGCGCGGCGATCAGCCGGCCGTGACCGGCGTCAGTTGGCCGCGCTGACGAGGATCTTGTCCTTGCCGGCCTTGTCCTTGCTGTTCTTCTTCATCGCCGCCTCGAACATCTTGCGCCAGCTCGTCACCTGCGGGTGACGACGCAGCAGCGCTCGGCGTTCGCGTTCGGTCATGCCGCCCCACACACCGAACTCGATCCGGTTGTCCAGCGCGTCGGCCAGGCACTCGTACCGAACTGGGCAGCTCCGGCAGATCCGCTTCGCCACATTCTGTTCGGCGCCCTGTACGAACAACGCGTCCGGGTCCCCGTTCTGACACGCCGCCAGCGACGGCCAGTCAGTGATCATGCCCATGTGTACACGTCCCCCCTAGCAGTACCTACCGACCTCGTTGCACGGCAGCCGGCAATTCCCCCCGATCGTTCGGCTCGCCTTCCCCAAGGCGGCGCGAACGACATGTGGCGCTGTCGCCGCCATCATCATGCTCTGTAGTCGACCGATTACGCAACGTTGTCGACGAAATCCATCATTCCGGACACTCCCGGCTTCCCGGGCTATCGAACGCCGGTTACCCCGCCGAGGTCCGCGAAAACGCTGCGCCGCCACCTCCATCCGGTGGAGACTCACGCCAGGTCACACGCAACCACATGCCGGGGGTCATGCGTTTAGCACAACGAGGGCAGCGCACGCAGGAAATGGGGAAACAACGCCCCAGCGCCCCTCGTTCCCTACTCGCGTACCCTGTCGAGGTGACCTGGATGCGGAAACGTGACCACAATGTGCTGACCAACGCCGCATCGCTGCTCATATGTGGCCTGTTGGCTGGCGTGGTGGTCGCTGCGGCGGCCTTCCCCGCGGTGGCGATGTCCGGCTTGGCGGCCAAGGCCGGTGCCGAAACCTTCGGCAACCTGCCCACGGAGCTGACGGTGGCCCGCGCGCCGCAGATCAGCTACCTGCTGGCCTCGGACGGCAAGACACCGCTCGCGACGATGTACGACGAGAACCGGCGCGACGTGAAGTTCGATGACATCTCGCCGCACATGCGGAACGCGATCATCGCGGCCGAGGACCACGACTTCTACAAGCACAACGGCGTCGACATCAACGGTGTCGCCCGCGCGTTCGTCAACAACCAGAGCGAAGGCGCCGGCCGTCAGGGCGCCTCGACGCTGACCATGCAGTACGTCCGGCTGGCCATCGCCTACTCGGCCACCCACCCGGCCGACGTGGTCGCCGCGACCGAGGACACCAGCGCCCGCAAGCTCCGCGAGATGCGACTGGCCCTGCAGGTCGACAAGGAGTTCTCCAAGGACGAGATCCTGACCCGCTACCTCAACCTCGCCTCGTTCGGCAACGGCGCGTACGGCATCTACGCCGCCAGCCAGGTCTACTTCGGTAAGCCGCCGAGCAAGCTCAAGATCGAGGAAGCGGCGCTGCTGGCCGGCATGGTGAAGGCCCCGACGACGAACGACCCGACCACGAGGAGCGGCTACCCGCTGGCTCTGGACCGGCGTAACTACGTCATCCAGAACATGGTCGACACCAAGGCCATCACCCAGCAGGAGGCCGACGCGGCCAAGGCGGTCAAGCTTGTCGTGAAGGACAAGCGCACCCCGAACGGCTGCGTCGCGACCAACGTCAACGAGTGGGGCTTCTTCTGCGACTACTTCTACCGCTGGTGGATGCAGCAGGAGACGTTCGGCTCGACCTCGTACGACCGTGAGCGGCGGTTGAAGAGCGGCGGCTACACAGTCGTGACCTCGATCGACGTCCAGGCACAGCGGGGCGCGGACAAGGCGGTTCGTAAGGCCAAGAGCGTGAACAGCAAGGAAGCCGCAATGGTCGCGGTCGTCGAGCCCGGCACCGGCCGGGTCCGGGCGCTCGCGGTCAACCGGCAGTTCAAGCTCGACGACCCGAAGGACCCGAAGAACAAGATCTCCAGCGATCCGGCGAAGAGCCGCAAGGGCATCAAGGGCAACTACCCGGCAACCGTCAACCCGCTACTCAGTGGCGGCGACGGCATCACCGGTTATCAGGCCGGCTCGACCTTCAAGATCTTCACCATCCTCGCCGCGTTGGAGAAGGGCATCCCGCTCAGCTACCCGATCAACGCGCCGAAGCAGTTCAAGTCGGAATACATCATCGACAGCAGCAGCCCCGCGGCCTGCAAGGGGACCCACTTCTACTGCCCGACCAACTCCGGCGGGAATGCCGGCGGCGTCCAGAACATGTGGAGCGCCTTCAGCGCGTCGATCAACACCTACTTCGTTCCGCTGCAACAGCAGGTCGGCGCGGAGAACGTGGTCGACGCCGCGAAACGGGCCGGCATCCAGTTCCGGGCCAGCAACGACGCCAAGTTCGCCGCCACCAAGGAGGCGGCGCACCAGTGGGGCGCCTTCACCCTGGGCGTCTCCTCCACCACGCCGCTGGACCTCGCCAACGCGTACGCGACCCTCGCCGCCGACGGCAAGTACTGCGAGCCCATCCCGGTGCAGGAGATCCGCGACCCGGAGGGCAACAAGCTCGACATCGCCAACCCGCGCTGCGAGAAGCGGTTCAGCACCGACGTGGCCCGAGCCGCCGTTGACGCCGCCCGCTGCCCGGTCGGCGACAACTCCAAGACCAGCAAGTGCGGCGGCAGCCGCACCGCTGGCGTGGTGAAGGGCATCGTCAACGCGCCGGTGGCTGGCAAGTCGGGCACCACCGACTCGGAGAAGACCGCCGCCCTTGTCGCGATGACCAAGCAGTACTCGGTGGCCGGCATCATGGCCGACCCGGACTGGCCGCAGACAAACGTCAAGATGAAGCACGCCGAAAAGGACGGCATCAACCCGCCGGTGTACGAGACACTGCGGGACGCCATGAAGGGCAAGCCTCGGATCAACTTCGAACCTCCGGGCCAGAAGATCTCCGAGGGTGACCAGCGCAGCATCCCCGACGTGAAGTGCCAGTCGATCGAGACCGCCAAGTCCCGGCTCAAGGGCGCGGGCTTCGTGCCGATCGTCTCCGACGGGAGGGTGGCCTCGACCTGCCCGGCGGGCACCGCCGCAGGCACCAGCCCGAACAACCGCCAGATCAAGGGCGGCGTCGTCTCCATCGACGTCAGCAGCGGCGGCGGCACCACGCCCGGCACCACGCCGGGGCAGCCCGGCGGCGGGCCGGGTAACCCACCCGGTCGACCCGGCGGCGGCGGTCGCCCCGGCGGCTGAGCCGACACGCAGAGCAGATGAACGGGCGGGCACCCTGGGGGTGCCCGCCCGTTCGCCTGTCCGGACTATCGCTGAGTCAGAGGCCGAGCTGGCGACGTACCTCTGCGGCCACCCGACCACCCTCGGCCTGGCCGGCCACCGCGGCCTGGGCCGCCTTCATCGCCGGGCCCATCTGGGCCTTGCCGGTGAAGCCGCCCGCGGCGAGCGCCCCCGACACCAGCTCGGTCAACTCGGCGTCGGAGAGCTGCTTGGGCAGGTAGCGGTCCAGCACCTCGCCCTCGGCGGTCTCCTTCGCGGCCTGCTCGGCGCGGCCCGCGTCGGCGAAGGCGGTGGCCGCCTCCCGGCGCTTCTTGGCCTCCTTGGTGAGAACCGCGAGCACCTCGTCGTCGGTGAGCTCGCGCTTGGCCTTGCCGGCGACCTCGGCGGTGCCCACGGCGGCCAGGGCCATCCGTAGCGTGGAGGTGGTCAGCTCGTCGCGCGCCTTGAGCGCGGAACGCATGTCGGCGGTGAGGCGGTCCTTCAGCGTGCTCATGGTCGGTCAAACTACCCTGAACGCCATGCGAAAGCGCACACTATTCCGCCTTGCCGCCGGAACCGCCACGGTCGGCGCGGCCACCCTCGCGTACGCGTCGCTCATCGAGCGCAACATGTTCACCCTGCGGCGGTACGACGTGCCGGTGCTGCCAACCGACGCGGAGCCGCTGCGCGTGTTGCACCTGTCGGACCTGCACATGATGCCCGACCAGGCACGCAAGCAGCGCTGGGTGGCGTCGCTGGCCGCCCTCGACCCCGACCTGGTGGTGGTGACCGGCGACAACATGGCGCACCCGGGGGCGGTGCCGGGTGTGCTGCGGGCCCTACAACCGCTGCTGGACTATCCCGGCGCGTTCGTGTTCGGCTCCAACGACTACACCGGCCCGGTGTTGAAGAATCCGTTCAGCTACTTCCTGCCCAACCGGGAGTACACCGAGGGCGTCGAGCTTCCCTACGAGGAGCTGCGCCAGGTGTTCACCGGCGCCGGCTGGGCGGACCTCAACAACGTTCGGACCACCCTCAAGGCCGGCGGTCGGCAGCTCGACCTGGTCGGCGTGGACGACCCCCACATCGACCGGGACGACTACCCGTCGGTGGCCGGCGCGGTCTCGTCCTCCGCCGACCTGTCCATCGCCGTCACGCACTCCCCCGAGCCGCGGGTGCTCGACCAGATGGCCGCCGACCGCTTCGGGCTGCTGCTGGCCGGGCACACCCACGGCGGCCAGGTCTGCGTGCCCGGCTACGGGGCGCTGGTGACCAACTGCGGCCTGCCCCGCTCGATGGCACGCGGGCTGCACCGGTGGCCGGGCTCGGACTCCTGGCTGCACGTCTCCGCGGGCCTCGGCACCCACCCGACCGCCCCGATCCGCTTCGCCTGCCCCCCGGAGGCGAGCATCCTCACCCTCATCCCCCGCTGACGGCATGCGGAGGGCGTCGACCCGCACGCCCACTCCCCGCCTACCCACACGCCCGCGGTGCACGCGTGCCGCCCACTGCCCCCGCCGCCGCCTCAAGATCCGGGCAGCTTCCCTGGTGTTGCTGCCTCAGCACGCCGTGAGGCAGCAACATCCCTGAAGTTGTGCGGATCTTGGCTGCTCCGGGCGAGGTCCGGGTGGCGGGGGTACCGAGTTTGACCATCGGAGCGGGTGGGCTACTATTTGTCGGCACGCCTCGGGGTGTGGCGCAGCTTGGTAGCGCGCTTCGTTCGGGACGAAGAGGTCGTCGGTTCGAATCCGGCCACCCCGACCAGGTCAGAGGGCACATCCGATCCATGGATGTGCCCTCTAGTGCATCCTGGATGACCATCTGAGTGACTACGCCCAGCGGTAACAGGCGCATAGGCGTCTCCACCGAAGCAGCGGCTTGGTGGATACCGACAGGTACGACGAGTTGCTTGGCTGGGACATGACCGCAGAGGCGACGAAGCGCCGCATGGCCCTCGCTGCCGGAGGTGCTCTTTTCGTCATCGGATTGTCCCTATGCGTTGCGGCTGTCTTCGTCGGGCCGTTCTGGATCTTCGCTGGCCAGCTACTCGCACTGGCAGGCGGCCGGATCGCGGGAAGCGTCCTTCTGCCGGGACGCGCCTCGGGCCGTACAGTCCCGCGCCCCGGCGGTCACTGATCGCCGAGGTCGGCTGTTACCGCAGGCCAGCGCCGCCTACTGAACGGCGCGGATGTCACCGTCGCGGCCGATGCCTGTGCGGTGTCCCGCTGACTAGCATCGACCTCGATGGAGTTGCTGGAGCGTGCGGATGCGCTCGCCACGCTGGACGGGCTGCTGGCCTCTGCCGGCGGCGCGATCGCGCTCGTCGCGGGTGAGGCGGGCGCGGGTAAGTCCGCCCTGGTCGGCGCGTTCGCGGCGACAGCGAGGGCGAGGGTGCTCTGGGGCAGTTGTGATCCCCTGCTGACACCTCGGGCGCTCGGCCCGTTGCACGACGTGGCTCGCCAGGTCGGTGGGGTGCTCGCGGACCGACTGGCCGCGCTGCACGCGGGGCCGGAGGCCGACCGTCGGGGTGCCGTGTTCGACGCGCTCCTCGACGAGCTGACGGATTCCCGCCCCGGCCGCCGCACCGTGATGGTGGTGGAGGACGCGCACTGGGCGGACGGGGCCACCCTTGACCTGATCGCGTACCTGGGGAGGCGGCTGATCCGCCATCCGGCTCTGCTGGTGCTGACCCTGCGCGACGACGAGGTCGGGGTGGAGCATCCACTGCACGCCGTCCTGGCGGGCCTACCCCGCCAACTGGTCCGCCGGGTGCCGTTGCCGGCGTTGTCGACCGACGCCGTCGCGGCGTTGGCCCGCGCCGCCGGCCGCGCTCCGGGCGGGTTGTACCAGGCCACCGGCGGCAATCCGCTGCTGGTCACCGAGGTGCTGGCGGCAGCCGGCCCCGGTGTGCCGCCGACCGTACGTGATCTGATGCTGGCCCGGCTGGCCGCGCTGCCGGTGGCCGCCCGGGAGGTCGCCGCTCTGGTTTCGGTGGTGCCGTCCCGGGCCGAGCCGTACCTGCTGGACGGCCACCCGTCGGATGCCGTGCAGGAATGCCTGGACCGGGGCGTGCTGGTGTCCGTGGGCAACGCGGTGGCGTTCCGGCACGAGTTGCTGGGTCGTGCGGTACGCGAGTCGTTGTCCCCGGTCCGGCGGGTGGCGCTGCACTCCGCCGTACTGGCCCGGCTCACACCACGCGCCGACGTGGACGCGGCCCGACTGGTGCACCACGCCCACCACGCCGACGACCCGGCGGCGGTGCTGCGCTGGGTGCCCGTGGCGGCCGAGCGGGCCAGCCGGGCGGGTGCTCACCGGCAGGCGGCGGACCACTACGCCGTGGCGCTTCCGCACGCCGCGGACCTGCCCGCGCCGCGCCGGGCGGAACTGCTGGAGGCGTACGCCACGGCGGCGTACCTGGCCGGGTTCGCCGCGCGGGCGCTGGAGGCCCGCCGGACCGCGCTGGTCCTGCGGGAAGCCGACGGCGATCCGCTGCGGATCGGCGACAACCTGCGCTGGATTTCCCGGCTCTGCTGGTGGACAGGGGACAGCCCGGCGGCCCGGACGGCGGGCACCCGTGCGGTCGAGGTGCTGGAGTCCGCGCCTGCCGGTCGGCAGTTGGCGATGGCCTACAGCAACATGTCGCAGTTGCTCATGCTCGCCGACGACAACCGTCGGGCCATCGACTGGGGTGACCGGGCACAGGCGTTGGCCCGCCGTCTCGGCGACGCCGACACCGAGGCGCACGCCCTGGTCAACGTCGGATCGGCGCGTCTACAGGGCGGTGATGTCGCGGGCCTCGTGGAGCTGGAACGTGGCTATGCCCTCGCCCTCACGCACCACCTTGACGACCACGCGGCACGCGCGCTTGTCAACATGGCCACGATGGCGGTGGAGTGGCACCGGGTCACGCCGGCAGCCGAGGCCCTGGACCGGGCGTTGCGGTTCACCACCAGCCGGGACCTCGACGGGTACGCCCGGCACCTGCTGGGCTACCGGTCCCGGTTGCGGGTGACGATCGGTGACTGGGTCGGTGCGCGTACTGACGCCGAGCGGGCGTTGGCCGGAGCTGCGCAGCCCGGCGGGAGCCTCGTCCCGGCCCTGGTCGCGCTGGGCCGGCTCGGTGCCCGCCGCGACGAGCCGACCCCGCACCTGGACACGGCGGCAGGCTGGGCGGCGCAGAGCCGGGAACTCCAGTTCGTGGTGCCGGTCGCGGTGGCGTTGGCGGAACGGCACTGGCTGGCCGGCGACGCGGCGCCGGCGGTCGCCGAGCTGCGGCGCGCGTACCAGCTCGCGGTGCAGGCGGGCCAACCCTGGTTCGCCGGGGAGCTGGCGTACTGGCTGTGGCGTGTCGGCGAACCGGTCGGGGACACTGACGCGCTGGCGTCGCCGTACCGGCGGCTGATCGAGGGTGACTGGGCCGGTGCGGCCGACGAATGGCAGCAGCTCGGCTGCGCGTACTCCCGGGTGGAGGCGCTGGCCTGCGGCGACGGCCCGGCGGCCGGTGAAGCGTTGCGGATCCTGGACGGTCTTGGTGCGGTGGCCGTGGCCCGACGGGTCCGCGCCGACCTGCGCGGACGCGGAATGGCCCGGGTGCCGAGGGGGCCGCGGCCGGCGACGGCCGCGCACCCGAGCGGTCTGACGGCGCGGCAACGGGAGGTGCTCGCGCTGCTCGTCGACGGGCTCAGCAACGCCGAGATCGCCGCGCGGCTGTCGCTCTCCACCCGCACCGTCGACCACCACGTGTCGGCGGTGCTGGACAAGCTCGCGGTGCCCAGCCGGGGCCAGGCGGCCGCGACGGCCCGCCGTCGAGGGCTGGTGCCGCCAACATAGGTGTTTCTGCCGATTACCGAGGGTGTCGCCCTGCCTAGCGTCGATGGCACAACGAGCCGTCCGAGGGAGACACCGATGACCACCGCACTCGATCTCAACGCCGTGAAGACACGCCAGCAGGTGACCTGGGCCAGCGGCGACTACGGCGCGGTCGCCGCGCTCATCCACCCGATCTCCGAGTGGCTGGTTGCGGCAGCCGACCTGTCGGCCGGCACCCGGGTGCTGGACGTCGCGACCGGCACCGGCAACGCCGCCATCGCCGCCGCCCGCTGCGGCTGCGTCGTCACCGGCGTCGACTACGTACCCGAACTGTTGGAACGGGGCCACGCACGCGCCGCGGCGGAACGACTCCCGGTCACGTTCGTCACCGGGGACGCGGAGCGGCTGGCGTACGCCGATGGCTCCTTCGACGCGGTGCTGTCCGTCGTCGGCGTGATGTTCGCGCCGGACCAGGAGCGGGCGGCGGCGGAGCTGGTCCGGGTCTGCCGACCCGGCGGCACGCTGGCGTTGGCGTCGTGGACGCCGCAGGGCTTCATCGGCGACCTGTTCCGCACGGTGGGGCGGCACGTGCCGCCACCGGCAGGGCTGCGCCCGCCGGTCCAGTGGGGCGACGAGGGCCGGCTCCGCGAGTTGCTCGGCGACGCGGTGGGTGAACTGCGGGCGGTACGCCGGGAGTTCGTCTTCCGCTTTGGCACACCGGAGGAGTTCGCCCACTTCTTCCGGGCCAACTACGGGCCGACGTTGAAGGCGTTCGAGGCGCTGCCCGAGGAACGACGACCGGAGTTGCACGCCGACCTGGTGCAGCTGGCCCGGACGAACAACCGGGCCACCGACGGCACGGTGCGGATCCCGGCGGAGTATCTGGAGGTGGTGGCCGAGCGGACGCCCTCGCCAGCCTGAGAGCGGCGGCGGCCCGGGCCACCTGAGGGTGTACGAAGAGCATGGGCGGCGCCGGTCAGTCGTGCCGTTCGGTGCGCTCGATCTCGGCGAAGGCGGCAGCCAGATAGCCGTCGAGCGGCCGGCCCGCAGCCGACACCAGATCGGCGATGAGCAGCGGAGAGTGTCGGGCAACCGCCGCCGGGCTGGGCGGCTGGTCGTCGTCGCCCGGGTCGTACACGCCGAGCGCCCCGGCGAGGAGCACCAGCACCACATGAGGGTCGACGTCGGAACACCATTCGGCGGCCGAGCGAACGCAGCGTTCCAGCACCTGGCGGACGTCGTCGCCGTCCAGCCCGTCCGGGTGGGTCTCCTCCAGCAGCAACCGGACCGCGACGCCGAGCACCAAGCCGGACCGGTCGGCGCCGGTGAGCCGCGCAACCGCCGCCTCGTACGCCGTGGGGTCGCGCTGCTGCACGGCTGCGACGGCCTCCCCGGCCGCGTTGGCGATCTCACGGGCCGATGCGGGCAGATGCCGCCAGGTCACGCTCACCGGGCCAGCATGGCAGAGCACACCGACACCCACCGCACGCCCCGACGGCGAAGGCCGCATAAACGATTCGCACTTTGTCGTACCGTGCACGCAGAATGCGGGCGTGCTGCGCCGAACCCTGCCCCGCCGTCCGGAAGCTCGCCGACTCCTCATCGGCACCCTGCTGTCGGCGATCGGGCGCGGTCTCACCCTGCCGTTCCTGTTCATCTACCTCACCGACGTGCGTGGGCTCACCGACACCCGTGCCGGGCTGGTGATCGGCTGGTACGGCGTGGTGACCCTGGCTCTGTCCCCGCTGGGCGGGACGCTCATCGACCGGTTCGGCGCCCGTCGGGTGGTGGTGCCCTGCCTGCTCATCGAGGCGGTCGGCACCGGCTCGCTGGCACTTGTCAACTCGACCGGCTCGGCGCTGCTGGTGATGACGGTCGTGGCCACCGGCAGCTCGGCGATCTGGTCCGGGTTCAACACCATCCTCGCCTCGCTGACCGACGACGATGAGCGGCAACGCGTCTTCGGGTTGAACTTCGCCCTGCTCAACCTCGGCATCGGTGTCGGCGGGATGACCTCCGGAGCGATCGTCGACACCGCGCGACTCATCACCTTCCAGGCGCTGTACCTGCTGGACGCGGTCAGCTACCTGATGCCGGCCCTCATCCTGTTGAGCCTGTCGGGCGTGGGCCACCGGCTCGTCAACCGGGCGGCCGGCGGCGCGGCGGCGCCGTCCGGCGGCTACCTGACCGTGCTCCGCGACCGCCCGTTCCGCCGGCTGGTGATCTTCGGCCTGGTCCTGACCACCTGCGGGTACGCGCAGGTCGAGGTGGGCTTCACCGCGTTCGCTGTGCGGGTCGCCGAGGTGAGCCCTCGGGTGGTGGCGTGGGCGCTCGCCGCAAACACCGTGATGATCGTGCTCGCCCAGCTCCTGGTTATCCGGCGGATCGAGGGGCGCAGCCGTACCGGCGCTCTCGCCCTGGTGGGTGCGGTGTTCGCGACCGCCTGGCTGGTCCTCGGCGTCGGCGGCGTCGTCAGCACCGGCAACGCCCTGCTGGCAGCCCTGTGCGTGGTGGCCTGTTCGGCGATCTTCGGCTTCGGCGAGACGATGCTGTCGCCGGTGATGCCTGCGTTGACGAATGCGCTGGCATCCGACGAGCTGCGCGGGCGGTACAACGCCATGAGTTCGATGATCTTCGGCATCAGCGGTGTGATCGGCCCGGTGACCGCCGGCCCGCTCATGGGAGCGGCAAACGGCGTGGTCTGGGTTGCGGTGGTGGTCGGCGGCTGCCTGGTCGCCTCGGTCATCGCGCTCTCCCTGGGCCGGTTGCTCACCGCCGGTCAGGACGGCCGCGCAACGACGACCCCGACCACCTCCGACCCGGCCCTGGCCTCCGCCTGACGCCGCGCAACCCAGCCGCGCTTTGCAGCGACGCCGCCCGGCACCGCCCGCACTGCGCCGCCCGCGCCCGCCCCGACACTCGCAAGGCCCGCGCAACGACCAAGGCCCGCGCAACGACCAAGGCCCGCGCAACGACCAAGGCCCCGGAGCGGATGCTCCGGGGCCCGGTCGTTGCGGGGTCGGCCGTCAGGCGGCGGGGACCTCGGCGGTGGTGCGGATGCGGTCGAGCGTCGGCGCGGACACCGGCGACTCCGCGGTCAGGTAATCCACGAACGCGTCCAGGTCGATCTGGCCGGTGACCAGGTTCGTGCCGCCGGTGAGGGCGCTGAACCCGTCGCCGCCGCCGGCCAGGAAGTTGTTCACCGTCACCCGATAGGTGGCGGCGGTGTCGACGGCGGTGCCGCCGAGGGTGAGACTGCCCCGGACCACTCGGGTGCCGGCGCACGGGTCGGCGACGGTGCCGGTGGTGCCGGCCGGGTCGACCACGTAGCCGACGGTCGACGACGGGTACAGCGTCCGGCCGGTGACGAACTGCTGCTCCAGTACGCAGTAGAGCTGCGCGCCGGTCAGGTCCAGTGTCACCAGGTTGTTGGCGAACGGCTGCACAGTGAACGCCTCCTCGTAGGTGACCGGGCCGGCGTCGAGGTCGGCCCGTACACCGCCGGGGTTCATGAACGCGGCGACGGCATTTTGTTCGTCGTCGGTGGCGGCGAGTTGCGCGTCGGCGATCAGGTTGCCCAGCGGCGATTCGCCCATGGCCGTACCGAAGAGGGTTTCCTGGCTCCGGGTGATGGCCTGGGTGGTCTCGCCGACCTGGCGGCCGGCGACCGGGCCGAGCACCGTCTTGTAGCGGTTGATCAGCGCGGTCTGCTTCGGGTCCTTGGCGACGTCCCGGCTGACCACCACGTTCTCGGCGGCGGCGGAGACGATGTCACCGGAGTGACGGTCGATCTTCAGGTCGATGTTGGTGACCAGGCGACCGAACGAGCTGGCGCTGGTGACGAGCTTGCCGTTGATGTCGCAGTTGTACGCCTGGTGGGTGTGGCCGCTGACCACCACGTCGATCGACGGGTCCATCCGGTTGGCGATGTCCACGATGGGCCCGGTCATGCCGACGCAGTCGTTGATGCCGCCGGTGGCGGCCTGGGTGCCGCCCTCGTGCAGCAGCACGACGATGGCCTCCACGCCCTTGCGCCGCAGCTCGCGGGCATACCGGTTGGCGGTGTCGGCCTCGTCGGTGAAGGTGAGGCCGGCGACGCCCTGCTGGCTCACGATCTCCGGGGTGCCCTCAAGGGTCATCCCGATGAAGCCGACCTTGACGCCCTGCACCTTGTGGATCGCGTACGGCGCCATCAGCGGCTTGCCGGTGGCGGTCTTGAAGGCGTTGGCGGACAGGTATGTGAAGCCGGCACCCCGGAATGGGGTGCCGTCGCCGCAGCCGTCCACCGGGTGGCAGCCGCCGTTCTGGATCCGCAGCAGCTCGGCGGCGCCCTCGTCGAACTCGTGGTTGCCGACGCTCGCGTAGTCCAGGCCGGCCATGCTCAGCGCCTCGATGGTCGGCTCGTCGTGGAACGCGGCGGAGAGCAGCGGGGACGCGCCGATCAGGTCACCGGCAGCGACCGTGATGGTGTTCTTCTTCTTGGCGGCGGCTCGCAGCTCGGCCAGGTGGGTCGCGAGGTATTCGACGCCGCCCGCGGTCTGCCCGGCGATGGTGCCGCTGGACCCGCTCGGCGGTTCGAGGTTGCCGTGGAAGTCGTTGAGGGCAAGCAGGGTGACGTCGACCGGCTTCGGTCGCGCATCGGCCTGCTCGGGGGTGGTGGCGACCGCGCCGAGCGCTGCCACCGCGAGCGCGGTCAGGCCGACGGCGGCCCGACGCATCCCGGGTATGGACATGAGACTCCTCGTGAGAATCGGCGTGTGCGGTGCCCGGACTGTGGGTCGACCGGGCCGCCGACCGACGCCGTCGGAAGTGTCGATCGTGGATGGCGGCGGTTGGGGGTCGCCGCCCCGGACAGCCTCTCATCCGAACGCCTACCGGTCGAGCCGAGCCGCAGTCAGTCGGCGGCGAGCGCGTTGGTTACCAGGGCCGCGACAGCGTCGGGCAGCCAGCCGTCCGCGACACCGGGGCGCTGTGCGAGATAGCTGGCGATCCGCTCGGCCGGCCAGCCGTGCGACTCGCGCAGTCCTCGGGCGATCATGCCGAGGTAGAGCGGCGCGGGTGGCCGGCAGCGTACGGCCGACGCCGGCTCGGGCGCGGTGAAGGTGAGCATCGGGATTCCGGCGCGGTGTCCCGGGCAGACCAACGTCTCGTAGCGTCCGGGGCCGAGCGTGGCGCGTCCGCCGGCCACAGCGGTGTCGATCGCCTCGACGGTTGTCGCGAGCAGGTCGGCGCCGTCCCCCGCTGGGCGGTACATCTCCTGGGCGGCGATGTCGGTGAACTGCTCGATGGTGACCAGGTACGCCCGCGCCGCGGCCAGCCCGGGCAGCTGCGGGTCGTAGAACGCCATCCCGCCGGTCCAGGCACCGGACTCGCCGGCGAAGTAGATCCCGCCGGGCAGGGACACCGGCACCGACCGGCGGGGCGGGCGAGGGTTCCGGCAGCCCGGGTACGTCCGCCGGCCGCCGGGCGGGCAGCCGCCACCGATGTACCAGGCCAGCCGCGCGGCGTGCATGTTCGAGCCGTACGCGACGTACCAGACGAGTTGTTTCTCGGCGTCGACCACGACGGCCCGCAGCTCACCGGGCATGGGTTCGCCTCCTCGGCACCGGGGGTTCCCACGCTAACCCCACAGGCTGCGTCCACAGCCTGTGGATGGCACATGTGTACGAAGAAGATCGGCACCCGGCCGACCGTGAGTACGCTTGATCGCGCGGCTCGGCACCCGGCCGATCCCCTCCCCTACCTGGAACGACGTGCGAGTGGATCATCAGCGAGTCATCCGTGACGTCACCGCCCGCCTGACGATGGCGTCGAGCGTGCCGGAGGCCTGTCGGTGGACGGTGGACGCCATGTCCCAGCACACCCCGGCGACCATCTCCGTACTGCTCGATGTTCATGACCGGCTGCGCTGCGTGGCGGCGACCGGCGCCTGGCAGGTCTTCGCCACGGTGCCGGCCCGCACCGGGATCGTCGGCCGGGTATTCGCCACAGGCACCGCCGCCGTGGTCCCGGACGTCACAGTCGACCCCGACTACCTTCCGGTACGCCCCGACGTGACCGCGGAGCTGTGCGTGCCGGTGCTGGACCCGGCCGGCCGGGCGATAGGCGTCCTCGACGTGCAGTGGAGCGGGCCGGTCGACCTGGAGCCGTGGCGGGACACCGTGCAGCGGGTGGCCGCTCGGCTCGGCACCCGGATCGCCGCTCTCGGCGGCCCTCCGGCGGAGAGTCGCAGCGAGAAGCTTCTACGGCACGCCGCCGCGCTCTCGTCCGCCGCGACCGAGGGCGACGTGATGGGCGCGGCGACCCGCGCGGCGCGGGAGGTCTCCACCCTCTCCACTGCGGTATTGCTGATCGGCGGGCCGGACGGCGCCCGGCTCGGGCCGTCGCCGTTGACCCCGGGGGACCTGGAGATCCGCATCCGTGCGGAGTTGGCCGGGGCGGGGCCGGGGGCGCTCGGTCGGATGGTGGACCGGGCGCACCGGTACGGGGCCGGCTACACGCTGGGCGAGGTGGGGCACCCGCCGACGGAGGACTACCGGCCGCTGACCCGGGCCGGGGTGCGCTCGCTGATCGCCGTTCCGGTCGGGCCGTCCGACGCGGGCGGGGCGCTGCTGGTCGCCGACGAGCGGGCGCTGCACCCGGACTCGACAACTGTCAGCCTGATGGAACTGCTCGCCGGGCAGGTGTGGATCAGCCTGGACCGGCTGCGCACACTGACTCGGCTTCGGGAGCAGGCCAGCTCGGACCCGCTGACGGGGTTGGGGCACACCGGCCCGTTCGGGCAGCGGATAGCGGCGGCCAAACCGGGGCGTACGGCACTGCTGGCGATCGACGTGGACGGCTTCAAGACGGTAAACGACACGTACGGCCACCAGGCCGGTGACCAGGTGCTCGTCGGGCTGGCCCGGGCGCTTGAGGGAGCGTTGCGACACGGGGACGAGCTGTACCGGATCGGCGGTGACGAGTTCGTCGCGGTGATCGAGGTGAACCGCCCGGAGGAGGCGGTCCGGATCGCCGAGCGGCTGGCCGAGGCGGCCCGTCGCACCGGTCGCACGATAAGCGTGGGCGTCGCGCTACCCCGCCCCGGCGAAACCCCCGACCGCACCCTCCGCAGAGCCGACCAGGCCCTCTACGCGGTAAAACGCCAAGGCCGAGACGGAGTCCACCTAGCAGCAGCCTAACCCCGCACCCCCGCGCCCCCGCGCGCTCTCCCCGCCCCCGCCCCCAACCCCCGCGATCTTGCACTTTCGGTCGCACCTTTGCCACGTTTGCCCCTTTTTCCCGGGCAGAAACTGCAAGATCGCGGGGGCGAGCGAGGGCGCGGCGCGGCGCGGCGCGCGGAGCGGGGCGCGTGGGGGTTACTGGTTTTTTAGGTCTTTGGCTATTAGTTCGGCGATTTGGGCCGTGTTGAGGGCTGCGCCCTTGCGGAGGTTGTCGCCGGTGACGAAGAAGTCGAGGGCGCGCGGGTCGTCGAGGGCGCGGCGGATCCGGCCGACCCAGGAGGGGTCGGTGCCGACCGCGTCGATCGGCATCGGGAACTCCCCGGAGGCGGGGTCGTCGACCAGGATCACGCCTGGGGCGTTGCGCAGCGCCTCGCGGGCGCCTTCGGCGTCCACCTCGGTGGCGAAGACCGCGTGGACGGCCACCGAGTGGGCGGTCACCACTGGCACCCGGACGCATGTGGCGCTGACCTTGAGGTCGGGCAGGCCGAGGATCTTCCGCGACTCGTTGCGGATCTTCATTTCCTCCGACGACCAGCCGTCGTCGGCGGGTGAGCCGGCCCAGGGCACCACGTTGAGCGCCAGCGGGGCCGGGAACGGGCCGAGGTCGTCGCCGACGGCCTGGCGGACGTCGCCGGTGCGCGAGCCGAGCGCGCGATCCCCGGCGACCTTGGCGAGTTGGTCGTGCAGGATGTCCACGCCGGCCTTGCCGGACCCGGAGGCCGCCTGGTAGGAGGCGAGCACCAGTTCCCGGAGGCCGTACTCGCGGTGCAGCGGCGCGACCGCCACGATCATCGCGAGGGTGGTGCAGTTGGCGTTCGCGATGATGCCCCGAGGCCGGTCGCGGACCTGCTCGGGGTTGATCTCCGGAACCACGAGCGGGACGTCCCGGTCCATCCGGAAGGCGGCCGAGTTGTCCACGGCGATCGCGCCGCGGGCGACGGCGATGGGTGCCCACTCTGCGGAGACCTCGTCGGGCACGTCGAACATCGCCACGTCGACCCCGTCGAAGGCCTCCGGCGTCAGTGCCTGGACGACCATCTCCTCGCCCCGGCAGCGCACCCGCTTCCCCACCGATCGTTCGGAGGCGATGAGCCGGATCTCACCCCAGACGTTGCGACGCCCGGTGAGCAGCTCACACATCACGGTGCCGACGGCACCTGTCGCTCCGACCACGGCGAGGGTGGGCAGCGCCGTCATCGGGCGCTACCTACCCGTCCCCGCGTAGACCACGGCTTCGCTGTCGCCGCCCAGTTCGAACGCGTCGTGGATGGCGCGCACGGCGGCGTCGAGGTCGGTGTCCCGGCAGACGACGGAGACCCGGATCTCGGAGGTGGAGATCATCTCGATGTTGACTCCGGCCGCGCCGAGCGCGGCGAAGAAGCCGGCGGCCACACCGGGGTGCGAGCGCATACCGGCGCCGATCAGCGAGACCTTGCCGACGTGGTCGTCGTAGAGCAGGCCCTTGAACTTGACCGACTCCTGGATCTTGCTGAGCGCGGCCATCGCGGTCGGGCCGTCGGCCTTGGGCAGGGTGAACGAGATGTCCGTCCGGCCGGTGCCCTCGGTGGAGACGTTCTGCACGATCATGTCGAGGTTGATCTCGGCGCCGGCGACGGTGTCGAAGATCCGCGCGGCGGCGCCCGGCTCGTCGGGCACGCCGACGATCGTGATCTTGGCCTCGCTGCGGTCGTGCGCGACCCCGGTGATCAGTGCCTGCTCCACGGGAAGGTCCTCCATTGATCCGGTGACCATCGTGCCGGTGTTGGTCGAGTATGACGAACGGACGTGGATCGGCAACCCCGCCCGGCGGGCGTACTCCACGCTACGAAGGTGCAGCACCTTGGCGCCGCACGCGGCCAGCTCCAGCATCTCCTCGTAGGTGATCTGCTGGATGTGCCGCGCGTTGGGCACGATCCGCGGATCGGCGGTGAAGATGCCGTCGACGTCGGTGTAGATCTCGCACACGTCGGCGTGCAGGGCGGCGGCGAGCGCCACGGCAGTGGTGTCGGAACCTCCTCGACCCAGCGTGGTGACGTCCTTGGTGTCCTGCGAGACACCCTGGAAGCCGGCCACGATCACCACCGACCCCTCGTCGAGCGCGCCCTTGAGGCGCCCCGGGGTGACGTCGATGATCCGGGCGCGGCCGTGCACCGAGGTGGTGATCACGCCGGCCTGCGAGCCGGTGAACGAGCGGGCTTCGTACCCCAGGTTGTGGATCGCCATGGCCAGCAGGGCCATCGAGATCCGCTCCCCGGCGGTGAGCAGCATGTCCAGCTCGCGGCCCGGCGGCAACGGGCTGACCTGGTTGGCCAGGTCGAGCAACTCGTCTGTGGTGTCCCCCATCGCGGAGACCACCACCACGACGTCGTCGCCGGCCTTGCGGGCGGCGACGATGCGCTCGGCCACCCGCTTGATCCGCTCCGCGTTCGCGACGGAGGACCCGCCGTACTTCTGCACCACGAGTGCCACGACGGTGCACTCCCTCCCAGCGTCCCTGAGCGTGCCGACGCCGCCGGAACCGGGGCCGGCGGCGCATGTCAGACCACATGAGGGTACGCGGCGGGCCACGACGCCGGGTCGTGTGATCCCACCATCCGGCCCGCGTGACCCGTCAGTCAGCGTGGGTGGCCAGGTCCGCAGCCTCTGGGGGTACGCCCCAACGCCGTGCCCGACACGCCGGGGCGGCCCGGTCGCGCGCTGTTCCCCGCGAACCTGTCACACCCACCAGAATGAGCCGGTGCCCGTCCTCAACCGCTCGGCCGGCCGCGTGCTCGGGTCGCTCGTGTTCGCCCTGCCGACTGCCCTGCTCTCCTGCGGCACCGAGCAGCCCGCACCCCCACCGCCGGCCGCTCCCGAGCCGGTCAAGGTGGATGCCGCCCGCGACGAGTTGGCCGCTCTGGCGGCCGCCGCGCAGGATCGCCATTTCGTGGCGCAGTACGTGTTCAGCCAACCCGGCCGCCCCGACCGCACCATCGTGTTCACGAGCGCGAACGACGGCAGTTGGCGGGTCGACGTGCCGGGTGGGGCTCTCGGTGGCACCGCCGACATCTCGCTGGCCGCCACGGCCGACGGGCTGTTCCAGTGCGCCCTTCCGTCGAGCGCTCGACCCGAGCCGGCGCGGTGCGTACGCCTCGGTGAGCGCGACGACGCACTCCCGCGCCGGCTGGACCCTCGGATCCAGCACGCGCTCACCGACTGGCTTGACGTGTTGACCGACCGACGCGCGCCGCTCGCGGTCGCCCTGGCCGCCACACCCAAGGGGCTTACCGGCGCCTGCTACTCGGTGGAGTCCACGTCGGCCTCGCTCAACGCCCCGCTTGATGTCGGCATCTACTGCTATGACCCGGACGGCACGCCGACGGGCGTCCGGACCGCCGCCGGGACGCTGCGGCTGGCCGCCCCGCCCGCCCCCGCACCGGCGACCGTGCAGTTGGCCGGGCCGGTGGTGGCGGACGCGGAGCCCCTCGACACCGCGGCACCTCCGACCCCCGACCCGTCGGACAGCCCGAGCGCGGGAACGCCCTGATCTTCATCCCGTTACGGGTGCGTTTGACCACATTTGCCGAGGCTGCCCTGAGTCTCGAATCACCCGTACGGGACGATTCTCACCATGGTTGACCTGACCCCGCTGCTCGCCTTCCGCTGGAGCCCTCGGGCCTTCGACCCGAGCGCCGAACTGACCTCGGACGAAGCCGCCTCGCTGCTGGAGGCCGCGCGCTGGGCGCCGTCGGAGGAGAACGGGCAGCCCTGGCGGTTCGCTCTCGGCCACCGGGACGACGAGAACTGGAAGCGGATCATGGTCAGCCTTCCGGACAGCGACCAGGGCTGGGCCAGGCACGCCGCGACCCTTGTGGTCGGCGCGCACACCGGCGGCGACGCCGAGCGGGCCGCGTACGACCTCGGTCAGGCGATCGCACACCTGACCTTGCAGGCCACAGCGCTCGGCCTGCACGTGCGCCAGCTCACCCGCTTCGATCAGGCCGGCCTCGCCACCGAACTCGACATGCCCGGTGGCGTCCGCCCGCTTGTGGTCGCCGCCGTCGGGCGGCTCGGGGACCCGTTCGCGCTCCCGGCCGACCTACGCGCCCGGGAAACCGACCTGCGTCACCGCCGCCCGGTCACCGACCTGCTGCTCTGCTGACCGCGGGTCACCCGCCACGGCTGGCCCGAAGCAGGATCGTCGCGGCCTCGGTGTTGCGGTAGATGACGTGCCGACCCTGCCGGGACCGGGAGGCCAGACCGGCTGCGTGCAGCGCGGCAAGGTGCTGGGAGACGTTCCCGGCGGACATCCCGGCGAGTCGGGCCAGGTCGGTGGTGGTGGACGCCGTGTCGAGCAGGTGCAGCAGCGCGGCCCGGCCGGGGCCGACCACGCGCGCCAGCGAGTCACCGGGCGGCGCCGGGGTCGCCTCCCAGAGCGTTCCGACAGCCCGGACCGGGTACGCCGCGGCCGGCAGCGAATCCTCCAACAGGTTCCACAGCACCCGCCGCTCGGTGAACACCGTCGGGTTCAGCGCCAACCCTCGACCACGGAGATCGAAGTCCCGCTCGAACGGGTCGTCGCTCACCACCCGGTCGCCGAGCCAGCGCAGGCTCGGGTGGAGCTGCTCGAAGAACCGACCGGCACCGCCCTCGGCGAGCTGAGCGGCCCGGTACGCCACGTCGGCGTCGAGCAGCGCCCTCATCCGCGACCAGTCCGGGGCGATCGCCTCGTCGTGCCAGACCCGCACCGCGTTGACGAGCTGCGGCAGCAGCTCACGGGGCTCGGCGAGCAGCGCCCGCCCGAACGCGCTCAACGGCCGACGCGGGGTGGTCGCCAGCAGATCCTTGACCACGACGGCCGGCGGCGTGGCGGCGATGTGGTCGAGCTGCTCGGCCATCGTCACGTTGGGCCGGGCCGCCGGGGTGAGGAAGTCGGGCAACGGGCAACCCTGCCAGGTCAGCTCCGTCAGCGGCCGGACCCGGACGGCCACCTCGGGGCGACGCAACGTCACCCGGGCCCGCTCGATCCAGGGCAGGTGCACGGCGTAGTGGACCGGGTCGGCCACAGCCCACATGCTCAGGACCGTCTCGTTGACGGGCGACACGGCGAGCCGCACTCCCGCCACGTCGGCCAGGCTGAACCGCAACTCAGACACACGCACCCCCGTACGCCGGATTCGGCTCAGACTAAAAGGTTCGACCGGGGCCATGGGGGCACGGTTCACTCACCGCCATGGGGGCCAGAGAAACCATCCGCACCGCTGTCCGAGACGTCATTCCGCCGCCCGGGCTGACCCGTGCCCTGGCCGTGCAGGCCATGGTCTACGCCATCGGCAGCGGCCTGTTCCACGCAGGCAGTGCCGTCTTCTTCACCCGGGCGCTCGGGCTCAGCGCCGCCCAGGTCGGGCTGGGGTTGTCCATCTCGGCGGGAGTGTCGCTGCTGGGTACGGTGCCACTGGGTGGGCTCACCGACCGGTACGGACCGCAGCGGGTCTGGGTTTGCGGGCTGGTGCTGGACGCGGCGCTCTTCGCGTCCTACCCCTTCGTCGGCAGCTTCGCCGGCTTCCTCGCGGTGGTGGTGGCGCTGGGGACCGTGGACGCCGCCACAGGCGTGGCTCGTCAGGTGTATTCGATCAACGCGCTCCCCCCGGCCGAGCGCGTCACGGGGTTGGCCTACCAGCGCTCGTTGCTGAACGTCGGCTTCGGGCTGGGCGCGGTGATCAGCGGCGTGGTGCTGGCCGTGGACACCATCGCGGCGTACCGGGGCATGGTCTGGTTCATCGCCACTGTGGTCCTGGTGACGGCTCTCTTCGTGCGACGACTGCCCCGGCTGCCCCACGTGGCCCGGGCCACGGAGCCGATGGGCCGGCTCGCAGTGCTCCGCGACCGCCCGTTTTTGGCGGTGTCCCTGCTGTCCGGGCTGCTCACCGCGCACGGGGTGCTCTACCTGACGGTGCTGCCGCTCTGGATCATCACCCACACGGACGCCCCGAAGACGGTGATCGCAGGGTTGGTGCTGCTCAACACGATCCTGATCGTGCTGCTCCAGGTACGCGCCAGCCGGGGCGCCGACACCGCGTCGGGCGCGGCCCGGGCCTCGCGCCGGGGTGGCCTGCTGGTCGCCGTGTTCTGCCTGGTCCTGCCGATCTCCGGGGCAACCCGGGGTGTGCTCACCATCGTGGTGTTGGTGGCCGCCGCGATGCTGCTGATCCTCGCCGAGTTGATCCAGTCGGCGGGCGCCTGGGGGCTCACCGCCACCCTTCCGCCGAACGACCAGCGCGGCGCGTACGTGGGGGCGCTGCGACTCGGCGAGCAGGTGCAGTACCTGATCGCCCCGGCGGGGCTGACCGCGCTCGGGGTAAGCACCGGCGGCTGGGGGTGGTACCCGACTGCGGCCATCTTCGTGCTGGTCGGGCTGGCGATCGTACCCGTGGTGGCCTGGGCCGAACGGACGCCGAGGCTTGGCGGCACGGCTCCGGAGCAGACCATGACGTTGGTCCCATAGTCCGGACCTGCCTTTCCACCCCCAGTTCCATCACGTACGGTTACCTGGTCATGTGGCGTGCGCTTCTTCTCCTTAGCCGCCGCGACGAGGCCTAACCGGCCGGCACCTCGTCGCGGAGTCGCATCGCGCCGTCCAGCACATCCGAGTTTCTTTTCGGCAGCCGCGTGGGCACCGTTGCCCGACGCCTCGCCGACACCTTCCGATCTGCTGACGCCACATGTTCCAGGGAGCACTCTGAGATGGCTCAACCTGTCACCGCCGCTGACACCGATCCGATCGCTCGGCAACGCCCGAGTGGGATGCCGTACCACCGCTACCAGCCCTACCAGGAGCAGGTCCGGGTCGAGCTGCCGGACCGCACCTGGCCCACCCGCACCGTCGAGGCCGCGCCGCGCTGGTGCGCGGTGGACCTGCGCGACGGCAACCAGGCGCTGATCGACCCGATGTCACCCGAGCGCAAGCGCCGGATGTTCCAGCTGCTGGTGCAGATGGGCTACAAGGAGATCGAGGTCGGCTTCCCGTCGGCCAGCCAGACCGACTACGACTTCGTCCGGCAGCTCATCGAACAGGACATGATCCCGGACGACGTCACCATCCAGGTGCTCACGCAGTGCCGGGAGCACCTGATCGACCGGACGTTCGAGTCGCTGCGCGGTGCGAAGCGGGCGATCGTGCACTTCTACAACTCGACCTCGACGCTGCAGCGCCGGGTCGTCTTCGGCCTGGACAAGGACGGCATCGCCGACATCGCCACCACCGGCGCCCGGCTCTGCCAGAAGTACGCCGAGATCCACACCCCGGACACCGAGATCTTCTACGAATACTCGCCGGAGTCCTACACGGGCACCGAGCTGGAGTACGCGCTGGAGGTCTGCTCCCGGGTGATCGACGTGATCGACCCGACGCCCGACCGGCCACTGATCATCAACCTGCCGGCCACCGTCGAGATGGCCACGCCCAACGTGTACGCCGACTCGATCGAGTGGATGCACAGGCACCTGCCGCGCCGGGACAGCGTGGTGCTGAGCCTGCACCCGCACAACGACCGGGGCACCGGTGTGGCCGCCGCCGAGCTGGGCCTGCTGGCCGGCGCCGACCGGGTCGAGGGTTGCCTGTTCGGCAACGGTGAGCGCACCGGCAACGTGGACCTGGTGACGCTGGGGCTCAACCTGTTCTCGCAGGGCATCGACCCGATGATCGACTTCTCCGACATCGACGAGATTCGGCGAGCCGTCGAATACTGCAACCAACTGCCGGTGCACGAGCGCCACCCGTACGCGGGTGACCTGGTCTACACCGCCTTCTCCGGCTCGCACCAGGACGCCATCAAGAAGGGCTTCGACGCCCTCCACGCCGACGCGAAGGCTGCCGGCGTACCTGTGGACGAGCAGACCTGGGCCGTGCCCTACCTGCCGATCGACCCGAAAGATCTGGGCCGCACCTACGAGGCGGTCATCCGGGTCAACTCGCAGTCCGGCAAGGGCGGCGTCGCGTACATCATGAAGAGCGAGTACCAACTGGACCTGCCCCGCCGGCTCCAGATCGAGTTCTCCGGCGTGGTGCAGCAGGTCACCGACCACGACGGCGGCGAGGTCGACCCGCGCGCCATGTGGGAGATCTTCGCGACGCACTACCTGCTCGACCACCAGCCCGACCCGGCGGTCCGCCTGGCCGACTACACGATCGGCACCACCGACGGCAAGGTCGAGATCGAGGCCCAGGTCGTCGTGGCCGCCGAGCAGCGGTCGCTCACGGCGATCGGCAACGGCCCGATCGACGCGTACGTCAACGCGCTCCAGTCGGTGGGGGTGGGCGTGCGGGTGCTCGACTACCACGAGCACGCGCTCTCCTCCGGTGGTGACGCGCAGGCAGCCGCGTACGTGGAGTGCGAGGTGGACGGCCGCACGGTCTGGGGCGTCGGCACCGACGCCAACATCGTGACCGCCTCGATCAAGGCGGTCACAAGCGCCGTGAACCGCGCCCGCCGCTGAGCTGTAAGGAAGGGTTCCTTGTTAGCGCCCAGGCGTTAACAAGGGGCCCTTCCTTATCGCGGAGGTGTCGCGGCGGGCATCGAGTGGCAGGGCTGCGACGGTGGGGCAGCGCGGGGCGGTCGGTGCACGAGCACGAGGGCCAGCACCGCGCCGGCCAGCAGCAGCCCCGCGCACCAGAGCAACGAAGCACGGTACGCGTCGGTCAGCTCGGTCTTCTGCTCGTACCCGCCGCCGGAGAGGCCGACAAGCAGCGGCAACGCTGCTACCGCGAGCAGACCGCCGGCCCGGGACGCGGCGTTGTTGAAGCCGCTTGCCACTCCGGAGAAGCGGTCCTGCACCGCCGCCAGCACCGACGCGGTCAGCGGCGCCACCACAAGGGTCAGGCCGCCGCCGAAGAGCAGCACCCCGGGCAGCACGTCCCGCCAGTACGACGCGCCCGGCCCGACGCCACGCAACAGCAGCAGACCCACCGCGGCCACCACCGGCCCGACGGCCAGCGGCAGTCGCGGGCCGATCCGTGCCGACAGCGCGCCGGCGCGAGCCGATCCGAGGAGCAGCAGCACCGTCATCGGCAGCAGCGCGATCCCGGTGCGGAAGGCCGACCACTCGACGACGTTCTGCAGATAGACGGCGAAGAAGAAGGTGAAGCCGCCGAGTGCCGCGTAGACCACCACCGTGAAGATGTTCAGCACCGAGAAGAGCCGGCTGCCGAACAGGCCGGTGGGCAGCATCGCGGTGTCGCCGCGTCGCCGTTCCAGCAGGACGAACGTCACCGCCGCCACCACCCCGACGACCGCCGCGCCAAGCACCGGAGCCGAGGTGTGGCCGCGTGCGGGCGCGTCGATCAGGGCGTACGTGACGCCGGCGAGCGCGAGCGCGCCGAGCAGCGCCCCGGCCACGTCGAACCGGCGTCGGGTGTGGCCCGGCCCCTGCGTCCGTGAGACGTTCTCGTCGCGGCTCTCCGGCACCCAGCGCACGGCGGCCAGCAGCACCAGCACGGCGAGCGGCAGGTTCAGGAAGAAGATCCACCGCCAGGACAGCGCGTCGATCAGCCAGCCGCCGATGAACGGCCCCAGCGCCGTGGACACTCCGGACAGGCCGGCCCAGGCACCGATCGCCCGTCCCCGGTCGTCGGGGTGGAAGCTGGCCTGGAGCACCGACAGGGACCCGGGGGTGAGCAGCGCGCCGCCGACGCCCTGGAGGAAACGGGCCGCGATGAGCGTGCCGGTGCCCTGGGCCAGCCCGCACAGCACCGAGGCGACGGTGAACCACACCACCCCGATCAGGAAGACCCGCCGCCTGCCGAAGCGATCCCCGAGCGCCCCACCGAGCAGCACGAACGCCGCAAGCATCAGCAGGTAGCCATTGACAGTCCATTGGAGATCGGCCACATTGGCGTCGAGATCCTGGCCGAGTTTCGGCAGCGCCACGTTGACGACAGTGCTGTCGAGGAAGACCATTCCGGAAGCGAGCACTGCGGCGAGCAGCGTCCCCCGACCGGCGGCGGTGCCCATCCGTAGCGCGGGCGAGGGGACGGCGGTGGTCATCTCACCAATCTGCCTTGCAGATTGTGGGAGACGCCACGAAACGCCGAAACCGTGCCCGGGTACTGTGCGCAATCGCCGAGAGCCCGCAAGCTGGAGAGGTGTCGTCTGTGCGTACCAGATCAGGATCGCGCGCGGCGGTGACCGCGCTCGTCGCGGCGCTGGCGCTTGGTGTTGCCGGTTGCGTCCCTCCGGACGAACCGGAGGCGTCCCCGTCGGGTGGCGGCGGCAGTGCGGCGCAGCAGTTGGGTGAGCTGACCGTCGCCGAGGCCGGCTCGATGAAGGGCTACAGCCGGAGTCGTTTTCCGCACTGGCGGAACACCGGCAAGAACTGCGACGTGCGGGACACCATCCTGCAGCGCGACGGCGAGGACGTGAAGCTGTCCGGCTGCAACGTGGTCGGTGGTCGCTGGGAGAGCGTGTACGACGGCCGCAGCGCCGCCGACCCCTCTGAGGTGGACATCGACCACATGGTGCCGTTGGCCAACGCGTGGCGTTCGGGCGCCGACGAGTGGGACGACACGAAGCGTGGCGACTTCGCCAACGACACGACACGACCGCAGCTCTTCGCGGTTTCCGCGTCGTCGAACCGGTCGAAGGGTGACCAGGACCCGTCCCAGTGGAAGCCGGCGAACCGGTCGTACTGGTGTCAGTACGCCGAAGATTGGGTAACCGTCAAGCACTACTGGCGACTGACGGTGACAAGTGCCGAGAAGTCCGCTCTGACCGACATGTTGGAGGGCTGCAGGGTGGGGAGCAATTCGTGACAGAGGCCGCGGGTGCCGCTGACAAGGGCCCGGCCACAGCCGGCATGACCGCGGACGGGGCCGCCGAAACCCCGGCCGCCGTGCCGGGGGCCGGCATGGTCGCGGACGGCGCCGCCGAAACCCCGGCCGCCGTGCCGGGGGCCGGCATGGTCGCGGATTCCGACGGTGCCGGCGGCGCGCAGAGCCGCACCGCCGACATCGTGCCCGGTCCGGGTGGGGTGATGACCGACGAGGTCGGCGTGATCACCGGCGAGTTGACCCTGCGCACCGAGTACGCGGACGGCACTGTCACGCTGCGGGTGCAGTACAAGGACGCGGACGAGTGGTACGTGGTGACCGGCGGGTCGGTAGCGCTTGCCGACCCGGCAGGGCTGGACGCGGTGCACGGTGTCGCGGTGGCCCTGCTGCACCGCCCGGAGGGCTGACGACCTCCGGGCGGCGCTGTCTCAGACGTACGAGCCGGGCTCACTCGGGGCGGAGACCACGCCCGGCGAGTCGCCCTCGCCCTCGGGGCGGACGATCTGCACGCTTACCTTGTGCGGGCGCAGTTCTCCGCTGGCGATCTGCTCGGCGAAGTGGCAGGCGACCCGGCTGGCGCCGATCTCCCGCAGCACCGGCCGCTCGTCCTTGCAGCGGGTGGGCTGCGCCCACGGGCAGCGGGTGTGGAAACGACACCCGGACGGCGGGTTCGCCGGCGAGGGCAGGTCACCCGCGAGGAGGATCCGCTCCCGCCGATCCTCCACGTCCGGGTCCGGCACCGGCACCGCGGACATCAAAGCCCTGGTGTACGGGTGCAGTGGCTCGGTGTAGAGCCGGTCGCTCGGCGCCTCCTCGACAAGCGCGCCCAGGTACATGACGCCTACCGTGTCGGAGATGTGCCGGACGACCGCGAGGTCGTGCGCGATCACCAGGTAGGTCAGCCCCAGGCTGTCCTGTAGCTCGTCCAGCAGGTTCACGACCTGGGCCTGGATCGACACGTCGAGCGCCGAGACCGGCTCGTCGGCGACGATCAGCTCCGGCCCGAGCACCACCGCGCGGGCGATGCCGATGCGCTGGCGCTGCCCGCCGGAGAACTCGTGCGGATAGCGGGACAACGCCCAGCGGGGCAGCCCCACCGCGTCGAGCGTCTCGCCGATGATCCGCCGACGGTCGGTGCGGTCGGTGCCGATGCCGTGGGTCTGCAACCCCTCGGTCAGGATCGACTCGACGTTCTGCCGGGGGTCGAGGCTGGACATCGGATCCTGGAAGATCATCTGCATCCGACGCCGCATGGTGCGCAACTTGCCAGCCGGCAGCGTCGTCAGCTCGACGCCGTCGAACTCGACCTCACCCGAGGTGGGCGGGGTGAGCTGGAGCAGCGCCCGCCCGAGCGTGGACTTCCCGCAGCCGGACTCGCCGACCAGGCCGTACGTCTTGCCGCGCCGGATGCTCAGGTCGACCCCGTCGACCGCCTTCACGTGCCCGACCACCCGGTCGAAGAGCACTCCCCGTTTGATTGGGAAGTGCACCTTCAGGTCGCGTACCTCGACGAGGATGTCGTTCTCGCTCACGCTGGTTCCTCCTCGCGGGGAGCGGGCACCGTGCCGGGCACCGGCTCCGGGTTGACGCACCGGTAGCTGCGCCCGTCGTAGGTGTGCACCAGCTCCGGCGGCTGACCCACGCACTCGTCGGTGCGGCGGGCGCAACGCGGGGCGAAGGCGCAGCCGTCCGGCCAGGGCAGCAGGTCGCGGACCGAACCGGGAATCGGGGTGAGCTTCTCGCCCCGCCCAGCGTCCAGGCGCGGAACCGAACCGAGCAGGCCCACCGTGTACGGGTGACGCGGCTCGCGGAACAGCGGACGACGGCGGGCCGTCTCCACGACTCGGCCGGCGTAGAGCACGTTCACCGTGTCGACCATCCCGGCCACCACACCGAGATCGTGCGTGATCATCAGCAGCGCGGTGCCGGAATCCCGCACCAGATCCTTGAGCAGCTCCAGGATCTGGGCCTGGATGGTGACGTCGAGCGCGGTCGTCGGCTCGTCGGCGATCAACAGCCGAGGTTGGCAGGCCACCGCCATCGCGATCAACGCGCGCTGCCGCATCCCGCCGGAGAGCTGGTGCGGGTACTCCTTCAGCCGGCGCTTCGGGTCGGGGATGCCGACCCGGTCCAGCAGCGACGCCGCCTCCTTGGCTGCGGCGTCGCCCTTCATCCCCCGGTGCCGGGCGAGCACCTCGGTCACCTGCAACCCGATCGGGATCACCGGGTTCAGCGACGAGAGTGGGTCCTGGAAGATCATCGCGATGTCCCGGCCACGGATGTCCCGCCGGGACCTGTCGTCGAGCTGGAGCAGGTCCGTGCCGTCGAAGACGGCCTTGCCACCGACCCGCAGCCCGGGCTGCTTCGGCAGCAGACCCATGAGCGCCAGCGAGGTGACGCTCTTGCCGCAGCCGGACTCGCCGACCAGGCCGACCACCTCACCGGCGTCGACGGAGAAGGACACCCCGTCGACCGCGTGCACGGTCCGCTGGCCGCGCCGGGCGAACGTGACGGACAGATCGTCCACTTCGAGCAGTGCCATTAGGGGCCTACTTCCGCAGCTTCGGGTCGAGGGCCTCGCGCATCGCCTCACCCAGCAGGGTGAAGCCGAGCGCGGTGATGATGATCGCGACCGCCGGGTAGATCGCCAGCGACGGCCGGATGCCGAGGTACTGCTGCGCGTCGGCGAGCATGACCCCCCACTCCGGTACGGCGGTGTCGGGGTTACCCAGGCCCAGGAAGGAGAGCGCCGCGGCCTCGATGATCGCGGTGGCCAGGGTCAGGGTGGCCTGCACGATCACCGGGGCGAGCGAATTCGGCACCACGTGGGTCAGCGCGATCTTCGACTTCTTCACGCCGAGCGAGGTGGCCGCCAGCACGTAGTCACTGTTGGCCTGGGAGATCATCGAGCCGCGCAGCAGCCGCGCGAAGACCGGCACCGAGACCACACCGACCGCGATCATCACAGTGGTCAGGCTGGCACCGAGCAGGGCGGCGATGCTTACCGCAAGCAGCAGGCTCGGCATCGCCAGCAGCATGTCGACGAACCGCATCAGAACGGTGTCGATCCACCGCCCCCACCGGCCACCGAGGCCGGCCGCGGCACCGGAGATGCCGCCGATAAGCGCGCCGATCGCCAGGCCGATGAGGGTGGAGACCACGCCGACCAGCAGGGTCTGCCGGGCACCCACGATCATCCGGCTGAACTCGTCCCGGCCCTGGTGGTCGTAGCCGAACCAGTGCTCGCTCGTCGGGCCGGGAATGACACCCGGCTTGATCAGGCCCTCGCGGATGCCGATCGTGTCGGTCGGCGCGTACGGCACGAGGAACGGCCCGATCACCGAGACCAACACGAAGATCGCCAGGATGATCGCGCCGACGATCGCCGCCGGGTTGCCGCGCAGCCGGCGGAACGCCTCCTGCCAGAGGCTGACCCCGCGCTCGTCGTCGCGGGCGGCCAACTCCGAGAGCCGGTCGATCTTTTCGCGCTTCTTGCCCGGGCTGAGGGTCATCGGACCCTCACCCTCGGGTCGATGAAGCTGTAGGAGAGATCGACCAGGAGGTTCACCAGCACGTACACCACCGCGATGATCAGAATGAAGCCCATCAGCACCGGATAGTCACGCTGGCCGATGGCCTCAGCGACGAATGCTCCGATGCCACTGAAGGCGAAGACGGTCTCGGTCAGTACGGCACCGGAGAGCAGGCCGCCGGCGAGCAGGCCGATCGAGGTGGCCACCGGCAGCATCGCGTTGCGCAGCACGTGCCGGCCACGGACGGTCCGCTCGGTCAGGCCCTTGGCCTCGGCGGTTCGGACGAAGTCCTCGTTGAGAACCTCCAGCACGCTCGCCCGGGTTATCCGGACGATGATCGCCAGCGGGATGCTGGCAAGCGCGATGGCGGGCAGCACCAGATGCCAGATGGCGTCGGCTGCCGCGTCCCACTCGCGGGTCATCAGTCCGTCGAGGACAAAGAAGTTGGTGACGCGGGTCGCCCCGAGCGTCGGGTCCTGCCGGCCGCTGGACGGGAACCAGTGCAGGTTCTCCGAGAAGATCGCCTTGAGCACGTAGCCCAGGAAGAAGACCGGGATGCAGATGCCGATCAGCGAGCCGCCCACGGACGCGTGGTCCAGGAACCGGCCGCGACGTCGGGCGGCCAGATAACCGAGGGGGATGCCGACACCGATCGCGATCACCATGGCGGTGATGGTCAGCTCGACGGTGCCGGGGAAGCGCTCGATGAACTCCGTGGTGACCGCCCGCTTGGTGGAGGTCGAGGTGCCCAGGTCGAGCTTGATCATCCGGCGTACGAATCGGCCGTACTGCACAAGGATGGGCTCGTCGAGACCCATGTTGCGGCGGATGGCAGCACGCATCTCGGGCGTGCCGCGCTCACCCAGGATGGCGGTCTCGGGGCCGCCGGGAAGCCGACGTAGCCAGATGAAGAGCAGAAGGGAGAGCCCGAACAGCGTGGGTATCAGCTGAAGCAGGCGCCTGACGATGAACCGGAACACGGCGGCCTCGAAGGGGTGCGGAGGGTTGCGGGCGGGCGCTGTGCGACAGCGCCCGCCCGCGTTCCTTGCGTCAGATCAGGACTTACTTGAATTCGGCGCTGGAGAAACGCTCGTCGGTGAGCGGGCTCGCCTTGACGCCGGTCACGTCCTTGCCGAACACGATCGCCGGCGGCGAGTGCGAGATCGGCACACCGGGCAGGAAGTCCATCACGGCCTTGTTCAGGGCCTTGTACTTCTCCGTACGGGCCGCGATGTCGGCGGTGCCGTCCGCGTCCTTGAACTGGTCAAACAGGGCCTTGTTGTTGAAGCCCCACTCGTCCTTCGGCCGGTCGAAGAACGTACCGATGAAGTTGTAGGCGTCGCCGTAGTCACCGGTCCAGCCGAGGAAGTGGATGTCGTGCTTGTCGCCGGAGGTGGTGGCGTTGAGGTAGTCCGGGCTCCACTTGAGCGGGATTGCCTCGACGGTGATGCCAACCGCCTTCAGGTCCGCCGACAGCAGCTCGAAGATGTCCTTCGGGTTCGGCATGTACGGCCGGGTGACCTCGGTCGGGTAGTGGAACCGCAGGGTCAGGTTCGACGCGCCCGCCTCGGCCAGCAGCGCCTTCGCCTTGGCCGGGTCGTACGTGTACTTCGTGACGTCGCCGTTCCAGCCCTCGACGGTGTCCGGCATGAAGTTGTCGGCGACCTTGGCGCCCGGGGGCAGCTTCGAGTCGACAAGCTGCTGACGGTTCAGCGCGTACGCGATGGCCTGCCGGACACGGATGTCGGCGAGCTTCGGGTTGCCCTTCTGGTTGATCGCCAGGTAGAGCACGTTGAACGCCGGGCGGGTGAGCATGTTGAAGCCCTCGCCCTTCAGCGGCTCGACGTCGGCCGGGCCGACCAGGTCGTAGCCCTGGATGTCACCGGAGCGCAGCGCCTGCTTGCGGGCGTTCTCGTCCGAGATCGTCTTGAAGATCAGGGTCTTCAGCTTGGCCTTGGTGCCCGCGTAGTCCTCGTTGCGCTCAAGGGTCAGCGTCTTGTTCGCGATGTCCCAGGACTTGAACTTGAACGGGCCGGTTCCGGTCGGGTGCTCAGTCGCGTACGCCGGGTACTTGATGTCCTCGGCGGTGCCCGCGACGTTGCTGGCGTCGAACTCCTGCAGCGCCTTCGGGCTGTGGATGGAGAACGAGGGCAGCATCAGCGCGGCCGGGATCTTGCTGGAGACCCGGGTGAACGACAGGTCCACAGTGGTCGCGTCCTTGGCGGCGCACGACTTGAAGAGGCTCGGCGGCAGGTCCGCGTTCTCGTTCGCGGCGAAGCCGCCCATGACGTCCTGCCAGTAGGCGGTCACGTCCGGGCTCTGCATGAGGCCCTTGGCGTTGTACCACCTGTTGAAGTTGACGCAGACGGCCTCGGCGTTGAAGTCGGTGCCATCGTGGAACTTCACGCCGGACCGGAGCTTGAACGTCCAGGTGGTGCCGGCGGCGTCCGGGGTCCAGGATTCGGCCAGGCCGGGGGTGACCTTGGTGCCGCCTTCCTCCGGTCGGACGAGGGTCTCGAAGACCTGACGGGCCACACGCAGCGACTCACCGTCGCTGGCGAAGCTCGGGTCGAGCACCTTCGGGTCTCCGGCGACGCCGAAGACGAGGGTGTCCTTCTTGCTGCCGCTGGAACTGTCGTCGCGGTTGCTCTCGGCGCAGCCTGCTACCGCGAGGGCCGCGACCGCGACGGCCGCGATCGCGACCTTCGGCCTGGGTGCACGCATCGTGCTTTCACCTCGTCCTTGGGGGTACGGACAACGTGGTGACAGGGGTCACCGATGGCGGTGACCATAGCTCCCGTGGCGTGTGACCGGAAACAGCCCGGTAGCCGGTTGGTATCGGATCGTGCCTCAATCGTCGCCTGACGTTCGAATCGAAGGCAATCAAGGTTCAGAACCGAACAATCGGTACCCACGATGCCAAACTGTTACGTCCAAAAGGCCCCACGAGCAATTAGGTGTTAGACCCGTTTCCGGGTGAAAGGGCCGAGACGTGGGGGGGGGGGGGCCCCCCCGGGGGGGGGGGCCGCCCCGCCCCCCCCCCACCCAACCCGGACGGCGCCCCCCCCCCCCCCCCCCCCCCGGGGGTAGGAGGGCGGGAGAAACGGCCACCCC